>MEYF01000053.1:0-10318 GCA_001775755.1 Candidatus Aminicenantes bacterium RBG_19FT_COMBO_65_30 | reverse complement strand
GCACGAAGTAGAAAAACGAGCCGTGACCGGAGACGAACTGGTGTCTGAGGAAGCCGCGCTCGAAGATCTGGATAGGGTTTTCTCCCGTCGGCCCGACCGAAGGGACGCTGATGCCCAGGTCCCCGACCTGGACGGGGAGCTTCCCCGTCGTTTCGAGGTTGATCGTCCAGTCGAGCACACGGCCGTCGGTCTTGAAGGTCTCGAAGACCTTGAGGGGCGCCAACGGGCCGCCGCTCGTGTAGGATACGATCCCGGCTTCGGGCGAAGCTTCCCACTTCGCCCCGCGCGGCACGAGGTCGGCCCACTCCCCGGAGCCGGAGGAGCGATAGCGCACGATGAGGCCGGCGACGGGCGCGCGGCCCCGGTCCTGGCCAGCCCCCTGCCCACGTGTTCCCGTAGCCGCGGACGGCATAAGGGTCGCGCCGAAGGGGTCTTGCGGATTGGCCAGTCCGGAGATGCCGCGGTCGTCGCAGGAGAACCGGAAATCGCCCTTTTCGATCGTCGCGGGTGTAACCCCTGACGCGGTTTGCGTTCCGGCGGGGCACGGAACGGACGCCAAGCCGAGGAATAAAATGGCCGCGCCGAGAGCCGGCTTCCTAGCCATCGACATCCTCCCTGAAGCTCATTCCTCAAACGCGCCGGCACGGATCGAACCGCGCGGCTTACAGGGCAAAATAATCAGGGAGAGTATATCATAGTCAATATTTTCTCCAATTTTTCATCTGTTATATGGTAATTTCTCTATGAACCGATCTCCAAGGAAAAGAGGACCCATGGCCAAGCATAAAAAAACCCGCCTCATGGCGACGCTGGGAGTCGCCTGCGTCTCCATCATCCTATCGACTTCGACCGCGTCCCAGTCACGCAAGCCGGCAGGCGGATCCTTGCCCCCCATCGACCCCCAGCGGGTCCAAGATCAGGACCTCATGACCTGGGCTGATTATCGCCCCATCCCGGGGCATAACTGGGCGGACCCCTCCCTCAAGCCGGAGCGCGGCTTCCGCCTGGCCGTCGTCGGCATCGATTTCCCGGGCCAGCCCTTCGTGGTCAGTCTTCCCAAGGGCTCCGATCCCTTCGGCAACCCGCAGATCGAACCTATGGCCCGCGAGAAAGTCCCGCAGTTCTATGCTGACTTCTTCATGAAGCCGAGTCCGGTCAATCACGGCCAGACCATCAACGGCTACTGGATGGAGCAGTCCCGGGGGAAATTCGGCATCACCGAGGTCGAGGTGTTCGGCCCGTACCGCATGCCGAAACCCATCTGGGCCTATGGCCTCAACGAATACGGCCAGAACGACGAAACCCCCGACGGCAGCAAGGCCGACAGCCGCATGGAGAGGGATTGCGACGCCGTGTGGGCGGCCGAGCTCGGCCGGGACGTCCGCAAGGACTTCGACGCCATCCTGCGCCTCTACGCGAGCTACGACGAGACGGGCGTCTGGCAGGAATTCGGCGAGATGAAGTTCAACACCAAAGAGGATATCCCGGCCGAGTGGGGCAATCCCAACCCGGCCAAGCCCCGCTGGATCCCGACGCGGTACGTCGAGTGGACGAGCTGGCTGGCCGGCTCCCAGCAGTGGGGGCTGTCCTCGATGCGCCAGGGCGAGAACTCGGGGACGATCACCCACGAGCTCGGTCATTTCGCCTTCCGTCTCCCCGACCTCAATAACAACCCGTATATCAAACCCTACCGGCGGGTCGCCGCCGGACCGTGGGACATGATGGACCGGGGAAGTTTCAACGGACCGGGCGGACCGCACAAGCGCTGGGTGGTGCCGCCGACCCAGGGCGCGGCCATGCCCGCCGGCCTGATGGTGCGTAATCGCCTGGAAAACAAGTTCATCGACGAGTCGGAGCTCCTGACGCTCACGAGGAGCGGCCTGGCGGAATCCGGGCTTGCGGTGGCCGAGGTCACGGCGCGGGCCGTCGATCCCCTTCCAGACACTTTTGCCGGAATCCTCGTCAAGCTCGACGGCGCGGAGCCCGTCGATCGGACGCCGCCCGACGATCCCGCAACGAATCCCCTATCCGCGGGAACTCCGAACTACAACTTCTACTCGCTCGAGGTCGTCCAGCGCATCGGCTACGACTCCTTCACCCCCGACAACGGCGTCCTCATCGCTAAGAACAAGGACAGCCTGCGCGGCCGGAACGGCGGCCCGAACGAGTTCAACAGCTATATCTGGGTTATCGACGCCCACCCTGAAGACATCGCCATGGTCGATTACGTCAAGCCCAACGGCAAGAAGGTGACGCGGACGGTGGCCGACTACCGCCAGCTCAACGACGCCCTCTTCCACGCCGGGCTCGACTCGGGCAGTTCATACGAATGGGAAGATACGCCCAACCGGCTGCGCTTCTACGTGATCGACCTCAGAAGAGATAAGGATGGGATCCTCGTCTACACGCTGGCCGTCCGGTCGCTCGACGGCGCGGGACCGGGGGAACGGGGCGCGGCGTTGGCGGCGCAGCCAGGCCTGAAGGTCAAACAGCCGGACACCCCGGTCATGTTCACGTTGGCGAACACGGGCAAGGGGGCGACGACCGATGCGGGTTCGAGCGGGCAGGCGAAGCACCCGGGCGCGCACTTCGATTCCGATGTCTATCGGCTTTCCGTTTCCGTCGAAGGCAAGGGCTGGGCCGCGCGGCTGCTCACCGGCCTGGCCGCGGTCAAGGCCGGCGCGTCCCGGCCGGTGACCGTTTATGTATCCCGCGGGGATGCAGAGAGCGCTAAGTCGGCGACAATAATCCTGCGCGCGACATCCGAAAGCGATCCATCCAAAACCGCGATGGCCGCCGTCAAGGTCTCGCGCTAAGGACCGCGCGCCCAAAATTTTTTTTCTTTTTTTTCCTTGCATCACGTGGGGTCGTCTGTGCTAATCTAAAACCAAGTCATGTTAGAGCGCTTCAGTCGACGAAAAAAAAACAAGTGTATCCCGTCGTTCGATAATATAAAAACGCGCGCCCGGCTCACGTCCTCATCATCCTCCCGTAAAAAAGAGAGAGGAGTTCGAGACGGCTATGAATAGCTTCCGTCGCGATCTGCCGGTCCTCCTGCTCCACAACATGAGTCCCGACTGGACTCCGGAGGAAAGCCGGGAAGCCGAACAGGATGTCTCGATGCTCGGCGACGCGCTGGCGGGGCTTGGCCATCAGGTCGAACTCCTGGCCGTCGAAGACGAACGCCTCGCCGGTCGGCTCGAATCCTACGATCCCCGGGATCACATCGTGTTCAACTGGTGCGAGGAGCTCCCCGGCGTCCCCCGCAGCGAACCGGAGGTGGCCGCGGTCCTGGAGCGGCTGGGCTTCGTTTTCACGGGCTCGCCGTCCAACGTGCTGTCCCTGTCCCACGACAAACCGCAGGTCAAGCGCATTCTCGAGGAATGGAATCTGCCCACCCCTCCCTGGGCCGTCTTTGGCGAGCCGGGAGCCGACGGATGGGACATTTTCCCGGCCATCGTCAAGGCGGCCCACGAGCACTGCAGCATCGGCATCTCCCCCGAGTCCGTCGTCGCCTCGCCGGCCGAGCTCGAAGGCCGCATCGCCTTTATCCTCGACGAACACAAGCAGCCCGCCCTGGTCGAGCAATTCATCGATGGGCGGGAGTTCCACGTTTCGGCTTGGGGCAACGGCAGGGTGACCATGCTCCCCGTGGCGGAAATGGATTACGGCGCGCTGACGGACATCCGCGACCGACTCTTCACGTACGAGGCCAAGTACGTTCCGGGATCCCGTCTCTACGAAACAATCGACCTGCGCGTGCCGGCGGAGCTGGACCCCTCGGCCCGCTCCGCGCTGGAGCAGATCGTGCTGGCCACATACAGGGCCACCGGCTGCCGGGACTACGGCCGGATCGACGTGCGGTTGCGCGACGGGATCTTCTACGTCCTCGACGTCAACCCGAACCCCGATATCAACGCACAGACCTCGCTGACCTACGCCGCGGCCGAAGAGGGCTACTCCTACGGCGAAATGGGCAGCCGCATCGTCAACCTGGCGGCCGCCCGCCACCCGGCCTTCCGGGAATCGGACAAGCCCGCGGCTTGACCGGCAGGAGGAGCCTGACCAACCGGAATTGGCTGATGCGCGGTCTCTGAAAAACCCTGAGGCCGCACGATTGACTTTTGCGGGCGGGCGGCGCACTATCATCGGGGGAGGTGGCCATGACCATCACAAAACGGATCAAACAATCTTGTCTTCTGCTGGCCTTCGTTTTGGCCCTCGGCCCGGCCGTTCTGCCGGCCCAGAGCCTGGAGGAGAAGGTGACCGCGCACACCCTGAAGAACGGCCTGACGGTCATTTTCGCCGAGCGCCACGGCGCGCCGGTCTTCAGCACGTTGTACGGATTCAAGGTCGGGTCGGTCGACGAATACCCCGGCATCACTGGGACCGCCCACCTCTTCGAACACATGGCCTTCAAAGGCACGCCCAAGATCGGGACCAAGGACTACGGGAAAGAGAAGGTCCTCATGGACAAGATCGCCCAGGTCGGCCGCGAGTGGAGCGTCGAGCTGGCCAAAGGAGACCAGGGCGACAAGGAGAAGATCGCCCGGCTCCGCGCCGATCTCACCAAGCTCGAAGAGGAGCAGAAAGCCTATATCGTCAAAGACGAGATCGACCTCGTCTACAGCAACGTCGGCGGCACCGGCCTAAACGCCGGGACGGGCACCGACCAGACGATGTACATGATCAGCCTGCCGGCGAACCGGTTCGAGCTCTTCTGCCTCATGGAGTCCGAGCGCATCCGGAACACGGTCCTGCGCGAGTTCTACATCGAGCGGAGCGTCATCCAGGAAGAGCGCAAGCAGACGACCGACGCTGTCCCCACCCGGCTCCTCAGCGAGATGTTCATGGGCGCGGCCTTCATCGCCCACCCCTACAAGAACCCCGTCGTCGGCTGGGCGTCCGACATCAACTCGGTGACCCTCGAGGAGGCACAGGCCTTCAAGAATAGGTACTACACGCCGAACAACTGCGTGCTGGCCATCGTCGGCGATATCTATCCGGAGAAGGCCATCCCTCTCGTCGAGAAGTACTTCGGCGACATCCCCCGCGGCGAGGACCCGCCCGTCTTCCGCACGGTCGAGCCCAAACAGCTCGGCGAGCGCCGTGTCCGCTTCGAGTTCGACGCCGAGCCCCAGCTCATGATGGGCTACCATAAGCCGAACTTCCCGTCGAAGGAGGACGCCGCGGCCAATGTCTTGGCTTATATTCTGACGAGGGGCCGGACGTCGCGCATCTACAAGGACCTCATCCAGGACAAACAGCTCGCTGTTTCCGTGTCCGGCCTCGCGGCGTTCCCCGGCGATCGCTACCCGAACCTCTTCGGCTTCAACGCCGTGCCCAGGTTCCCCCACACGGTCGAAGAGGTCGAGAAGTCCGTCCTCGAGCACGTCGAGAAAGTCAAGATCGAGCCCGTGTCGGAGCGGGAGCTCCAGAAAGTCAAGAACAACATCGACGCCAGCTACATCCGCTCGATGAGCTCAAACTTCGGCATCGCCATGACGCTCGTGGAGTACCAGCTGCTGTATGGCGACTGGAAGCTGTTCAAGAAATACAGGGAGCTTATCGCGGCGGTCACGGCGCCAGACGTCATGGACTTCGCCAAAACCTATCTCACGCCGGAGAACCGGACGGTGGCCTACCTCGTCAAGAAGGCCAAGGCGTCCTGAGGAAGGGAGAACGACAATGAAACGCACCAAAACGCAAGTCTTCGCGGCCTTCGCGGTCGCCTTCCTCGTCCTGGCTCTGCCGGTCCTCGGCCAGAGGCACCCGCGCGAGCTCTCCGCTCCGCCTGCCCTCGCGTTCAAGATGCCGAAGCCTGTTATGTTCACCCTGGGGAACGGCATCCAGGTCGCCTACCTTCAGGACACGGAGCTGCCGCTCGTCTGGGTCCTCGGCTACTTCCGGGGAGGGAGCCTCTACGAGCCGGCCGGGAAAACCGGCCTGGCCCAGCTCACGGCGACCGTCCTCCGCACCGGCGGGACGAAGACCCTCAGCGGCGACCGGATCAACGAGGAGCTCGAGTTCATCGCGGCCACGGTCGAGGCCATGGGCGGCTCGGAATTCATGACCGCGACCGGCAGCGCCCTCAAGAAGGACTTCGTCAAGCTCATGGAGGTCTATGCCGATCTTGTCATGAACCCGGCCTTCCCTCAGGACAAGCTCGACCTGGCCCGAAACCAGTCCCTGGAGAGCCTGCGCCGGCGCTGGGACCAGCCCTTCCAGGTCTCGAATACCCTGTTCCAGGAAAAGCTCTATGGCGCCGACTCCCCCTACGGACGGCGGGCGACGCCGGCCACCCTCAAGGCCATCACACCCGAGGACCTGGCCGCCTTCCACAAGCGGTTCTTCTCCCCGACGAACCTCATGCTCGGCGTCGCCGGCGACGTCCCGGTCGCCGAGGTCAAGGCGGTCCTCAACCGGGTCTTCAAAGGCTGGGCCAAGACAAAGGTCGAGCTGCCCGAGCCCGCCCCCCTGACCGAGCGGGCCGACGGCACGATCTATTACGCCTACAAGGACACGCCCCAGGCCAACATGTTCCTGGGCCACCTCGGCGTCCGCCGCAACGGGCCCGACCAGTACAAGCTCGACGTCCTGAACGACATCTTCGGCGGCGGCGGATTCACCGCCCGGCTGATGAAGGAGCTCCGTTCGAACCGCGGCCTGACCTACGGCGTCTACGGCGGGATAGGCGCGGGTCGCGACCGCGGGTCTTTCATGGTTGGCTCCCAGCTCAAGGCGGCCCAGTTCACCGAGGCCCTCGGGCTCATCAAGGGCATCATCCAGGATCTCCAAACGAACCTCGTGAGCGATGAGGAGATCGAGACGGCCAAAAACTCCATCATCAACAGCTTCGTCTTCAACTTCGAGCAGAAGAACCAGGTCATGTCGCGGGTCATGGCGCTCAAGCTCCAGGGCTTCGCCGACAGCTACCTCGACACCTACATCGACAACATCCGCAAGGTCACCAAGCAGGACGTCCTCGAGGCGGCCAAGAAGTACATGGACCCGGCCAAGATGATCGTCATGGTCGTCGGCGATGAGAAGAAGTTCGACAAGCCCCTGTCGAGCGTGGGCAAAGTCAAGGAGATCGACCTCAAGGCCCTTATCGAGGCGGAAAGGGGGCCGCAGAAGTAGGGTTGGTTTGTTCCGCTATCGCCGGTAGCGGATGGCGATGCCGACGATCTGTCGCCTGTAGACCGGCCTCGGGCCACGCCAATAATTATAGACGATCCCATCGCGGAAATATCGGTCGGCGACGATGACCAGCGCGTCGGCCCCCATGAGGGCGGCCTTCTCCCGGAGCAGGCCCTCGACATAGAAGCGGTCCGCCCAGCGGCTGGGCCGGATCCAAACCTCGCCCAAGCGGATATGGTCGCGACGCGGTTCTCGCCTCAAAAGATCGACGGCCGGAGGATTGGTCGGCGCGAAACGAGGCGTATCGGGGTAGAGATGGTATCCGTAGGGACGATAACAGGAAATGGTCGTCAGGATGATGATGGCCAGGACCAGCAATGATAGCCTTCTAGCTTTCATGGCCTTTCCTCCTTGATAGTCGTTCATTCGGTCGTTCCATAAGACTATTTAGCAAGAACCGTACCAAAGGAAAAAAATTGCCAAACGAATTAGGCTAACTCATTTATTTTAATTTACTTATAACATATCAGGCCGAAGGTAGCCGGGCCCTTTAGAAGTTGGCTTTCCCCTCCCAGGGCGCAAGGAATTGTCCACTTTCGAGGACATGTTCGTTTAAGAGTTCTGCCTTCGGATCCGGAGTAACAAGTCATCCTGCGTGATTTGGCCGAAATCTTTAATGATGCGGCGCCTCACCAGGGGGCGGGTCAAGATTATATTGCGCGAGTCATTGCGTTTACTTGCTATCCGGCCCCAGAGAGGGTATTTATTAGTCAATATGCCCAACGAACGCAAAGTGGTCGTCACCGGGATGGGCGTCGTCGCGTCCGTGGGGACCGGTCTGGACGAATTCTGGCGCGGCCTCGTGTCCGGGAGAAACGGGATCGCCCGCCTGACCCGTTTCGATCCGACCGGATACCCCTCGACCATGGCCTCCGAGGTCCGGGATTTTGATCCGGAGCGGTGGATCGACCGGAAGTCCGCGGGCCGGATGGACCGGTTCACCCAATTCGCCGTTGCCGCAGCAGATATGGCGATGGCCGACAGCGGACTTCAGGGGTTCCCGTTCGTCGCCCCCCGGGCAGGGGTCATCATCGGCTCCGGCATCGGGGGTTCGGAGACCATCGAGGGCGGGCACGCCCGAATGGACCGGCGCGGGCCAGGGTCCTTGGACCCCTTCTTCGTAAGCAAGGTTTTGGTGAACATGGCCGCCTGCCAAGTCTCCATCCGCTTCGGTCTGAAAGGCCCTCTTTCCGCCCCCTCCGTCGCCTGCTCCACGGGCGCCAATGCCATCGGGGACGCCCTGCAGACCATTCAGCGGGGGGACGCGGACGTGATGCTCGCCGGCGGTTCCGAAGCCTGCCTCACGCCCCTCTCCTACGGAGGGTTCTGCGCCAACCGTTCCATGTCGCGCCGGAACGACGATCCCGAGGGCGCATCACGGCCGTTCGACAAGGGGCGCGACGGCTTCGTCATGGGAGAAGGGGCCGGCGTCATCGTGCTCGAAAGCCTCGACCACGCGCGAGGGCGCGGCGCCCGCATCTATGCCGAAGCGGCCGGATACGGAAACACGGCCGACGCCTATCACCTCACCGCTCCGGATCCCGCGGGCGACGGCATGATCCGGGTCATGCGGCGGGCCCTGGACGATGCCGGCCTGAAACCCGAGGGGGTAGGTCACATCAACGCCCACGGAACGTCCACCGTCCTCAACGACAGTCGCGAGAGCGCGGCCATCCAGGCGGTCTTCGGGCCGCATGCGCGGCGCCTCAAAGTCAGCTCCATCAAGTCCATGATCGGTCACCTTATGGCCGCCGCCGGGGCGGTCGAGTTCATCGCCACGGTCATGAGCGTATCCACGGGCATCGTTCCCCCGACCATCAACTACCGGGAGCCCGATCCGGAGTGCCCCCTGGATTATGTTCCGGGTCGGGCGGAACATCTTGATCTGAAAGCGGCGCTCAGCAATTCCTTCGGCTTCGGCGGAGGGAACGCCTGCCTGGCCGTCACGAAGATCGGAGGCGAACAATGAAGATCCCTCCCCTGGACATCGGGGATATCCACGTTCCTTTTCCCCTCATTCAGGGCGGCATGGGCGTCCGGGTCTCCCTGGCCCGCCTGGCCTCGGCCGTGGCCAACGAGGGCGGGATCGGCACCATCGCCGCCGTCGGATTGGGCGATATCGAGGCGTCTAAGACCGATTTCGAAAACGTCTCCCGCAACGCGCTGATCCATGAGATCCGGCGGGCCAAGAGCATGACCGACGGGCCTCTCGCTATCAACATCCTTGGGGTGCTGAGCAACGCGCGGGACTTGATCCAGACATCGGTCCGGGAAGGGATCAAGATCATCGTTTCGGGCGCTTCCCTGCCCCTCAAGCTGCCCGAGATGGTCGACGACGCGACGGTCAAGCTCCTCCCCATCATCAGCTCCGGCCGGGCTGCGGACCTCGTTCTCAGGACGTGGGACAAGCGCTATGCGAGAACGGCCGACGCGGTCATTCTCGAAGGCCCCCTGGCGGGAGGGCATTTGGGATTCTCGTTCGAACAGCTGCGGGAGCCCGAGAAGTACTCTCTTTCCGTTCTTCTCCCTGAAGTCCTCGCGGCGGTCGAGCCGTTCGAGGAAAAGCACGGACGAAAGATCCCGGTGATCGCCGGGGGCGGCATTTTCACCGGGGCGGACATCGCCCGGATGCTTCAGGCGGGCGCCGCGGGCGTCCAAATGGCCACGCGTTTCGTCTGCACCGACGAATGCGAGGTCGCCCCGGAGTTCAAGCAGGCGTATCTCGATTCCAAAGAGGACGATATCGTCATCATCGATAGCCCGGTCGGGCTTCCGGGACGGGCCATCCGTAATCAATTCCTGCGGAACCTCGAGAACGACACCCTGGCCCGGCTTAAGTGCCCCTACCGCTGCCTGACGACGTGCAACATCGCAGTAGCCCGCTACTGCATCGCCCAAGCCCTGGTAAGCGCGTATCAGGGAGATATGGACCGGGGCCTGGTGTTCTGCGGGCAGAATGCCTACCGGGTGAACAAGGTCGTCTCCGTCAAGGAGCTGATCGCCGAGCTCCGCGCGGGGATCGAAGCGTACTGAGCCTTCCCCGGCATGTCACGGTTGTGAAACGGCGGGGTCGTACTGAGCCTTCCCCGGCATGTCACGGTTGTGAAACGGCGGGGTC
>MEYF01000052.1 GCA_001775755.1 Candidatus Aminicenantes bacterium RBG_19FT_COMBO_65_30 | reverse complement strand
GGATCTGCGGCGAGCTTCACGATCTCGGCGATGAGCTCGTCGGCCATCCGCGCGGCCGGGACCCGGCGCAGGAGCTTCCCCTTCCTGAAGATGACCCCGCTCTCGCGGCCGCAGGCGAGGCCGATATCGGCTGCCTTGGCCTCACCCGGCCCGTTGACGGTACAGCCCATGACCGCCACCGTGAGCGGCAAGCGAAGCCCGAGGACGGCCTTTTCGACGCGGGCGGCCACGGTCATCATGTCGACCTCGGAGCGGCCGCAAGTGGGACAGGAGACGAAGCTCGCGCCCCGGGCCCGGATGCCCATGGCCTGAAGGATCTGCCAGGCGACGAAGACCTCCTTCTCGGGCGGGGCCGTCAGGGAAACGCGGACCGTGTCGGCAAGGCCCTCGGCCAGGAGAAGGCCGAGCCCGGCCGAGGACTTGACGCTCCCGGCGAGGAGCCTGCCGGCCTCGGTGATCCCGGCGTGAAAAGGATAGTCCACCCGGCCGGCCAGGAGGCGGTAGGCCTCGAGGGTCCGCGGGATGTCGGAAGCCTTGAGGGAGATCTTGATGAGCCGGAAATCGAGGTCCTCGAGGATGCGGACGTGCCTTAGGGCGCTTTCGACCATCGCTCCGGCGGTCACTCCTCCGGCCCGGGCCAGGATGTCCTTTTCCAGCGAACCGGAGTTGACGCCGATCCGGATGGGGACTCCCCTCTCCGCCGCCGCCCGGACGACCTCGCGGACCTTGTCCGGCGAGCCGATGTTGCCGGGGTTGAGGCGCAGGCCGTCGATGCCCGCGTCGAGGGCGGCCAGGGCCAGGCGGTGGTCGAAGTGGATGTCGCCGATGAGGGGCACGCGGACGCGTTTCCCGATCTCCCGGAGCGCGGCCGCCGCGGCCCGATCCGGGACGGCCAGGCGGACGATCTCCGCCCCCGCTTTTTCCAGCCGGCGGATCTCCGCAACGGTCGCCCGGACATCCCGGGTGTCCGTCTTGGTCATGGCCTGGACGACGACCGGGGCGCCGCCGCCGACGGCGACCCCTCCCACCTGAATCGCACGCGTCTCACGGCGAGGGAACATCCGCTCCTCCTTCAGCCTAGAAAGGATTCAGGCTGCGCCATCCGTTGGGCAGCAGCTTGACGATGTCGTTGAGGAGGACGAAGACGATCAGGGCGACGAAGATGACGAAGCCGATGGACATCCAGACCTGGCGGGCTTTTGGACTGAGGTCCCGGCGGACGATGCTCTCGACGATCAGGACGAAGATCTGGCCGCCGTCGAAGACCGGGATGGGGAAGAGGTTGAGGACGCCGAGCTGAAGACTGATGACCGCGATCCAGCCCAGGAGGGTCAGCCAGCCCATGCGAAAGGCCACATAGGAAATGTTGGCGATCGCCAGGGGGCCGCCGAGCTGGCTCGTCGGGGCCTCGCCCGTGAACAGGTCCCTGATGAACCGGATGACCAGGAAGACGTTGCGCAGGTTTTCCTTGACGCTCTGGCTGATGGCGGCGAAGAAGCCGTATTTCTTGAGGACCGATTTGGGGACCTGGGAGATGCCGATCTTGCCGACGCTTCCTTCCCGGCGCGGGGTGACAGGAAGGCTCAAGGTTTCGCCGCCCCTTGTTATGGAGAACAGGAGCTCCTTGTCCGCGTTCTTTTGGATGACCTCGAGGAACTGGTAGAAGTAAATGGGTTTCCCATCGACAGCCAGGATCAAGTCCCCCGGCTTGAGGCCGGCCTTCTCGGCCGGGGAGTTGGAGAAGACCATCTGGATCTGGGTCAGGATCTTCGCCTGGAAGCCGGCGTAGCCCATCTGATAGCGCGTCACCGATTCCGTTCGGAGGTCGATGGGAATGACCTGGCCGTCCCGCCGGACCTCGAGCCGGACGTGCCGGTCGGGCTTGGACCCGATGGCCATATGGACGTCGTTCCAGGTCCCGACCTCGCGGCCGGCGATGAGGACGATCTCGTCGTCGATCCGCAGCCCGGCCCGTTCGGCCGGCGAGCCGCTTTCGATCCAGCCGATGACCGGCTTTTCGTCCTGGTAATCGGGGACGGGAACGCCGACGCCGTTAATGAAGGCCACGATCACCACGGCCAGGACGATGTTCATGATCGAGCCCGTGGCCATGATCAGGAGCCGCTGGAAACGTGTCTTGGCCATCAAGTCGTCGGGGGCGACGGGCCGGTCCTTCTCGAACATCCCCTCGCCCAGGAGCCTGACGTAACCGCCCATGGGAATGAGGCTGATCCGGTAGTCCGTATCGCCCCGCTTGACGCCGAAGAGCCGTTTCCCGTAGCCGAAGGAGAAGACCTCGACCCGGACGCCGACGAGCTTGGCCATGAAGAAATGACCGAATTCGTGGACGAAGACGAGGATGCCGAAGACGACGGTGAAGGCCAGGAGGGTGCCGAAAACGTTAGCCATGTTCTACCTCTGCGGGATGAAGCGGCGGGCTTCGCGCCGCGCTTCCTTGTCGATGTCGGTGATCGCTTCGATGGAATCGGCCGGGCGGGCCCGGTGCTCGGCCATGACCTCGGCGACGACGGCGCGGAGATCGGGGAAAAGGATCTTTTTCTCGAGGAACGCCGCGACGGCCACCTCGTTGGCCGCGTTGAGGGCCACGGGAAGGCTGCCGCCGGCGCGCAGGGCCTCTCTGGCCAGCGCGAAGAGCGGGTAGCGGCGCTCGTCCACCTTGCGGAATTCGAGGCGCTTGATGCGGGCCAGGTCGAGCCCGGGCAGGCCCGTATCGCGCCGCGACGGCCAGGTCAAAGCGTATTGGATGGGGATGCGCATGTCCGTGGCGCTCAGCTGGGCCAGGACGGAGCCGTCCTCCAACTCGACGAGAGCGTGGACGGCGCTCTGGGGGTGGATGAGGACGTCGAGCTCGGCCGGCTCGAGGTCGAAGAGCCAGCGGGCCTCGATGAGCTCGAGCCCCTTGTTCATCAGGGTCGCCGAGTCCACCGTCACCTTCCGGCCCATGACCCAGCGGGGATGGCGAAGAGCTTCCTCGAGCGTTTTATGCGGGAGGTCTTTCAGCGGCGTCCGGAAGAAGGGGCCGCCCGAGGCCGTCAGGATGACCTTGCGGACGTACCGTCCTCTTTCCTTGTTCAAGCACTGGAAGACGCCGCTGTGCTCGCTGTCGACGGGGATGATCTTGGCCCCGGAGCGGACCGCTTCCCGCCTGAGGATAGCTCCGCCGACGACCATGGACTCCTTGTTGGCCAGGGCCACCCGGCGGCCGGCCCGGACCGCTTCGAGGGTCGGCCTGAAACCGCTCATCCCGGTGATGGCCGAGACGACGATATCGGCGCCGTCGGCGCGGGCGACTTCGACGGCCCCTTCCGGCCCGTGGACGACCTTTGTCCGCCACCGCCGCGAGATGCCGCGGATCTTCTCGGCGTCTCGCCTGTCGCTCACCGAGACCAGGGCGGGCCGGTACTTCTCCACCTGGGCGGCGAAGAGCGTCATGTTGGACCCGGCGGCGAGAGCGGTCACGCGGAAGGTATCGCCCAAACGGTCGACGACGTCGAGCGTGTTCCGGCCGATCGAACCTGTCGAACCGAGGATGGCGATGCCGCGCGTCATCGAACCCGCCTCTTATCTCCAGATAAAGGTGACGATGAAATAAAAGAGCGGGCCGGCCAGGATGAGGCTGTCGATCCGGTCGAGGAAGCCGCCGTGGCCCGGCAGGGCGTTGGACGAGTCCTTGGCCCCGACGGCCCTTTTGAAGAGGGATTCCAGGGGGTCGCTGACCTGGGCGGCGGCGTGGATGACGACCCCGGTCAGGGCGGCCAGTCCGAGGGGGATCTCCGGCAGGAGGAGATAGCGGGCCAGGACGGCCCCGGCCAGGGCGAAGAGGATGCCCCCCGCGCTCCCCTCCCAAGTCTTGTTCGGGCTGGCGATGGGGGTCATCTTCATCCGGCCGAAGGGCTTGCCGATGAAATAGGCGCCCGTGTCCCCCAGGAAGATGACGGCGAAGAGGAAATAGAGAGTGAACGGGCCGGACTCCAGGCGGATCCTGTAGAGGAAGTTCAAGGGAAAGCTGACGTAGATCATGCCGAGAAGGGTGACGGCGAAGGACGCCGGGAAAAAAGCCAGCTTTTCGGCGGTGTTGACGGCTGTGACGAAATAGACGCCCGCGGCGAGCAGGCCGCCGAAGAGCGCGGCTTCGAGCGGGATGGAGCGGAAATAGAAGGTCAGGCCGACCAGGAGGGCCAGGCCGACGCCCAAGGTCTTCTGCGGATGGAGCCCGTTCCGCTCGGCCAAGCCGAAGAGCTCGAGCAGGGCGGCGACCATGAACGCCTGTCCTAAGAGGAAAAAGGCCCAGTTCGGGGCGTATTGGACGACGATGAACAAGGCCCCGAGCAGGCCGGCGGCGGTCAAGGTGCGCTGGCGCAGGCTCATGTCAGCTCATGTCCTTCCGCGTGTCCCTTTCTTCGCGGCCCGGACGTCGCCGAACCTGCGGTCCCGCTTCTGGTATTCGAGGATGGCCTCGAGAAGGTGGCGACTCCGGAAATCCGGCCAGAGGACGGGCGTGACGAAGATCTCCGTGTAGGCGATCTGCCAGAGGAGAAAATTCGACACCCTCAGCTCGCCGGATGTACGGACGAGCAGGTCGGGATCGGGGATGCCTTCGGTCGAAAGATGGGCGGCGAATGTCTTTTCATCCAGGCCCCCGGGCGGGATGCGCCCCTCTTCCATGATCCGCCGGGCCGCGTCCACGATCTCGTCCCGGCCGCCGTAGTTGAGGGCGACGACGAGCGTCATCCGGCCGTTCGTCCGGGTCATGGCCTCGACGCGCTCGAGCTCCCTGAGCACCGGGCGCGGAATGCCCTGTCTCCGGCCGATGACCCTGAGCCGGATGTCGTTCTCGACGAGGAGGCTGTCTTCCTTTCCCAGATATTCCCGGAGCAGCCGCCAGAGCCGGCCGACTTCGTGGCGAGGCCTTTTCCAGTTCTCGCTCGAAAAGGCGTAAAGGGTCAGGAACCCGATGCCCAAACGGGCGGCGGTTTCGACGATCTCGCGGACCGAGGCTGAGCCGGCGTTGTGGCCTTCGACCCGGGAAAGGCCCCTCTGCTCGGCCCAGCGCCCGTTGCCGTCCATGATCACGGCGATATGACGGGGCAGGCGGTCGAAATCGACCTCGAGAAGAAGCTTGTGTTCCTCCGTCCCGGGCGGGAAATGGTCCTCGAGGTACTTCTCCATCGGCCCCCCATTATAGCATAAGGTGGACCGGATAAGGGGATTCTGGTAAAGTGGAATGCCTGGAGCGAAACGACGATGTGCTTAGCCGTGCCTGCCGAGATCACCCTGCTCGACGACTCGGGCCAGGGGACAGTCAACTACATGGGCAGCGAGGTCAAGGCCAATTTCAGCCTCGTTCCGCAGGCCCGGCCGGGCGACTGGGTCATCATCCACGCCGGCTTCGCCATCTCGGTCATGGACGAGAATGAGGCCCGCGAGACGCTCCTCCTCTTCAAAGAAATGGCCGACGCGTCCCGCCGATGAAGGAGCTGAGGAATCCGGTCGCCATCCGGAAGCTCCTCGGGGACATCGAGGAGAAAGCCCGGCTCCTCGGGCGGACGCCGCGCCTCATGGAAGTGTGCGGCACGCACACGATGTCCCTCTTCAAGCACGGTCTCGTCCCCCTCCTCGCCGACGCCGGCGTCGAGATGGTTTCGGGACCGGGGTGCCCCGTCTGCATCACGCCCGACGGGATCCACGAAGCCGCGATCGGCCTGGTTTCGGAGACCGAAGGCCTGACGCTGGCCACGTTCGGCGACATGACCCGGGTCCCGACCCGGAACGGGTCCCTGCAGACGGCCGTCCCCGGCCGGGGCTCGCGGATAAGAATCGTCTATTCTCCCGAGGAAGCCCTGGAGGAGGCCCGCCGGGACCCCTCGCGCCGGGTGGTGTTTTTCGGGGCCGGATTCGAGACGACTATCCCGGCGATCGCTTTCACGGCCAAGCGGGCGGCAGCCGAAGGGATCCGGAATTTCTCCATCCTGCCGGCCCTGTGGCTCGTCCCGCCCGCCTTGAAAGCCATCCTCGAGGCGGGCGAGATCGCCGTCACAGGCTTCGTCTATCCGGGCCACGTCAGCGCCATTATCGGCGCGGAGCCTTATGAGTTCATCGCCAGGGACTACGGTATCCCCGGGGCCATCGCCGGCTTCGAGCCCGGCGATATCCTGCTCGCCGTCCGTTCGATCCTGGAACAGACGGTCGAAGGCAAGCCCCGCGTGGCGCTCGAATATTCGCGGGCCATCGGCCGCGAGGGGAATCCCGTGGCCCGGGCGCTCATGGAGGAGGTTCTCGAGCCGTTCGACGCCGTCTGGCGGGGGCTCGGGACGATCCCGCGGAGCGGCCTCCGCTTCAGGAAGGAGTTCGCCGGGCTCGACGCCGCGCCCACGTACGGCCTCAAGCCCGGAGAGGCCCACCGCGACCTGCCGGGCTGCCGCTGTGGTGACGTCCTCCGCGGCGTCATCCGGCCCGAGGGCTGCCGGCTCTTCGGAAAGGAGTGCCGCCCCGACTCCCCGCTCGGACCCTGTATGGTTTCCTACGAGGGCGCCTGCCTCATCCACTTCAAATATGGCCGGGAGAGGAGGGCCCGCCCATGACGAAAGTCAGCCTGGAGCTCGGCAGCGGCGGCCGCCTGATGCGCGACTTCATCGCCGGCAAGATCCTGCCCTCCTTCGGCAACCCTATCCTCGACGAGCTTTCCGACGCCGTCCACCTGCCGGGCGGCGTTGCTTTTACAACGGACAGCTACGTCGTCGATCCTCTTTTTTTCCCCGGGGGGGACATCGGACGCCTGGCCGTCAATGGAACGGTCAACGACCTGGTCGTTTCCGGCGCCGAGCCGCGCTTCCTCTCGCTCGCCCTGATCCTCGAGGAGGGACTCGAAACCGACGTCCTCGACCGGGTCATCCGCTCTGTCAGTGCGGCGGCCCGGGCGGCGAACGTCCGGATCGTCACCGGCGACACCAAGGTCGTCCGCCGCGGCCAGGGCGACAAGGTCTATATCAACACGGCCGGCGTCGGCCGATCGGTCGCCCGGCCGCGCCTCGGGAAGATCCGCCGGGGGGACAAGGTCATTCTGACGGGGACGCTCGGCGACCACAGCTTGGCGGTCATGCTCGCCCGCGGCGATTTCGGCTTGAGCTCCAGTGTCCGGAGCGACTGCGCCCCTCTCCTTTTTCTCCTGCCTCTGTGGAAGAAGGGAGCCTTGTGGATGCGCGATGTCACCCGGGGAGGGCTGGCGACGGTCCTCTTCGAGTTGGCCGAACGGCTCCATTACCCAATCCTCGTCGAGGAAGATAAGATCCCCCTATCCAAACCCGTCCGGGCGGCGAGCGAACTCCTGGGGATCGACCCCTTCTATATGGCCTGCGAGGGGAAAGCGGTTGTCATCGCGCCCGCAGCCAAGGCCGCTGAGTTCCTCCGGCTCATTCGCCGTCACCCCCTCGGCCGCAAAGCCGCCGTCATCGGCGAGGTCCAGGACCGCGTCGGCCGGCCCGGCGAGCTGCTCCTCCGGACTGAGGCAGGCGGACTGCGCCTCCTCGAGCCCCTGACCTCCGAGCTCCTTCCCCGGATTTGCTAGGCCTTGACGACGTTTTTCCGCCGCCGCTTGATGGCGTTCCGGGTGTCGACGACGAGCGGGGCGTGCTTGACGATCCAGCCGTAGTCGTAGGACGTGTGGTCCGTGGAGATCACGACCGCGTCGCACTTCCGGAGCAGGGCCGCGGTCAGCGGGACGGAGTTGAGCTCGAGGCCCGGGTACTCGCGGTGGCCGACGACGCGCGGGACGTACGGGTCGTTGTAGCAGATTTTCGCTCCCTTTTTCTGGAAAAGGCTGATGATCTTCAGGGACGGCGACTCGCGGGAGTCGTCGATGTCCTTTTTGTAGGCCAGGCCGAGGACGAGGACCCTGGCGCCCTTGATCGACTTTCCCCGCTCGTTCAGGGCGGCGACGGTCTTCTCCCTGACGTAATAGGGCATGAAGGTGTTGATCTCGCCGGCGAGCTCGATGAATTTCGTCTGGTAATCGACTTCCTTGGCCTTCCACGTCAGGTAGAACGGGTCGATCGGGATGCAGTGCCCGCCGAGGCCGGGCCCGGGATAGAAGGGCATGAAGCCGAACGGTTTGGACGAGGCGGCCCGGATGACCTCCCAGACGTCGATCCCCATCCGGTCGAAGATCATCTTCAGCTCGTTGACCAGGGCGATGTTGACCGAGCGGAAGATGTTCTCCAGGAGCTTGGTCGACTCGGCCGCCTTGGTCGACGACACGGGGACCGTCCGGACGATGATCTGGTCGTAGAGGGCCTTGGCCACCCGAAGACAGTCGGGCGTCAGGCCGCCGACGACCTTGGGCGTCGTGGCCGTCGAGAAATTCTTATTGCCCGGGTCCTCTCGTTCCGGCGAGAAGGCCAGGAAAAAGTCGCGGCCGCCCCGGAGGCCGCCGGCCTCGAGGATGGGCAGCATCTCCTCGTCGGTCGTCCCCGGGTAGGTCGTGCTCTCGAGGACGACGAGCTGGCCCTTGCGGATGTGCTCGGCGACGGTGATCGTCGAGTTGAGAACGTAGGACAGGTCGGGGCTGCCGTGGCCGTCGAGAGGCGTCGGCACGCAGATGAGGATGGCGTCGACGTCCCGGAGGCCGCGAAAATCCGCGGAGGCCTTGAATTTCTTACGGCCCAGGAAGTCCTTGAGCTCGGCCGCCGAGATGTGGCGGATGTAGCTCCTGCCGCGGTTGAGCATGTCGACCTTCTTCGGGTCGATGTCGAACCCGGTGACGCGGAATCCCTTTTGGAGGAACGTCTTGACCAGAGGCAGGCCGACATAGCCCAGGCCGATGACCCCGATCCGGGCCTCTTTCGTCTCGATCTTCTTGAGCAGTTTCGAAGCTTCGGTGTTCATGCGGTCAGCTCCTTTTTTTATACCATTCGACGGTCGTCCTGAGACCGTCCATGAAGGACAGGCCGGGCGTGAAACCCAAGAGGCGCCTGGCCTTGGCGATATCGGCGGTCGAGTGCAGGATGTCGCCGGGCCTCGGACCGGCATAAACGGCCTCGACCGTCGTGCCAAGGGCCACGTTGACGGCGTCAAAGAGGCCGTTGACGGTCATGCCGACCCCGCAGGCGACGTTGAGGGCCTCGCCGGCCGCGGCCGCCGATCCGGCGGCCGCGAGGTTGGCCGCGACGACGTCCTCGACGAAAATGAAATCCCGGGATTGCTCGCCGTCGCCGTAGATGACCGGACGCCCGCCCCTGAGGATCTTGGTGATGAACAGCGGGATGACGGCGGAATACTCGGAGAACGGGTCCTGCCGCGGCCCGAACACGTTGAAATAACGCAGGGCGACCGCGTTCATCCCGTGGAGGGCGTGGAAGGCCTGAGCGTATTTCTCGTCGACGAGCTTGCTGACGGCGTAAGGCGACAGGGGCCTGCCCTCTCGGCCTTCGACCTTGGGCATCGTTTGGTCGTCGCCGTAGACGGCGGACGAGGAGGCCAGAACGAAGGTCTTGACGCCCGCATCCCTGGCCGCGACGAGCAGGTTGAGCGTGCCCATGACGTTTATGGCGTTGTTCAAGAGGGGGTCCTCGACCGAGCGCGCGACCGAGGCCAGGGCAGCCTCGTGGAAGACGGCCTCGACCCCTTCGACCGCCCGGCGGCAGGTCGCGAGATCCCGGATATCCCCCTCGACGAACTCGATTCGGCTCCTTATAGCGGCGAGGTTCTCTTTTTTCCCGGTTGTGAGGTTGTCGAGGACGCGGACGGCGTCTCCCCGCTCGACGAGGGTTTCGGCGATGTGCGAGCCGATGAAGCCCGCGCCGCCCGTGACCAGGTATTTCGCCATCGTTCCTTTCCAGCCGATGAAGCCCGCGCCGCCCGTGACCAGGTATTTCGCCATCGTTCCTTTCC
>MEYF01000051.1:359-8129 GCA_001775755.1 Candidatus Aminicenantes bacterium RBG_19FT_COMBO_65_30 | reverse complement strand
GGCTTGGGAGGAGAGTGATCCGGGAGTCAGGAGACCTTCTTTAAGCCTCGGTCGTCCGGTCTTCGGGAGGAAGACGGAGAACGAAAAGCGGCGGGGGCGGCTGCGGAGTTCCTGCCATGGACAGACGAACGCTCGCCCTCACGGGTCTGATCGCGCTCATCCCCTCCGGCCTTGGCGCGGAAGACGCTCAGGACAAGGCCGCTGTGCTCCTGAAGCACGACCTCGTCGTCACGGCCACGCGCCTCGAGACGCCTGAGAAGAAAGTCGGAAGCTCCCTGACGGTGGTCACGGGCGAGGAGCTCGTCCGGACCGGCAAGGCCCTCGTTCTCGAAGCCCTGGAGGCCGTCCTCGGCCTGTCGACCATCCGGAATGGCGGCCCGGGCGCGACGGCTTCCGTTTCCGTGCGCGGCGCCAACAGCGAACACACGCTCTTCCTGCTCGACGGCCTCGAGCTCAACGACCCGATCAATCCCTCCCGTTCCTACGACCTGGCGCATCTCCCCCTCAGCGAGGTCGAGCGGGTCGAGATCCTCCGCGGTCCCCAGGGCCTTCTCTACGGCTCGGACGCGCTCGGCGGCGTCGTCAACATCATCACCCGGGCCGGCCGCGGCCGTCCCCGGCTGATCCTGGCCTCGTCGGCGGACACGCTCCGCACTTTCATCTCGGACATCTCCCTTTCCGGCTCGGGCCGGAAAACGGACTACTCCTTCGCCCTTTTCCACGAGCGGACGGCCGGCCTCTCCGCGGCCTCGTCCGCCTATCCGGGAAATGTCGAAAAGGACGGCTACCGTAACCTGAGCTTCGCCGCCCGGATCGGCTACGCCCTCCGTCCGGCGGCCAGCCTGACCTTTACGGTCCGGGCCGCGAAAGCCCGGACGGAGCTCGACAACTTCGGCGGCCCGGGCGGGGACGATCCGAACAGCCTCCAGGATTATGGGACTCTTCTCGTCCGGGGACAGTACCGCGGCCTCTCCCGGAACGGCCGTTGGGAACAAGCCCTGTCCGTGTCCTGGCTGGGCGCCAGGCGCGAGAATACCAACACGGTCGACGAGGCCCATCCCCAGGACCGGGACGAGGGTCTTTACCGGAGCGATATCTTCAAGCTCGACTGGCAGAACAATATCTTCCTCCGCGCGGGGAACACCCTAACCGCCGGATTCGAGCTCGAAGAAGAAAAGGGGCGGTCCGATTACGTCTCGGAAAGCGCCTGGGGGATCGTCGAATCCCGGTTTCCTTCTGCCCGGGCCGGCTCGGCCGGCGTCTATCTTCTCGACCACTGGGAGATCGGGGAGCGCTTCTTCGTCACAGCCGGCGTCCGGGCCGACAACCACAGCCATGCCGGCCCGGCGGTGACCTTCCGCATCGCCCCCGCCTATCTCATCGCCGCGACGGGGACGAGACTCAAGGCGACGATCGGAACGGGCTTCAAATCGCCCTCTCTCTACCAGCTCTTCGCCCCCGGCACGTCCTGGGGCCCGGTCGGAAATCCCTCGCTGCGGCCCGAGCGGGCCACCGGCTGGGACGCCGGCATCGAGCAGAGCTTCATGGAGGATCGAGTCGTCCTCGGCCTGACCTGGTTCGAGAACTCCTTCCGTGACCTTGTCGATTTCGATTTCCAAGCCGGCTACGTCAATATCGGCCGGGCCCGGACAAAGGGTCTCGAGGCCTCGGCCGAAGCGAGGCCGGCGGACGGCGTCCGCTTGGGCGCTTCTTACGCCCGCCTCTCGGCCCGCGACGAAGACGCCGGAACAGAGCTCCTGCGCCGGCCGAGGGATAAATTCTCGGCCGACGCCGCCGTGCGCTTTTTCGGACGCTTCGATCTCACCGTCACCGCGCTCTGGGTCGGCCGCCGGCTAGACCGGGACTTCAGCGCCTTCCCGTATCAGACGGTCATGCTTCCCGGATATGTCCTCCTCGACGCCGTCCTGGCTATCGCCGTCGGCTCGCGGCTCGATCTCTTCGCCCGCGTCAACAATATTCTCAACACCCGTTATGAAACGGTCTGGGGGTACGGCGCGCCCGGGCTTACGGTCAGAACGGGCTTCCGCCTGGCTCTCTGAGCGGACCGCCCAGCCGTTCGGGCCGCGGCCGGAGCTTATTTCGGGTCCGGTTCCATGCCGACAAATCCGACGACGGGCGCCGGCCGTCCCGCCTCGTCGAGCGGCGCGGCGTAATCGTAGCTCGTCACGTCGGGCTGGTACCTGTCGCTGAAGTTGGCCCCGGCCCAGAAGCCGAAATTCGTCCCACCGTGGAACACGTACAGGCTGAAGGACTTGCCGTGATCGAGGGGCCAGCGGAGGTCGGCGAGCGCCCGCCGGACGATGCTCATGCGGCCCTCCGCGGCCACGCTTTCATGGGAACGACAGAGATTTTATCATAGATTTGACATTCCCAATCCGGCCGTTATAATTCCGGAAATGCAGGCCGCCGCCGCCCAGCCCGAGATCAACTCCGGAACCGGTCGCGGTCCCTCAGCGGCCGGAAGGCCCCGGCCGGGGCAGCCCCAAGAAAAAGGAGGCCCGAGATGTCCGTGAAACGCGTGAAACCCGTTCCGAGCGACATCGAAATCGCCCAGTCCGCCGAGCTCCTGCCCATCGTCGAGATCGCGAAGATGATCGGCCTCGCGGAGGAGGACCTGGACCTCTACGGCAGGCACAAGGCCAAGATCCACCTCGACGTCCTCGACCGGATCAAGGACCGGCCCAAGGGCCGTTATGTAGACGTGGCGGCCATCACGCCGACGCCGCTCGGCGAAGGCAAGACGACGACCACCGTCGGGCTCAGCCAGGCCCTCGGCGCCCACCTCGGGAAAAAGGTCGTCACCGTCGTCCGCCAACCCAGCATGGGGCCGACCTTCGGCATCAAGGGTGGGGCCGCGGGCGGGGGCTATTCGCAGATCGTGCCCATGGAGGATTTCAACCTCCATCTGACCGGCGACATTCACGCCGTCACGGTTGCCCACGACCTTCTAGCCGCGGCCATCGACGCCCGAATCCTCCATGAGTATTACCAGGAAGACGAGAAGCTGTTCAACGCCCTCTGCCCCGCCGACAAGCAAGGGCGGAGGAAGCTCGCTCCCTCCATGGTCCGCAGGCTCCGGAAACTGGGCATCGACAAGGCCGACCCGGCGGAGCTCACGCCGGAGGAGAAGCGCCGTGTCTTCCGGCTGGATATCGACCCGAAAAGCATCACCTGGAACCGCGTCATCGACGTCAACGACCGCTTTCTTCGAAGGATCAGGATCGGGCTCGGCCCGGAGGAGCTGGGCCTTTCCCGGCAGACGGGCTACGATATCTCCGCCGCCTCCGAAATCATGGCCATCCTGGCCCTGGCCGCGGGGCTCGGGGACATGCGGGAGAGGTTGGGCCGCATGGTCATCGGCACGAGCCGGTCGGGCGAAGCCGTTACCGCCGAAGACCTGGGGGTGGCCGGCGCGCTGGCCGTCCTCATGAAGGACGCGCTCATGCCCAACCTGATGCAGACGCTTGAGAACACGCCGGCCGTTGTCCACGCCGGCCCCTTCGCCAACATCGCCCACGGCAACTCGTCGGTCATCGCCGACCAGGTCGCCCTGCGCCTCGTGGGCGAGGACGGCTACGTCCTTACGGAATCGGGTTTCGGGGCCGACTGCGGCATGGAAAAGTTCATGAACATCAAGTGCCGGACAAGCGGGCTCGTCCCGGACTGCGTCGTCATCGTGGCCACCATCCGGGCCCTCAAGATGCACGGCGGCGGCCCCAAGGTCGCGGCCGGCAAGCCCCTGCCGCCCGAGTATACGGACGAAAATCTCGAACTCCTGGCCAAGGGCCTGCCCAACCTGGCCGCCCACGTCCGCAACGCCCTCCTCTTCGGCGTCCCGGTCGTCGTGGCCGTCAACCGGTTCACCTCCGACACGGACGCGGAGATCGACCTCGTCCGGAGGGCGGCCGGCGAGGCCGGCGCCGAAGAGGCCGTGATGAGCGACCACTGGGCGGAAGGCGGAGCCGGCGCCGTCGACCTGGCCAAGGCCGTAATGGCGGCCTGCCGGAAGGCGGGGAATTTCCGGTTTCTTTATCCCCTCGAGTGGGACATCAAGAAAAAGATCGAGACGATCGCAACCCAGATCTACGGGGCTTCGGGTGTCGACTATGAACCGGCGGCCGAGGCCAAGGTCGATCTCTACACCAGACTCGGCTACGCCCGTTTGCCCATCTGCATGGCCAAGACCCACCTCAGCTTGAGCCATAATCCGGCTTGGAAGGGCGTCCCCACGGGTTACCGGCTTCCCGTCCGCGACATCAAGGCCAGCGTGGGCGCAGGCTTCCTCTACCCGTTATGCGGAGATATGCGGACCATGCCCGGCCTGCCGACCCGGCCGGCGTTTTATGATGTCGACATCGACCTCAAAACCGGCAAGGTGACAGGGCTATTTTAAAGAAAAGAGGGACTGTCCCCGAGGGGAAAGTCCCTCTTAGCCGATACTCAGTGGAGCGCGACCGTCGCTGAGGCCTTGCCGCCCTTGACGCTGTCGTAGGTGACCGTCACCGTCCCGGATCCTTTGATCAGGAGCACCGCCGTCCGGGTCGTCTTGCCCGGTTGCCCGTTGCGGACGATGATCCGCTTCAGGTCTTTCTGGTCGACGAGCGGGGTCACCGAGGGATTCGCCTTGTACACGGCCTTGTTGTCGATGAAGCTGGCCGCGATGACCTCGATCTTCTTGCCGTCGACGAGCAGGAGGTCCGGCCGGACGACGCTCGTCTGGGCCGCCCGGGCCATGATCGTCGGCGCGACCTTGGGATTGGTGATGTCGACGAAGACCCGGTAGACGTCCCCGCCGAGCTTCTCGACCGAGGTCTCGCCCATGCGGATGAGCGGCATCTCGTCGGCCTGGTAGAGGGAGAAGGCCATGTTCCTGTGGCAGAGCTCCTCGTTCATGAACCGCGGCGGGACGCGGCCCTGGAATTTCTTCCAGACGCCGCCCATCTCGACCTTGCCGAACTGGGGGTGGTCGAAGGGCTTCCATTCGAGGTACTCGTCCCCGAACTCGAGGTACTTGTCGAAGTAGTACCGGGAAACGCCCGGGGCGATGGGGCTCGAGGGATCGGCCTGCTGGTCCTTGAGGGCCGGGCTGGTGAAGTACTGCTCCCCGTTCCAGAGCTCGTTCGAGAACGAGACGATGCCCAGGCCGTCGTTGGTCCAGTCGATGAAGCCGCCGTGCACGGTGTAGAGGCCGCTCCAGATAACGAGGTAACGGTAGAACGGCAGGATGCGCTCGCCGTTCTGCCCGAGCTCGTCGTAGAAACGGACGTCGCTCATCGGGTATTCGCCGGCCGATTCGGCACCCGGGCCGCGCAGGATCATGCCGGCGCTGTTGTGGTAGGACTGGACGCCGGCGACGTTGGGGTGGGCCTTCAGGAAGTCGCTGACCGCCCGGGCCTCGGGGATCTGGAAGGGATAGTCCATGGCCCCGTTCTGGACGTAGCTCGGCTGCCAGTCGCTGGCCCAGTTCCGGTTGCCGTCGTAGCTTCCGGGGCCGTCCTCGTTGACGAGACCGTCGCCGTCGTTGTCGACGCCCTCCTGGCCGAGCATGATGTAATCGCCCGTCTCGCCGAAGGGCACGGGCTCAAGGACGTTCGGGTTCGTCCGGCTCACCCGGTAGTTGCCGCGGCCGGGCACGTACATCCGGATCTGCTCGACGATGCCGTTGCCGTTGATGTCCTCGGGCGGGTCCTCGTCGAAGACGCCGTCATTGTCGTCGTCGACCGGAACGTGGCCCGAGCGGGCGTTGCCGCCGGGTCCTTCCATGAAGAACTGCCGGCCGTCGGGGTTGACCGTCGGGATGATGTAGAAGACGCGTTCGTCGACGAGCCGGGTGATGTCGTCGACGCGGCCGTAGTTCTCCATGAGGTACCAGATCGTGTAGAGGCAGACCTCTCCGCCCTGGATCTCGTTGCCGTGGATGTTGGCCTCGATGTACATGGCCGCTTTGCCCGCTTCGGGCCCCGTCGCCGGATTGTTGACGGTCATGAGCATGATGTCGCGGCCGCGGAAGCTCTTGCCGATCGATTCGAGTTTTAGGAACTTGGGAAAGGTAGTCTGGAGCCTCTTCATGTCGGCGTAGAGCTCATTCGTGTCGTGCCAGCGGTTGAAATCGAGCTTGACCTTGAAGGCGGGATCGGAGGCCTTCTGGGCGCGGGCAAAGGCCGCCGTCAGGACGAGGCCGGCGGCACAGGCCAGGACGAGGGACAGGATCTTGCGCGTTCTCATCGTCGTCCTCCTCTTACTTCAGTGTGACCCGGGCCGTCGCCGACCCGCCCTTTTCCGATTGCACCAGGAGCTCAACGACCTCGCCGGTCTTGCCCCGGATGAGCCATTCGTATTTGGCCCGGCTCCCCGAGCCGGCCAGGACCGGAAGGAACGTCGTTTTGGCGCTGCCCGAGAGGACCGCCCCAGGGTCGACGCCGAGCCGGATCATGGTCGGCTTGACCGCCCGGGCCGTCTGGCCGTGGGCCAGAGAGGTCGGCCAGAAGCCGGCGTTCTCAACTTCCGCCTTGATCCGGAAAAGGCCGCCGCCGTGGCCGACGGCCTCGAGGCTGGCCACCTTCACTTGGGGGAAGAGAGAGGCCAGGTGGACCGCGAACTTGGCGTGAGCAACTCCCAGCTCGGCGAGCTTCGCCGCCGGAGGGTTGGTGACCGCGTAGGGCTTGAATCCGCCGACCTCGACCTCTCCGAATTCGGGCTGGCTCGCCTTGGTCCACTTGACGAAACCGTCGATCTTCTCGGCATCCATCCATTTCAGGATCTGCTTGTCGATACCGGGGGGAGCGGCCTGGGCGGTCTCGCCCGGCGCTCCGGCCTGGCCCTGGAACGTCCTGCCCGCTCCACTCCCGCCCGCGGCCTGCATCATCTGCAGGATCTCCTGGCCGCCGCCCTGGACGACCGTTATCGTGGCCCCTGCGGACCCGGCCGCCTGATGGCCCGTCTGGGCGGATTGCGGGGGCTGACCGGTTTGAACCGGTTGAGCGGCCTGGGCCGGCGTGACCGGGGCGCCACCCGCGCCGGGAGGCATCATGCCCATGCGGCGCTGGCCGGGCGATTCGGCCGTCGTCAGGCCGAACCCGGGCGTCGAGAAGGACGGTACGCCGAACTGGAAATAGCCGTACTGGAAGAAGGCGCCCTGGGGTTCGCGGACGAAGAGCGGCTGGCGGATCCCGGTCAGCTCGACGTACTTGTCGCTGATGCCTTTGAAGTAGTCGAAGTCGGCCGCTGCGACCGCCGTCGCCGGACGGCGGTCGGGCATCATCATCCGGGCGGGAGAAGCGGTCTGGGCCTGTTGACGGGCGGTCTGGCGCCCTCCCCCGCCGCCCATGAGCATCTCGAAGGAGAACTCGCCCATGGGGAAGCGGCCGCCCCGGCCCATGGCCCCGCCGGTCTGGATGAATCCCATGGTCCGGGCCCCGGCCGCGGACGCTTCGGCGAATCGAACGAGGTCGAGCTCGCGGGCCGGCCCGAGCCGGCCGGCGCTCGTCGGCGGGACGATCAGGTTGTCGCTCTCCCCGAAGGTCAGGACCGCGGCGATGTTCCGATGGGCGATGACCCAATCCATCAGGGCCCGCGACTCGGCTTCGCTGATCATATGCGGTCCGGCGTCCGGCTTGTAATAAGGATACTCGTGGGCGAAATTGCGGTTGATGTCGACCCCGCCCGGCGGGTCCTCGTTGACGAAGCCGTCGCCGTCGTTGTCGGTCCCCTCCAGATAGATCCGGAAGGCGCCGGGCTCGCCTTTCTTCG
>MEYF01000051.1:0-222 GCA_001775755.1 Candidatus Aminicenantes bacterium RBG_19FT_COMBO_65_30 | reverse complement strand
GCGGGGAGCGGTGTTCGTCCGCCGACCGGTCTTGAGCGGCGCGAAGTAGCCCTCCGCGCCGTCGGGATTGACCCGGGGGATGACATAGATCGTCGAGGTCGTGAGCCTGTCCTTGACCGCGGCGTCCGAGACGGCGTTCTCGAGGAGATACCGGGCCACGGCCAGGGCGATCTCGCTCCCGACGAGATGGTCGCCTTCGAACCCGGCGGCGACGAGAAGGGC
>MEYF01000050.1 GCA_001775755.1 Candidatus Aminicenantes bacterium RBG_19FT_COMBO_65_30 | reverse complement strand
CTGGACGAAACGGCGGTAGGAGTCGTAGACGAAGCGCTCGTTGCCGGTTTTGGCCACGAGGGCCGCGGCCGTCTTATCGTTGAGGCCGAGGTTGAGGATGGTGTCCATCATGCCCGGCATCGAGGCCCGGGCGCCGGAGCGGACGGAGACGAGGAGGGGGTCCTTGGGATCGCCGAACGACTGGCCGACCGTTTTCTCCAGCTTTTTAAGGTACTTATCGACTTCGAGCCGGACGGCTTCCGGGATTCTCAGCTTGTTCTTGTAGTAGAGGGCGCAGACCTCGGTCGAGACCGTGAACCCCGGAGGAACGGGCAGGCCGATCCCGGCCATCTCGGCCAGGTTGGCGCCCTTGCCGCCGAGGACGTTCTTCATCGTCATGTTGCCTTCGGCGGCGCCGGCCCCGAAGAAGTACACATACTTCTTAGCCATGAGTCAGCTCCTGATTAAAAAAATATTCACCGAAATATACACGGAAACAGCCCCAAATTCAACTCGACCTCTGGGACGGGATCATATGCCGAAGGCACGTATCCCTTTTCTTCAAGATTCATTTCAGATATTTACCAGAATAGCGGCTCCGAGTTGCTCCGCCGCTCTTCTGCTGGTCGCTCCGAAGCCTCCGCTTCCCGCCGGTCCCCTTTCTTTCTTATCTACTCCTTTTCTTAGGGGCGAGGAGAATACAGAGGCCCAGGTAGAGCATCCCGAGGTCCTCGAGGATGACGCCGAGGCCGGCCTCGCGGCCGAAGGCCCCAAAACAGCCGCAGTCGACGTCGAGGCCGCGGACGATCGTGACCAGGGTCAGGACGATGAAAAAGACGAGGAGGCCGGAGATAACCAGGGCGGAGGCGCGCTTCCATACCCCGGCGGCCAGGGCGAGGCCGGCCAGGATCTCGAGCCAGGGCAGGACGACGGCCGCGATGAAGGAGAGCGACTGCCCGACGATGTCGTAGTTGCGGATATTCTGGGCGAAATCGAGCGGGTCGAGGGCCTTGACGACACCGGCGTAGACGAAGAGCCCGCCGAGGACGAGCCGGAAGAGGACAAGGAGGGTTTTATTCTTGATCATCGCCCCTGTCCTCCGGCAGGCCGGCCTTTTTCCATTCCTCCCAGCCGCCGGTCATGACGCGGATGTCCTTGAAGCCTTCGTCGTGGAGCCGCTTCGCGAGGAGGAGGCTCGACTGACAATCCCCGCCCTCGCAGTAGACGACAAGCGCCCTCTCCCGCAGGAGCTTCAGGACATCGGCAGGCAACATTTGCCGCGACTCCGCCTCCGGGAGATTCCGGGCCCGGGGCACGTGTCCTTCGCCGTAGGGGCCCGCCCCCCGGGCATCGAAAAAGACGGTCTCCCCCGCCGCCCAAAGGTCTTCCGCCTCCTGAAGCGTGATCAAGCGGATGCCGGGATAATCAGCCCGGGAAAAAAACGTCTCCCGGAACTCGCCCCGCACAAAACGATTGACGAGGGGAAAATGGACGGCCGCGGCGACGAGGACGCTGAGGACGCCGATCGTCAACGCCTGCCGGATAATCCGCCGCGCGTCGCTCACGGCTTCATCAGCCCTCAGCCGCGGAGGGCCCGGTATTTCTCGAGGCCGGCCTTGAAGACGCGGATAGCCTCGCGCAGGTCGTGCTCGTTGACGACGTAGGCGATCCGGGCCTCGTCCGTCCCCAGGCTCGGTGTCGAGTAGAAGCCCGGGGCCGGGGCGATCATGACCGTCTTGCCGTCGAGCGAGAATTCCGAGAGGAGCCAGACGGCGAAATGCTCGACGTCCTTGACCGGGAGGCGGATGATGACGTAGAAGGCCCCCTGGGGCTTGCAGATGACGACGCCGGGGATGTCCTTGAGCCCGTCATAGAGGATCGTCCGGCGCTTGTCGTACTCGGCGCGGATCCCCTGGAAATAGTCCATGGGCATGTTGTAGGCGGCCAGGGCGGCCATCTGCTCGACCGACGGCGGGCAGAGCCGGGCCTGGGCGAACTTGAGGGCGGCCGCGTAGACGTCCTTGTTGCGGGTGATGATCATGCCGATCCGGGCGCCGCAGCAGCTGTAGCGCTTGGAGATGCTGTCGACGACGACGACACGCTCTTTGATATCCTCGCATTCGAGGATGCTCTTGTGCTTCAGGCCGTCGTAGACGAACTCCTTGTAGACCTCGTCGCCGACGAGGAAGAGGTCGTGCTTCTTGACCAGGCCGACGACGCGGTCGATCTCCTCCGGCGTGTAGACGGTCCCCGTCGGATTGTTCGGGGAGCAGAGGAGGATGGCCTTGGTCCGGGGCGTGATCTTGGCTTCGATCGCCTCGACCGGCGGCAGGCGGAAGCCGTCCTCGACGCTGAGCGGCAGGGGGACGATGCGCAGGCCGGCGAAGGCGGCGTAGCCGTTGTAGTTCGTGTAGTAGGGCTCGGGGATGACGATCTCGTCGCCCACGTCGGCCACGACCGAGAAGGTGAAGTGGATGGCCTCGGACCCGCCCGTAGTGATGAGCACGTCGTCCGCTCCGAGGGGGATGTCGTATTTCCCGAAATAGCGGGCCACGGCTTCCCGGAGCTCGAGGAAACCCTGGGCCGGGCCGTAGCCCAGGACCGGCTGGCTCCAGTTGTGGAAGGTGTCGATGACGGGCTGCGGGGCGGGGATGTCCGGGTCGCCGATGTTGAGGTGGAAGACCTTGATACCTTTGGCCTTGGCCTGGTCGGCGTAGGGCTTCAGCTTCCGGATCGGGGACGCCTGGATGTCGTGTCCGCGCTGGGAAATCTTCATGGACGAGTCCTCCCTCGTGATAGGCTTCAATGGCCGGGTTTCATTATAAGAGATATGCGGGGCGAAGCGCAACGGCCCCTTCAGGGCCCGTAATCGCCCCGGAAGTCTTGGGAACTTGGGAAAATTCGGGTCAGATGGCGAAGCCGACGATCAGCTTGAAGGTTGCGTAGCGGAACTTCAGGCCCTCGAACGGGTCCCACAGCTCGTCGAGGCTGCCGCGCTCGAGGATATCCGGCCGGTTGCCGATCTCGCGGTCGCCGAACGAAAAGCCGAGGCCCACGGTCAGCGCCGAGTTCTTGATGGCGAATTCGGCGCCGGTCATGAAATGGTGGATGTTCCAGTCGGTCAGCGAGATATTCGTCGACGTCCCGGATTTCTTCGCCGAGTAGTCCGTGTTGAAGCTGGCGTAACCTTTGAAACGGGGCGAATAGATCCATTCGAACCCGATACCCATGTTCAGCACGGCCGCGAGCTCCTGTGTAACATCCGTCGACAACAATTCCCCTGTGCTTTGGGCGGTGAACTCGGCCGCGTCGACGACGGTATAGGGGCGAACCCGAGCGAACCATTCCGTGCTCCAGTAGACGCGGACCTTCTGGAGCTTGATGGTCATTCCGGCCGCCAGGGAGACGGGCGTCCCGTAGGTCGCGCGCTGGCGGTCCCGGTAATCGGCGGCCAGAAAATCGTCTCCGCCGCCGTCACCGTCCATGTCCAGGGCGATGACGGTGGAGTTGACGCCGGTCGAGCCGGAACCGGAGATGGCCAGACTGGGGGTGGTCAGCGTCAAGCCGAAGGTGATCGCCTCGAAATCGCAGGCCAGGCCGACTTTCCATAGCGCCCGGACATGGCGGTATTGAAACTGCCGGGCCGCGAAGGCCATGGCCACGCGACTTTCGGCGCTCAGCGCTTCGACGAGCTCCTGGGTGCTGGCCCGGTGCGACCGGACCGCGATGTATTGGCTGACGCCGACGCCAACGTTATTCGAGATCTTGTAGGACCAGGTCAGGCCGAACCATCGCTCGGACACCTTCTCATCGAGCCGGAACTGGGTGGCATACTCTTCCGATCCGGGCGCGTCCGGGAGAACGTCCCGGAGGCCCGTCGAGGACACCGAAACGCCGAGCTTGACATCCTGGCGGGAGAGGTAGGAATAGCCGAACCAGTGCCTGTGGAGCCCCCGGAAGCGGAACGTCCCGGCGATGAGCGAGGGAGCCGGGCCAGGGTTATGGGAATTGAGGGGAACGTTTTCCCGGCCGTTCCCGACCAGGGTCACGCGAGGATACTGGAGGACTTTAACGGCCATCAGGGTATCGGGCTTTTCGATCAGGCTCATCCCCCCGGGGTTGTAATAGGTTCCGCTGAGGTCGAGGACGCTCCCGATGACCGCCCCTCCGAGGAGCGTCGCCCGCGTCCCGTATTGGCAGGTCCAGTAGTGGGAGTCCTGGGGCCGGGCGAAGGGAACCAGGCAGAGGCAGGCGACGGCGGCCAAAAAGGCAGATCGGAGGGCTCTCATGGCCCCCTATCTATACGCGATTTTTTCTCTTTTCGTCAAGCCGGACGGGAGGAGCGGCGCCGAACATTCCGGTTGCCAATCGGGGGGGATTTCTGCTATTTTACGGGGCGAACCGAGCCCCCGAAACGCCATGACGATCGATCGGAACGCCCGCCTCCGCGACATCCGCAATTGGGGCGATTACTTTCACCTGACGATCGACACCCCGGATGTCGGACGTGAGGCGCGGCCCGGGCAATTCGTCATGGTCAAGGTTGGCGACGGGCCGATTCCCCTTCTCCGGCGCCCCCTGAGCATCCATGACGCCGGGAAGGACGGCATCGAGCTTTTCTTCAAGGTCTCCGGGCAGGGCACGGAGATCCTATCCCGGAAAAAACCCGGCGACTCGCTCGACCTCATCGGCCCGCTCGGTAAGGGCTTCACCGTCTCGGACGCGATGAAAGGGAAGCGGGCTCATCTCGTCGGCGGCGGACGGGGCATCGCCCCCCTCTTCTTCCTAGCTCGCGAGCTCGGCGCTCGCGGCGTCCGGACGGCCGTCTTCTACGGCGGCCGGCGGCTCGCGGATATCCCGCTCCGCGACAAGTTCGATAAGGCCGGGATCGAACTCCTCTGTTCGACCGACGACGGGAGCTTCGGTTTCGCCGGCCTTGTGACCGAGCTCGTCGGCCGGGAACTGGCCAAAACGAAACCGGACATCATCCACGCCTGCGGCCCGGACGCGATGATGAAGGCGCTGGCCGCGCTGGCCGCGAAACACGGCGTCCCGGCCGAATTCTCCCTCGAGTCCATCATGGGCTGCGGCATCGGCGCCTGCTGGGGCTGCGTCCATCGCATCAGGAACGAGAGCGGGGACGGCTGGACGAAGATCTGCGAGGAGGGCCCCGTCTTCCCCGGGGAGCGCATCCTATGGCCGGAATGACCAATAAAGTCGACCTGTCCGTTGACCTGGGCTTCCTGAAGCTTTGCAATCCCGTTCTCGCCGCGAGCGGCACCTTCGGCTACGGCCTCGAGTTCGAGCCCTACCTCGATCTGGAGAAGCTCGGCGGGTTCGTCGTCAAGGGCCTCTACTTCAAGCCCCGGGACGGCAATCCCCCGCCGCGGCTGGTCGAAACGGCGAGCGGTCTCATCAACGCCATCGGCCTCCAGGGCGTCGGGATCGAGGCCTTCGCGGAAAAAGTCCTGCCCAAGCTCCGCCGCCTCCGGACGGCGGTCATCGTCAACGTCTGCGGCGAGGACGACGACGAGTACGCCGCGGTCGTCGAATACCTCGACGGGCAAGAAGGGATCGCCGCCTACGAGCTCAACATCTCCTGCCCCAACGTCAAGGCGGAAGGCCTTTGCCCGGCCCTGTCGCCGCGGACGACCTTCGACCTGGTGAAGAGGCTCAAGGCCGCGAGCCGCCGCCCGCTCATCACCAAGCTCTCGCCGAACGTCACCAGCATCGTCGAGATCGCCAAGGCGGCCGAGGAGGCCGGCTCGGACGCGATCGCTCTCGTCAACACCTTCCTGGCCATGGCCATCGACCTCGAGACGCGCCGGCCCAAGCTCCGGAACGTCTTCGGCGGGCTGAGCGGTCCGGCCATCAAGCCCATCGCCCTGCGCATGGTCTACCAGGTGGCCTCGCGGGTCCGGGTGCCGGTCATCGGCATGGGCGGCATCATGACCGGCGCGGACGCCCTGGAGTTCCTCGTCGCCGGCGCGGCCGCCGTCGAGGTCGGGACGGCGAACTTCGTCGATCCCGACGCCGCCGTCCGCATCGTGGCCGAGATCGAGAGCTGGTGTGAAGCGCACGGCGTCGCCGCGGTCCGCGAGGTCGTGGGCGCCATCAAAGTCTCCTGAAAAGAAAGGACGGCGCCATGGACAACGCCAACCGGATCATCATCGCCCTGGACGTTCAGACCAAGGAAGAGGGGATCGCTCTCGTCAGCCGGCTCCAGGACGCCAAAACGTTCAAGGTCGGCCTGGAGCTCTTCACCGCCGAAGGCCCGGCGCTCTTCCGCAAGCTCCGGGCGCTCCGGAAGGACATCTTCCTCGACCTCAAGCTCCACGACATCCCCAACACCGTGGCCGGGGCGGTCCGGTCGGCCTTCAAGCACGGCGTCCAGATGATGACCATCCATGCCTCGGGCGGCCGGGAGATGATGGCCAAGGCGGCGGAGGCGGCCCGGGCGGCGGCCGAGGCCGGCAAGGGGCGGAAGCCCATCCTCCTGGGCGTCACGGTCCTGACCAGCCTCAAGGGGGCCGACCTCGAGGAAGCGGGCATGAATTCGGACGTCGCCTCCCAGGTCCTCCGTCTGGCCGGCCTGGCCAAGGCGGCGGGGATGGACGGCGTCGTCTGCTCGCCCCAGGAGATCGAGGTCCTGCGCAAAGAATACGGACGGGAACTCCTCATCGTCACGCCCGGGATCAGGCCTGTCTGGGCGGCGGCCCAAGATCAGAAGAGGATCATGACCCCGGCCGAGGCCGTGGCCAAAGGAGCGGATTATCTCGTCATCGGGCGCCCCATCACCGGAGCGCCCTCGCCGAACGAAGCTTTCCTCAGGATCGTCGAGGAGCTCGGTCAGATCCGGCCGTAACGGACCGCGAAGATCCCGCCGAGGATCCAGGTGAACACCACGTAGAGCACGATCACGACGACGATGCTGACGGCCATATAGCCGACGACTTTGTCCTTGGGAGTCTCCATCATGGGCGTGTCGAACCCGAGATAGAGGATGTAGAGGCCGTAAAGGCTGGCCAGGATGCCCAGGATCCATAGGCCGGGGATGATGTAAAAGACGCCGGCCACCCAGCCCGGGGTCATGCTGTAGACCGAGAGCTTGAGGGCGTTCACCATATTCTTGGCCGAGCCGAAGTTCGGCGCCAGCTCGTTGATGATCAGGGCGAAGAGATAGACGGTGATCAGGGCGAAGACGTAGTAGACGACGGCGTTCCCGAGGGCGTTGCCGACGGGCCACGTGTAGCGCCCGATCATGGGAAGCCGGCGCCCGACGAGGATGTTCCCGAGGAACTGGCAGACGGCCGGAATGGCGGCCAGGATCATGGCATAAGAGGTGAAAAGGCCGGCTACAGTCGCGGGTTCGGATTTGATCTTGACCCACTCCTCTTTCGGCTTTAAAACGATCGATTGGACTCTTTGAACGATATCCATGGGGACCTCCTCGTTGAAGTTAGACTGATGATATACCCGGGCACGGCCGGGTGTCAACGCGAGGCCCCGCGGGGCGGCGGGGAAAAATGGAGGCGCGGGTCGGACTCGAACCGACGAATAAAGGTTTTGCAGACCTCTCCCTTAGCCGCTTGGGTACCGCGCCGTATTGGTCATCAGGATCTAGCGGATGCATGGAGCGGGCGATGGGACTTGAACCCACGACCTTCTGCATGGCAAGCAGACGTTCTACCACTGAACTACGCCCGCCCGCTCGCCCCTCCCTCGAGGGACAGCACGCCTTAAGCTAGCAGAATCCGCCGGCACTGTCAACCGCACTGATAGCCCAAAAACCGGTATTCCCGTATGGGGATAGTCATAGCGCCACAGGGCCCGTGAGGGGGCTATTTAATCTGCTGACGATGCCCGAGGCCCTGTTTAGCGGGCGACGTTGATCTGGACTTCGCTGCCGATGTTGACGGTGTCGCGGGCGCCGAGGATCTTGATCGTCGACGTCGCCCCGCGGACATCGATGATGATGGCGCTGGCGATGGCCTCGCGCGGCAGGTCGGGCCGGGCGCGGAAGAAGACGTTGAGCTGGTCGCCGATCTGGACGCATTGCTGGCGGCCCATGTCGATCAGGGCCCACTGGCCCGAGGCGGCGATGTGGAAGTCGTTCTCGATGTAGACGACCTTGCCCTTCTTGCTGGCGTTCGGGTCCATGTCGCCGTAGCCGAGGTCCCGGCCGATCTCACCCGCCTCCTCCTCGAAGGGCAGCAGGAAATCGCCGATCCGGACCGTGCCGCAGCCTTTCTCGACCTTGGCCGTGGCCATCGTGTCCTCGAGGCGGACGATCCGGGCCCGACCGTGCCGTTCCATCACGGTGCCGATCTTGCCGACCTTAGCCCGGAGCCCGACCGTGAGGAAGAGCTGGCCGATCTCGAGCCCGTCGGCCGCGCCCTTGTCGACGTAGATGACGTCGTTATCCTCAAAGACGCTCTTTTCGTTCATCCGTTCGGCGCCGATGATCCGGATGTCGGGCAGGAGTTTGCCTTCCTCGTGCATGTAGAAGGAGCAGTTGAGGTCCGATTCCGTGATCAGCTGGTAAGTATCCTCGAAGATCTTCGCTCTCTTGATCATGGTCTCCTGGGCGAACGGCCGACCCGGGACGACGAGGGCCAGGCTGGCGAAGACAAGGATGATGAAGCCCGAATAGATTACCGGTTTTCTGCTCATGGTCACACCTCTCGGCCGATGGAATTCCACCTGGCGTTATTATAGGGGCCCATTCGCGCGGCTGTCAACATATAGTTGGCACCCGCTTCCGATAGACAATTGAGCGTCAATCGATTAAAATGATTCAAACCACAAGGTTAGTCGTGCCGAAGGCCCGAATGTCAAAAAAAATATCGATCGCCTTGATCTTCGGCGGCCGGTCGGCCGAACACGAAATATCCCTGATCTCGGCGGCCGCCGTCCACAAGAACCTGGACAAGGACAAGTTCGAGGTCCGGTCCATATACATCACCCGGGACGGCCGCTGGAAGTCCGTCGAGGCGCCTTCGATGGACGTCGAGACGGTCGAGCAGGGCCGGGCCTTCTCGTTCCTCCCCTGGGAGGCCGGGTCGCCGGGCCCGGGACTCGGCGCCGATATCTATTTTCCCATCCTCCACGGGCCCTACGGCGAGGACGGGACGATCCAAGGCCTGCTCGAGATGGCCGGCGTCCCCTACGTCGGGGCCGGGGTTGCCGGCTCGGCCTTGGGCATGGACAAAGCCCTGGCCAAGTCGGTCCTCCGCGACCACGGCCTGCCCGTCGTCCCGTGCCTTGTCATACGGGAGACGGAGTGGGAAGACAACGCCGCGAAGCTCCTCCGCCGAGTCCGCCGGTCCCTGCCTTTGCCGCTTTTCGTCAAGCCCTCCAACCTCGGCTCGAGCGTCGGGATCACCAAGGTCGGGGATTACGGGGACGTTCCGGCAGCCCTCGCCGCCGCGTTCCGGTACGACGCGACGGCCCTCGTCGAAAAGGGCATCGCCGGCCGGGAGCTCGAGTTGAGCGTCCTCGGGAACGAGACGCCCGAGGCGTCCCTCCCCGGCGAGGTCATCCCCTTCCGGGAGTTCTACGATTACAACGACAAGTACATCGACGGCAAGACGACCTTCGTCATACCGGCCAAGCTCGGGCCGCGGACTCTGGCCAAGATCAGGACGCTCGCCGTCGCCGCCTTCAAGGCCCTCGCCTGCTCCGGAATGGCCCGGGTGGATTTCTTCCTGGAGAAGGGAACGAATCGCCTCTACGTCAGCGAGATCAACACCATTCCCGGCTTCACGGATATCAGCATGTACCCCAAGCTATGGGCCGCCTCGGGCCTGCCGTTCCCGCGGCTCCTGGAGCGGCTCGTCGAACTCGGCTTCGAGCGGCACCGGAACCGGAAGGCCTGCGTCGAAAGAGACCGCTGATGCGGGTCCTGGGCATCGATTACGGGGACCGCCACGTCGGCCTCGCTCTGAGCGACCCGCTGCTGATCACGGCCCAGCCCCTGGGGTCCTACGAGCTCTCCGGCCGGGAGAACGTCGATCGGCAGTACTTCCGGGACCTCGTCGCGAAGCACGACGTCGGGAAGATCGTCCTGGGGAACCCCCTCCGCATGGACGGCAGCTCCGGAACGCGGGCCGAGAAGACGCGCGGCTTCGCGTCCTGGCTGGAGAAGGCCGTCGGTAAGCCCGTTGTCCTGATGGACGAACGCCTGACGACGCGACAGGCCCTCAAGACCCTCGACGACAAAAAGCTCCGCGGTAAGAAGAAAAAGGATTGGGAAGACCGGATCGCGGCCGTCATCATCCTGTCGACGTACCTCGAGCGGAAGCGCGGTGAGGGCGATGTTCCTGAAATCGATTAAGGCCGCCCTCCTGGCCGCCGTCGTCCTCGTCCCCGCGCTCACCGGGTGGCTCGCCCGGGAGCTCGCCGGGCCCGCGGGGCGGGGATCCGACGCGGTTCTTTTCGAGGTCGAGAAAGGCACGAGCGCCCGCGGCGTCATCGACGGCCTGCGCGAACGCGGCCTCGTCCGCAGCGCCCTCCCCCTCAGGCTGGCCTGCCGCCTCTTCTACCCGGAGAAAAGCTTCAAGGCCGGCGAATACAGGTTTTCGCCGCCGCTCAGGCCCAAGGACGCGCTCTTCCAGATCTTCGGCGGCCGGATCCACCTCCAGCCCGTCACCGTCCCCGAAGGCCTGACCGGGCAGGAGATCGCCGAGCTCCTCGGGGCGGGCGATCCCGAGGGTTCGGCCGCCTTCCGGCGGGCCTTCCTCGACGTCGGCCTCATCTCCGACTGGGACCCCCGGGCGAAGGACCTCGAGGGCTATCTCTTCCCGGACACGTACCATTTGCCGCGGAAAACTCCGGAAGCCGACCTCGTCGCGGCCATGGTCGCGGAGTTCCGCGAGGTCTTCGATGAGGGCCGCCGGCGGCGGGCGACGGAGCTCGGGATGAGCGTCAGGGACGTGGTCACGCTCGCCTCGCTCATCGAAAAAGAAACCGCCCTCGCCGAGGAGCGGCCGCTCGTCTCGGCCGTTTTCCACAACCGCATGAGGATAGGGATGAAGCTCGACTGCGACCCGACCATTGCCTATGCCCTCAAGCTCGAGGGCCGGTATGCCGGACGCCTCCTCCTCCGCGACCTCAGGTTCCCGTCTCCGTACAACACCTACATGCGCGCCGGCCTGCCGCCCGGCCCCATCTGCAACCCAGGGAAGACGAGTATCGACGCGGCTCTCCATCCCGCGCCGGAGAACTACCTCTACTTCGTCGCCCAGGGCGACGGCCGTCATCGCTTCAGCCGGACCCTCGGCGAGCACCTCGACGCCGTGCGGAAATACCGGGCATTGAAAAATAATTGAAATTTGATATATTAATTCACTCTTTCCGCCTCATGAGACACTTGCGTGAGGTCCGTTAGAAGGCTGTAAAAGACCTTTACACGTTCCGCCAGGTTTTCTCGAGAGCCCGAGAGTTCCTGCCAGAGAAGTTGGCATGAGAATTGCTCTGTAGGAAAGTGGAAGTGAATGAGGTCATTCCAACAGGAGGAAAAATGAAAGCTTCCAGAACGATCGCGGCCGCGCTCGCGCTCCTTTTCGTCGTCAGCGTTCTCACCGTTTCCGTGCAGGCGGCGCCCGGAATCCAAGCCGACAAGCAAGAAGCCAAAGCCCCGGCGAAGGGTTCGCTGCCCAAAGAGATCGCGGCCCTCATCCAGGAAGGCCTGGCCACCCGTCAGGGGCGTCAGGATATTCCCTTCCGCTTCTCCAAACAGCTCATCCTCCCCGCCCAGGGGAGCAACAAATACCCCGTCTTCTTCTTCAAGGCCAAGAACGGAGACCTCGGTTACGCGCCTTCGGCCACCGGCACGGCCGAGATGGAGACGACTCTCAACGTCTTCTTCCAGTTCTACCAGCCGGCGGCGGACGGGTCGCTCAAGCCCACAATGGGCGGAAAGACCTTGACCGTCCTGAAGACGGAAGGCAACGGCTACAGCGCGGAGAAAGAGGACTGGTACTCGTTCGGAACGGCCCTGCCCGCCGGGAAATACACCTTGGCCTTGGTCCTCAGCACTCCCGATATGAAGAAGCTGAGCGTCGGATACAGCGACATCACCCTGCCGGGACCCGAGGCCTGCGAGACCGCGCTCTGGCCGACGGACCCGGTCATCGTGACGGCCATGGACCAGGTTGAACCCGATCCGCGGCCGACCATCCACCGCGGGTGCTTCACCTGGGGCGCCGTCAAGGTTGTTCCCAACGCGGCCGGCGAGATCGCGGCCGGCGAGAATTTCGAAATCTTCCTCTTCGTCCTCGGCGCCTCCTACAAGGACCCCGCCGCCGAAAGGCCGGTTATCGATCTCGAGGCCAACTTCGAGGTCCAGGGCGAGGACGGCAAGCCGGCCATCAAGTGGACGCCGAAGGGTTATGAAGCCTACTTCATCAGCCAGCCGCTTACCCTCGTCCAAACTCTCCAGAAAGTGGACGAG
>MEYF01000049.1 GCA_001775755.1 Candidatus Aminicenantes bacterium RBG_19FT_COMBO_65_30 | reverse complement strand
AGCAAGTGGCAGCGCGCCTGGGAGGAAAAACGGGCCTTCGAAGCCGTCGAGGACCCGGCCAAGCCGAAGTACTATTGCCTGGAGATGTACCCTTATCCGTCCGGCCGGATCCACATGGGCCACGTCCGGAATTACTCGATCGGCGACGTCATCGCCCGCCAGAAGATCATGGCCGGTTTCAACGTCCTCCATCCCATCGGCTGGGACGCCCTGGGCATGCCGGCCGAGAACGCGGCCATAAGGCACGGCACGCACCCCCGGACGTGGACCCTTGACAACGTCAACCACATGAGGGCCCAGCTCAAGAGAATGGGCATCAGCTACGACTGGAACCGCGAGGTCAACACTTGCCTCCCCGATTACTACAAATGGAACCAGTGGATCTTCCTGCGCATGCTCGAGAAGGGCCTGGCCTTCCGCAAGGAGAGCTGGGTCAACTGGTGCTCCCAGTGCCGGACCGTCCTGGCCAACGAGCAGGTTGTCGGCGGCGGCTGCTGGCGCTGCGACACCCCGGTCACCCAGAAAAAAATGGAGCAGTGGTTCCTCAAGATCACGGCCTACGCCGACGAGCTCCTCTCCGGCCACGCCGAACTCCGAAAGTGGCCCGAGCACGTCCTCCAGATGCAGAAGAACTGGATCGGGCGGAGCACGGGCGCCCACGTCCTCTTCGGGCTCGAAGGGAGCCCGAAGACGATCGAGGTCTTCACGACGCGCCTCGACACGATCTGCGGCGCCACCTTCCTCGTCGTCTCCGCCGAGCATCCCATCGTCCCCGACCTCGTCGCCGGCCCGAAAAAAAAGGAGCTCGGCGTCTGGGTCGCCCGGACCGTCGCCGAGATGCGCAAGCGTCGGGACATCGGCGAGACCGAGAAGGACGGCGTGGACACCGGGAAGAAAGCGGTCAATCCCTTCACCGGCGAGCGCGTTCCCATCTGGATCGCCAACTATGTCCTGATGGAGTACGGGACGGGCGCCATTATGGCCGTCCCGGCCCACGACGCCCGCGACTTCGAATTCGCCCGGACCTACGGCATCCCCATCCGCACGGTCATCGCCCCCGCGGCCCAGGCGGGCGGGTCATTCGACGCCGAGCCCGGCGAGGTCTTCGAAGATTACGGCGTCCTCGTCAACTCGGGGATCTTCTCGGGGCTCACGTCCGCGGAGGCCGCCGAAAAAATGGGCCGGTACGCCGAAGACAAAGGTTTCGGCCGCCGGAGCACGGTCTTCCGTCTCCGCGACTGGGGCATCTCCCGCCAACGCTACTGGGGGACGCCCATCCCCGTCATCTACTGCGAGACGTGCGGCATCGTCGGCGTCCCCGAGCGCGACCTTCCGGTCGAGCTTCCCCTCAACGTCATGCTGACGGGGGAGGAGGGCTCGCCCCTCGAGCACCACGAAGGCTTCGTCAAAACGACCTGTCCGAAGTGCCACGGCCCGGCTCGCCGCGAGACCGACACGATGGACACCTTTGTCGATTCCTCGTGGTACTTTTTCCGCTACTGCTCGCCCCACGAGACGAGCCTGCCCTTCCGACCCGAGGCGGCGAAGTCGTGGCTCCCCGTCGACCTCTACATCGGCGGCGTCGAGCATGCCATCCTCCACCTGATCTATTCCCGGTTCTTCACCAAGGTCCTCCGGGATTTCGGCCTGACCGGGATCTCCGAGCCCTTCCCGCACTACCTGGCCCAGGGCATGGTGACCAAGGACGGCTCGGCTATGTCCAAATCCAAGGGCAACATCGTCGACCCGGACGACATCTTGAAGAGCCGCGGCGCGGACGCGCTCCGCCTGTTCATCCTGTTCGCCTCGCCGCCGGACAAGGAGTTCGCCTGGACCGAAGAAGGGGTCGAGGGCGGCTACCGCTTCATCGTCCGCGTCTGGACGATCGTCCATGAGAACCTCGACCTCTTTGCCGCCGCTCCCGGCGAAGCGGCCGCCGCCCCCGGCGGGGACGCGGCCTCACAAGTCGTCCGGAAAACGCACCAGACCATCCGCAAGGTGACCGAGGACATCGGCGTCCGCTTCCATCTCAACACGGCCATCAGCTCGATCATGGAGCTCTACAACCTGGCCAGGAAGGAGCGGGACGGCCTGCGCCGGACCTCAGCCGGCCGGGCCGCCCTGCGTCTGGCTTTGGAATCCATCGTCCGGCTGTTGTCGCCGTTCGTCCCGCACCTCGCCGAGGAGCTCTGGGAGAAGACCGGGCACGAAGGGCTCCTCATGCGCTCGGCCTGGCCCGCCTACGATCCGGACCTCGCCCGCGAGGAGATGGCCACGGTCGTCGTCCAGGTCGACGGCAAGCTGCGGGACAGGTTCGAGGCCGTGCCGGACCTCTCCGAGCCCGAGCTCGAGGCGGCGGCGCTGGCCCTGCCGAAGATCCAGGCGGCCCTCGGCGGCAAGCCGCCGCGCAAGGTCATCTCCGTCAAGAACAAGCTCGTCAACATCGTGAGCTGATGGCTTGCCGGCCGGAGGCGCGCTGAAGAAGATGAGAACGAACGATCCCGGAAGAAAGCCGGCCGTCGCGGCCGTCCTCATGGCCGCCGCCCTCCTGGCCGGCGCCGGCTGCGGCTACCGGCTGCGCGGAACCGGTTCCTCCCTGCCGCCGCAGGTCCGGACGATGAGCGTCCCCGTGTTCAAGAACCTGACGACGCGCTTCGAGCTCGACGTCAAGCTGACCCGGGCCGTGATCAACGAGCTCGTCGCCCGGGGCAAGGTCGCCATCAGCGCGGACCCGGCCGGCGCGGACGCCGTGCTCGAGGGCGAGATCACCGGATTCACCGCGACGCCCATCGGTTTCAGCGGCGGGAACCAGGCGGACAAGTACAAAATCACCGTGACCGCCAAAGTCACGCTGAAGGACCGGTCCTCGGCCAAGCCCCTGTTCGCCAACCCGGCCTTCGTTTACCAGCAGGAATACGATGTCCCGCCCGGCGCGAGCTTCGAGTCGCTCGAGACCGAGGCCATCGACAAGATCGCGGAAAAGTTCGCCCGCAGCCTCGTCGTCAGCATCCTGGAGGGTTTCTAGGATGGCCGGGCCGTCGGCCGGCGGGCTCCGCGAGGACACTCTCCTCGCCGGCTACCTCTTCTTCGGCGAGGAGGAATACCTGGCCGACGAATTCATCGCGGAGCTCAAGGGAGTTCTGACGTCCTCGTCGGGAGGCGAGTTCCACCTGACCCGCATGGACCTCGACGAGACGAAATGGCGGGACATCGTCGACACGGCCCGGACCGCCCCTTTCCTCTTCGAGCCCTGGCGGGCCATCGTCGTCCGGGTCCCGGAACGGCGGGCCGGGTCCGGCAAGGGCCAGGGAAGAACGGCTGACGCCGACGGGGAAGAGGGGAAAGGGACGAAGTTCCTGTCCGTCATCGACCAGAAGATCCTGCGGGATTATTTCGCCGACCCGCCGTCCCGGACGGTCATCGCCGTCATCCGGGCCGGGCGCGTCAAGAAGGACGACGCCATCGTCCGCTTTTTCCAGTCCCTGCCCAAGGCGGTCTTCGCGGTCACGGAGATGAAGCGGCTCGGCGCCGCCGCCCTCATGCGGCGGGCCGATGAGAAAGCCCGGGCCCTCGGCAAGACGCTCACCGAGGGGGCCAAGCAGCGGCTTTTCGAGCTCCTCGGCCAGGACTTGCGACTGATGATCAACGAGGTCGGCAAGCTGGCCGTCTTCGTCGGCGACAAGAAGGGCATCGAAGAGGACGACGTCAGCCAGGCCACGGCCGGACAGCGCAGCTTCCAGGACTACGAGCTCGACGACGCCCTGGCCTCCGCCGACTTCGCCAAGGGAGCGGCCATCCTGCGCGACCTTTTGGAAGAAGAGAGGCCCGAGCAGATCGTCGGCCGCCTAGCCGGCTTCTTCCGAAAAGGCGTCATGGCCCAGACCTGGCTCCGGGAGAAAAGCCGGACCAAGGACGAGATCTTCCAGGCCTTTTTCCCCCATATCCAGAAAGGCTGGAGCATGTACGGGGACAAGTCGCGTCAGTTCTTCGGCGTCGTGGAGGGGCTCTCGTCCTCGGAGCTCAACGCTCTCCTGGGCAAGCTCCGCCGGGTGGACGCACGCCTCAAGACGACCGATGCCGCCCCGAAGATGGTCCTGGAGATCTTCCTGAGGGAATTCTGCCTGGCAAGAAAAGAGAGGAAGATTATTTCGCCGGAGTGGGGTTGAGGAGAGCGACCTGCCGGCTGAGCCGTGATTTGTAGCGGCTCCCGGTGTTCTTCTTGATGGCCCCTTTCTTGACCGACGTGTCGATGGCCCGGAAGACCCCGGGGAGCATCTGGACCGACCCTTCACGGTCGTTATTCTTGATGGCCTCCCGGATCTTGCGCATCTTGGTCCGGAGGGCCGATTTCGTTTGGGCGTTGACGGACTTCCGGCGCAGGCTGCGACGGTGCTGCCGTATCGCTGATTTGTGACGGGCCATTTTTTTCTCCTCTTAAAGGGCCATATGATAGAATATCCTGACCCTAAAGTCAAACGGCCCCGGGGCCGGGAGGGCGCTTTTCCCGATGGAATCTGACGACCGGAAAAGCCGGCTGATCCGCTCCACGGCCGCGGTGGCCGCGCCGACTCTTGCGAGCCGCGTCCTCGGCTACGTTCGCGACCTCCTCCAGGCTTACTACCTCGGCACGGGCCACGGCGCCGACGCCTTCACCATAGCCTTCACCATCCCCAACCTCTTCCGCCGCCTGACGGGCGAGGGGGCCATGACGCCGGCCTTCGTCCCGACCTTCACAGAGCTCAAAAGGAACCGGGACCGGAGCGGGCTCTGGGCCTTCGGCAACGTTTTCTTCTGGGACCTCGCCCTGGTCATGGCCGTTACGACAGGCTTGGGCGTCCTCTTCGCGCCCGGCCTGGTCAAGGTCATCGCCTACGGATTCGGCGACGTCGCCGGGAAATGGGGCCTGACGATCTTCATGACCCGGGTCATGTTCCCGTACCTCTTTTTCATCACGCTGGCCGCCCTGGCCACGGGCATCCTGAACTCCTTCGGCCGCTTTTTCGTCCCGGCCTCGACGCCCATCCTGTTCAACGTCGCCGTCATCGCCGCCGTCACCGGCTGGGCCGGGAGCGCCCGCGAGCCGGCGCTTGTCTTCGCCGCCGGAGTCGTCATCGGCGGCATCCTCCAACTCGCTCTTCAGGTCCCTTTTCTCTGGAAGGAGGGGATGCGCTTCACGTTCGGCCTGTCTTTCCGGGACCCGGTCGTCCGCCGGGTGGGACGGCTCATGATCCCCGGCGTCTTCGGGGCGAGCGTCTACCAGGTCAACTTCGCGCTGAGCCGGATGATCGCCTCCGGGCTCGAAAAGGGAAGCACCTCGGCCCTCTACTACGCCTCCCGGATCGAGGAGCTGACCCTCGGCCTCTTCTCCATCGCCCTGGCCGCGGCCCTCCTTCCGGCCTTCTCCGAACAGGTCGCCGCCCGGGACATCGGAGAGATGAAAAAGACCCTGGGTTTTTCGCTCAAGCTCACCGCCATCGTCAGCTTCCCGGCGGCGGCCGGGCTCGTGGCCCTCAACGTCCCGATCATGCGCACGCTCTTCGAAAGGGGCATGTTCGACCGGGGGTCGACCGCCCTCTCCGCGTCCTGCCTGCTTTTCTTCGCCTTCGGACTGCCTTTCGTCTCCGGGGTCAAGGTCGTCGCGCCCGCGTTCTTTTCCCTCAAGGACACCCGGACGCCCGTGGCCATCGGGATCATCGTCATGCTGGTGAACGCCGCCGCCTCCCTTCTCCTCATGGGCTCCCTCAGGGTCGGCGGCCTGGCCCTGTCCCTCTCTCTCTCGCAAATCCTCAATTTCATACTTCTCCTCGTCTGGCTTGAGCGTAGGGTCGGGCCGACGGACAAAGGCCGGTGGGCCGTCTCGGCGGCGAAGTCCGCGGCTGCGGCGGCGGTGATGGGGACGATCCTGCGTCTGGCCTGGCCGGTCCTGGCCGTCGACCGGGCGGCCTTCGTCGTCCGGGCGGCCGCACTGGCCGGAGCGATCGTTTCGGGGATGGTCATCTATCTCGGCCTTCTCCGGCTCGTCAGTCCGGCCGACGTGAAGAGCGTCTTCGGACTCCTCAAGAAGGCGGCGGGCAAGGAGAAACCATGAAGATCGTGCTCCAGAGGGTGAAAGAAGCGCGGGTCGACGTCGAGGGCAAGACCGTCAGCCGCATCGGGCGGGGCGTCTGCCTGCTCGTCGGCGTCGAGAAGGGCGACGGTGAGTCGGACGCAGAATTCCTGGCGAAAAAGACGGTCGGGCTGCGCATCTTCCCCGACGCCGAGGGCAAGATGAACCTCTCGCTCGCCGACGCCGGAGGCGAGGTCCTGGCCGTCTCCCAGTTCACGCTGGCCGCTTCGGTCCGCAAGGGCCGCCGGCCGAGCTTCGACGGGGCGGAGGAACCGGGCCGGGCGGCCGAGCTCTTCGGCTATTTCGTCGGCGCCGTCGAGGCCCTCGGGGTGACCGTGGAGACCGGCGTCTTCCAGGCCCTCATGGACGTCCACATCCTCAACGACGGCCCGGTGACCTTCATCCTCGATTCGAAGCCAGGGTCCGGATCCCGTGACGGAAGGTGAGGCGACGTCCGCTACGCCTCTTATGACTTTTTCAGCTGAACCGCACTCCGCTCGTCTTCCCGATGGCTTCCTCGGCCGCCGCCCTGACGTAGGGATTGGCGTCCTGTTTCAGCCGGACGAGGAGCCGGAGGGCCTCCTCGCCGCCGAGCTCGCCCAGGGCTCCGGCCGCCGCCCGGCGGACCTCGACGTTGGCGTCACAAACCGCCCGGCCTATCTCAGGGATAGCTACCCGGATCCGCCGATAGCCGATGATCCCCAGGACGGAGCTCCGCGCGTACCAGGGCGGAAGGTGGAGCCTCCTCAAGGCGAGCTCGGGACGGAGCGGCTGGCGGCGGCGGAGCTCTCTCACGACGAACTCCCGGACGCCTTCGTTGGGATCGGCGAGCGCTTCCCAGAGGAGCTCCTCGACCCAGGGCAGGCGGACCTTGACGCAGGCGGCGAGGATCCTCTGCCTCTTCGTCTTGTCGGGAGTCCGGGCGAGCTTCAGGAGAAAGGCGCGGCAGACCGCGGACAGGCTTGTTTCTTCGGGCGCGCGATGTTCGTCCATCCTCAGACCAGGTCCAGGATGTGGCCCATTTTCTCTTTTTTGGTCTTCAGGTAGCGGAGGTTGCAGGGGTTCGGCGGGACTTCGAGGGACACGCGGTCGACGATCTCCAGGCCGTAGCCGACGAGGCCGACGAACTTCCGGGGGTTGTTCGTGATGAGACGGATGCGGCGGACGCCGAGGGCTACCAGGATCTGGGCGCCGATGCCGTAGTCGCGCTGGTCGGGCTTGAAGCCCAGCTTGCGGTTGGCCTCGACGGTGTCGGCGCCCTTGTCCTGCATAGCGTAGGCCTTGATCTTGTTGGCCAAGCCGATGCCCCGGCCCTCGTGGTTCAGGATGTAGAGGACGACGCCCCGGCCCTCCTTCTCGATCATCTCCATGGACAAGCGGAGCTGGTCGCCGCAGTCGCACCGGGCCGAGCCGAAGGTGTCGCCCGTCAGGCATTGCGAATGGGCCCGGACGAGGACGGGCCCGGCGCCGCCGACCTCGCCTTTGACCAGGGCGACGTGGTGCTCGCCGCAAATGGTGTCCTCGAAGACGTGGAGCCGGAAGTGGCCGCGCGACGTGGGCAGATCGGTCTCCTCGAGCTTGCGGACGAGGGTCTCGTGCTTCATGCGGTAGCGGATGAGCTCGGCGATGGTCAGGATGGGGATGCCGTGGCGGCGACTGACCTCTTCGAGCTGGGGCATACGGGCCATGGAACCGTCCTCGTTCATGATCTCGCAGATGACGCCGGCCGGGGTGAGATCGGCCAAGCGAGCCAGGTCCACGGCGGCCTCGGTCTGCCCGGCCCGGGCCAGAACGCCGCCCTCCTTGGCCTGGAGCGGGAAGACGTGACCCGGCCGCGCCAGGTCCTCGGGCTTCGTCTCGGGATCGATCGCGGCGCGGACGGTCGCGGCCCGGTCGTGGACCGAGATGCCGGTCGTGACGCCCTTCTTGGCGTCGATCGAGACGGTGAAGGCCGTCTGAAAACGGGCCGTGTTCTCGCTGACCATGAGGGGGAGCTGGAGCTCATCCAGACGCTCCCGGGTCAGGGGCAGGCAGATGAGGCCACGGCCGTGCCGGGCCATGAAATTGATGACCTCGGAAGTGACCTTCTCTGCGGCGACCATGAGGTCGCCCTCGTTCTCCCGGTCCTCGTCGTCGACGATAATGATCATCCGTCCGGCGCGGACGGCGTCCAGGGCCGTCTCCACGGATACCGTCTTCTGCTCTTCGGTCATGGGATTGATGGGCCTCTCTCAGCCCGCTTTGCGACCTTGGGACAGCCAATTATACACGTATTTTCCGACCATGTCACACTCCAGGTTGACGAACGCCCCGCCGCGCAGGCCGCCGAGGTTCGTACCCTCGAGCGTCAGAGGAATGAGCTCGACCTCGAAGGTGGACGGCCCGAGCGAGGCGACGGTCAGGCTGACCCCGTCGACCGCGACCGACCCCTTGGGAACGAGGAAGGGGCGAAGAGCGGTAGGGAAGGAAACGGTGAGCCTTTTCCCGGGCGGCCGGGAGGTCGCTCTGAGGACTTTCCCCACGCCGTCGACGTGGCCGCTGACCAGGTGCCCGCTGAGCGGGGAGGCGAGAGTGAGAGGGAGTTCGAGGTTGAGCCAGCCGCCGGGCTTGATGCCGCCGAGGGTCGTTCTCTCGATCGTCTCCCGCGAGAGGTTGAAGCGGAGCTCGCCCCGGTCCGCCGCGACGAGGCTCAGGCAGACGCCGTTCACGGCCAGACTGTCGCCCGTCGCGAGCTTTGCCGCCAAGCCGGGCGCCTCGACGAGCAATTCCTTGCGGCCCTGGCGATAGCCGCGAAATGTGCCCCGATTGGAAATGATGCCCGTGAACATCAGAAATATCCTTCCAGGATGATGTCGTCCTCGACCGAGAACGAACGCACCCTTTTCAGGGTTAGCGCCCGGCCGACCTTGTCCACGCCTTCGCCGCCGACGAAGCCCGGCGCGCCTTCGCCGCCGACGAGACGCGGCGCGTAGGACAGGACGGCCTTGTCGGCGAGCCCGCTTTCGACGAACGCCGTGAACAGCCGGCTGCCGCCCTCGACGAGGAGCGCGGCGGTCTCGCGCCGGCCGAGCTCGGCGCAAAGCCCTTCCATCGTCCAGGCCTCGTCTCCGCCGGCGGGGAAGACAACTTCCGCGCCGCGCGCCTCGAGGGCCCGGGCCTTTTCGGCCGGCGCTTCCCGTCCGGCGAAGACGACGATCCGGCCGTGCTCGAACGTCGACAGGATCCGCGACGTCAGCGGAAAGCGCAGGCGGGAGTCGAGGACGATCCGGACGATCTTTTTCGCGCCCCAATTCACGTGGCGGACGGTCAGGCGCGGGTCGTCGGCGATGAGCGTGTTGACGCCGATCATCAGCGCGTCCTGTTCGCCCCGGAGGAGATGGACGTAGTCCCGTGTCCCCGCCGAGGAGATCCACCGGGAATCCCCCGTCCGGCAGGCGATCTTGCCGTCCAGCGTCAAAGCCGCCTTGAGGGTGACGAAGGGGACCTTCCGGGCGATGTATTTGGCGTAGGCCTCGTTGAGCTCCGCGTTTCTCTCCGCGAGGAGGCCGATGGAGACGGCGAGGCCGGCCTCTTCGAGCCGGCGGACCCCCTTGGTGTGGACCAGGGGATTGGGGTCGACGGCCGAGATGACGACCCTCTTGAGCCCAGCGGCGAGGACCGTGTCGACGCAGGGCGGGGTCCGGCCCCAGTGGACGCAGGGTTCGAGGGTCAGGTAGAGCGTCGCTCCCTTGGCCAGGCGTCCGGCCATGCTCAGGGCGAGGATCTCGGCATGGGGTTTCCCGGGCTCTTCGTGGAAGCCGTGGCCGATGACGGCCCCGTTCCGGACGAGGACGGCGCCGACGAGAGGATTGGGGCTCGTCCGGCCGCGGGCCTTTTCGGCCAGGCCGTAGGCCATCTCCATGTAGGCGAAGTCGCGGGACGTGTTCATGAGAGCAGAGCCTCGACGAATTCGCGGGGCGAGAACTCGAAAAGGTCGTCCTCCCCCTCGCCGACCCCGATGAACGTGATGGGCAAACCGAGCTCGGCGGCGATGGCGATGGCGGCGCCGCCCTTGGCCGTTCCGTCGACCTTGGTCAGGAAGATCCCGGTCAGGCCGGAGAACTTCAGGAACTCCCGGGCCTGGAGGACGGCGTTCTGGCCGACCGTCGCGTCGAGGACGAGCAGGGACTCGAGGCGGGCGCCGGGAAGCTCGCGGACGACGATTCGCTTGACCTTTTCGAGCTCGTTCATGAGGTTGGTGTTGGTGTGGATGCGACCCGCGGTGTCGACGAGGAGGACGTCGCCCTGTTGAGCCTTGAAGGACTGCAGGGCATCGAAGACGACCGCGGCCGGGTCGGCCCCGTACGAGCCCTTGACGACCGGGATAGCCAGCTTTTTCCCCCAGAGCGCGAGCTGTTCCTGGGCCGCCGCCCGGAAGGTGTCGGCGGCGGCGAGCACGACCCGCCGGCCTTCGCGCTTGAACCGGGCGGCCAGCTTGGCCGCCGAGGTCGTCTTGCCGCCTCCGTTGACGCCGACCATGAGGATGACCGTCGGGCCGGCATCGG
>MEYF01000048.1:36502-54652 GCA_001775755.1 Candidatus Aminicenantes bacterium RBG_19FT_COMBO_65_30 | reverse complement strand
TCGACGGCGAGATCTATCGTTCCGACGACGCCGGCGCGACGTGGGGCAAAGTCAGCCCGGAGAAACGGTCGATCGGCGGCGCACCGGGATATTACTACGGCCAGGTTGTCATCGACCCCAACGACGACAAGGTCGTTTACGTCCTCAGCGTCGGCGTGCTGGCCAGCCGCGATGGCGGCAAGACCTGGATCTCGCCCTTCCGTTTCGGGGGCGACAACCACGCCCTCTGGATCGACCCCAAGGACAGCAACCACATGCTCCTCGGCTATGACCACGGCCTGGGCGTGACTTGGGACGGAGGGAAAAACTGGTACCATCCCGATTTCCTGCCCCTGGCCCAATTCTACGCCATCGACTTCGACATGTCCTATCCCTACCGCGTGGCCGGCGGCCTCCAGGACAACGGCTCCCTCATGGGGCCAAGCACCAAGGGCGCGAGCGGCGGCCGATTCGGCGGCGGGGCGGGAAGCGCGGGGCCGCCCATCCGCCTCGAGGACTGGTTCAATATAGGCGGCGGGGACGGCATGTACAACGTCTTCGACAGGGCGACAAACCGCTATCTCTATAACGAATCCCAGTTCGGGCCCCTCTCCCGAATCGACCTCGTGACCGGGGAATCTAAAAGCATCGCTTACCAGCGCTTGAAGCCCGAGACGCGCTGGAATTGGTGCTCCCCGGTCCTCGTTTCCGTCCATAACAGCGAGACGATCTATCACTGCGGCAACATCGTCGTCATGTCCACGAACCGCGGCGAATCCTGGACCGAGATCAGCCCCGACCTGACAACCAACGATCCGGCGAAGCTTACTGTCCAAGGCAGGGGCGGCGACGGCAACATCCAATACTGCACCATCACGACCTTCGATGAATCGCCTCTCGTCCCCGGCCTTCTCTGGGCCGGCACGGACGACGGTAACGTCTGGGTCACCCGGGACAACGGCAAGGCCTGGACCAAGCTCAACGACCAGATCCCCGGGAATCCCGGCTATTGGGTCAGCCGCGTCGCCGCTTCGCCCTCCGACCCGGGAACGGCCTATGTCAGTTACACCGGCCTCCGGAACGACGATTTCCGTCCATTCCTCTACAAGACGACGGACTGCGGCGCCACCTGGACGCCCCTCGCCGCCGGGTTGGCCGAGGGGCCGGTCAACGTCATCTGTGAAGACCCTAAGAACCCCAACCTCCTCTACGCCGGCACGGACTTCGGCATATACGTCTCGATCGACGGAGGCAAGGCCTGGCTAAAGATGAAGAACGACATGCCGACCCAGCCCGTCCACGACCTCAAGGTCCAGCCGCGGGAGGCCGACCTCATCGTCGCCACCCACGGCCGGGGCGCTTACATCGCGGACATCAAGCCGCTCCAGGAGCTCACCCCCGGCGTCCTGGCCAAGGACGTCCATCTCTTCGCCGTCGAGTCCAAGGTCCGCTGGGCGGGTCAGGACCGCCGGGTGTCGGGCAGCTCGAACTTCGCCGGGGAGAGCGAGCCCAACGGCATGGTCATCTCCTATCTCCTCAAGGCCAAACCCAAAGAAGCGGTGAAGATCCAGGTTTACGCCGGCAACATGCTGCTCGATGAGATCACGGGGACGTCCGACGCCGGGCTCAACGCCGCGGTCTGGAACATGACCGGGCGGCGCGAGCGGACAGCCGAAGAGAAAAAGGCCGCCCAGGAAGGAGCGCGCCGGCTCCGCGAGATGGGCTACGGCGGCGCGGGAGGAGATCCGAATTATGCCTTTTTCCCGGTTCAGCCCGGTGAATATCGGATCGTCCTTTCGGTCGACGGCAAGACGCTGACGGCATTCGCATCGGTCCTCAAGGACCCTCGCTACTAGGCTTGATTCGTGATCCGGGCCGGCGGGGAACGGCAGGGAGCGGCGGGGAGCGGAGTCCCCGGAGCGACCGGCAGGATTGTGGCGGAGGAGCGAGGCATGATCATGCCCTACAGGATCCAGGACGTCCTCGGCCGCATCGACCGCTTTCCTCGAGTCGATCTCATCCATCGCCCGACGCCGCTGCGAAAGCTCGAACGGCTGTCGGCCCGGCTGGGAGGGCCGGAGATCTACATCAAGCGCGACGACCTGACGGGCTTGGCCTTCGGGGGCAACAAGTCGCGCAAGCTCGAATTCATCGTCCGGGACATGCTCGATAAAAAAGCCGACGTCGTCATCACCTGGGCCGGCATCCAGTCCAATTGGTGCATGCAGACGGCGGCGGCGGCCCGGACCTTTGGCATCAATCCCATCCTGGTGCTGTTCAAGACGACCGACCTGCCCGCCGCGGCGGACGGCAATCTTCTCCTCGACGTCATCCTCGGCGCCGACATCCGCATCCTGCAGGCCGAGAAGGGCAAGATCGTCAAGTCGGCCCAGGCCATGGACCTCCTGGATGAAGCGGGGCGGGAGGTCAGGGGACAAGGGCACCGGCCCTATCTCGTGCCCGTCGGAGGCTCTCTCGTCCGGGGCGACATGGACAAGCCGCTCGGCGCGGTCAGCTATGTCGCCTCTTTCGCCGAACTGCTGGAGCAGATGAGGTCCGGCGGCGTGGAGCCCGACTACGTCGTCCATTCCACGGGGTCCGGCGGGACGCAGGCCGGACTCGTCGTCGGAGCCAAGGCCCTCACGACCGGCTGCCGGATCATCGGCATCAGCGCCTCGGATCCGAAGGGACCTTTCTCCGACGACGTCCTGGAGATCGCCCGGGCCACGGACGAAGCCCTCGGGCTCGGCCTCGAGGTTCTGGCGGACGACGTCGTCGTCTTCGACGAATACCTGGGAGAAGGCTACGGGATAGTCGACAAGGCCGTGGCCCAAGTCATCCGGCTGGTCTTCCAAACGGAAGGCATCGTCCTCGATCCGGTCTACACGGCTAAGGCCATGATCGGCCTCATCGACCTCATCAAGACGGGTTTCTTCAAATCGACGGACAAAGTTCTCTTCCTCCACACGGGCGGGACGCCGGCCCTCTTTCCCAACCGGGAGAAGATCGTCGGTCTCCTCGAGGAAAAGGATTAGCCCGCCGGTTTTTCGACGAGGCTCCGGATCGCTCAGAACAGGCGGGCGAGGCCCGCTTCGAGCCCTTCGAGAGGGACTCTGTGGATCTCGATGGGCGCGGATTCGAGAAGGCCGGGCGTCTTCAATCCACTTCCGGTCAAGACGAGGACATCCTTGCCGTCTCTCTCTTTAATCAGGCCGGCGGCGGCCAGCTTTTTCAGGGCGGCGAGCGTCGTCGCGGATTCGGGTTGGCAGAAGAGACCCTCTGCCGCGGCCAGTTCCCGCTGGGCGTCGAGCATTTCCCGGTCCGACACGGCGAGCAGGAGTCCATCGCGCTCGCGGATCATGCGGAGAACGGCGTTCCCGGCCGGAGGGGTCGGATTGGCGATGGCGTGGGCGATCGTTCGGATATCGGTCAGAGGCTCGTATTTTTCGAGGCCGGCGTCGAAGGCCCTGACAAGAGGAGCACAGCCTTGGGCCTGGATCCCGACGAATGTGGGGTAGGCCGAGATCATCCCTTCGCGCTCGAGGTCGGCGAAGCCCCGCATGAGACCGAGCAGATGACCGCCCGAGCTCAGCGGGACGAAGACGGTGCGGGGCGCGCGGCGGCCGAGTTGGAGAAAGATCTCGAAAGCCGTGAGTTTGTAGCCCTCCATCCGGTAGGGATCTATCGAGTTCATGAACGTGATGCCCAGCTTCTTCCCGATCTCGAGACTGGTCCGGAAGAGGGCCCCATAGTCGCCATCGACGGCGACAAGCCTCGGGCCGTAAATGCCGGCGACACGGAGGCTGGTCATGGACGTCCCTTCTTTGAGCAGGACGAAGGTGTCGAGTCCCGCCCGGGCGCCGTAAGCCGCTGTCGAAGCGGCCATGTTCCCCGTCGAGACCGTGCCGATCCGCCTGATGCCGAGGGCGACGGCCTTCTGGACGGCTACAGCCGTGCCCCTGTCCTTGAAGCTCGCCGTCGGATTCTGGGCTTCGTTCTTGGCGTAGACGCCGGCCAGGCCGAGGGCGGTCCCGACGCGCTCGAGCCGGAGGAGCGGCGTCAGCCCTTCGCCCAGGCTCAGCCGGGGATCGATGCTGTCGAGGGGCAGGAAGTCGGAGAACTTTTCGAGCGCGAGCGTCCGGTCTTCGTGGATGACCTTGCCGCCGGAGCGGACGCCGGGAGCGATGAACAGGGGCTCGCCGCATCCGGTACAGAAAGGGGAGTAGGGATCTCGCGAGGCGAGAGGGCCGCAGGCGAGGCATTCGAATCGGTCCATCTTTTCTCTCCTGCCGGAATGTCCTCCCGATTATAAGCGAAACCGGGTGCCGTGCCTATGCGGATCATTCTCCCGGCCTCGCGCACATGCCCCGACCGCGCCCGAGCCCTCCTGATTGCGAGCGGAACCAGTTCAATGTAGAATCATCATGCGATGGACGACGTCGTTTGCATGAAAAAGGCCCTTCACGAAGCGGCCAAAGCCGCGGCGGCCGGGGAGGTCCCTGTCGGCGCGGTCGTCGTCCGGGACGGCCGGGTCATCGCCCGGGGCTCGAACAAGCCCGTGGGGAGCTCGGACCCCACGGCCCACGCCGAGATCGTCGCCCTTCGCCGGGCGGCCAAGAAAGCGGGGAATTACCGCCTCCCGGACTGCGACCTCTACGTCACGGTCGAACCTTGCGCCATGTGCCTGGGCGCCATCGTCCAGTCCCGCATCCGGCGCTTAGTTTTCGGCGCCCTCGACCCCAAGGCCGGCGCCGTCTCGTCGATCATGAATTTTCCCTTCGACCGGACCAACCACCGTCCCGAGATCCACGGCGGCATCCTCGCCGCTGAGGCGGCCAGGCTCCTCCGCGACTTCTTCCGCGCCCGAAGGCAGGCATAAGCATGTGGGCGTCTTAAAGTGGGTTCGAACCTGTTCAAAGCGGCTGATTTCGGTTATAATCTTGGCTCTTCTCGTGTCCTGATATTGCGGAGAGGTGGCCGAGTGGTTGAAGGCGACGGTCTCGAAAACCGTTATCTCGAGCAATCGGGATCGCGGGTTCGAATCCCGCCCTCTCCGCCATGGATTCCCCGGCCATGAAAACCGTCCCCCTCGTCGTCACCGGCTTAGGCAACGTCGGCAGGGCCTTCTTCTCCCTCCTGCGGGAAAAGGCTGACGATCTCGAACGCCGCTACGGCCTCGGCCTCGAGATCTTGGCCGTCGCCCGGGCGGAAGGCTGTTTTTATTCCGGCGGGCCGCTTGAGGTCAGACAGATCTCCAAATCCGGCGAACCATGGACGTCGGGCAATCCGGCCTGGCGAGAGGGAATGAGGGTCACCGACGTCATCGGGGAGCGGGGACCCGGGGGCTGTCTGGTCGAGTGCACGCTCTCCAACCTGGAGACGGGCGAGCCGGGGATGTCTTATATTACCGCCGCTTTTCACGGCGGCTGGCATGCGGCCGCCGCCAGCAAGGGCGCCCTGGTCGTCGGCCTGCCGGCGCTCAAGGCGCTGGCCGCCGAGAGCGGCGTGCTCCTCAAGTTCAGCGGGGCCACGGCGGCCGCCCTGCCGACCCTCGACGTCGGCCTCTTCTCCCTCGCCGGCGCCCGGATCGAAGGCATCCAGGGCATCCTCAACGGAACGTCGAACTACATTTTGACCCGCATGGGCGAGGGTTTGGACTATGGGGAGGCGCTCAAGGAAGCCCAGGACAAGGGGATCGCCGAGCCCAATCCGGCCCACGATGTCGAAGGCTGGGACACGGCCGGCAAGATCCTGCTCATCACCAACGCCTGCCTCGACACGGAGTACGTACTGAAGGATGTCCAGGTGCGGGGCATCGCCGGCCTCGCCGTCGATTTCGTCCGGACCGCCCGGAGGGAAGGACGGTCCGTCAAGCTTTTGGCCACGGCCGCTCCCGGGAGAAAGGGCGGGCGATGGAGCTTGGATGTCAGGCCGTCGCTCATCGATGCGACCGATCCGCTCGCCCACGTCGACGGGACGGAGAAAGGCATCACCTTCCTCACGGATTCCATGGGCTCCGTGACCGTGACCGGAGGCCGGTCCAACCCCCGCGGCGCCGCCGCCGCCCTGCTCAAGGACATCATCAATATCTATCGGCCACCGTTCTAGAGTCGTCTGTCGCCTATCCCTCGTAGCGACAATTCTGTCCTGTACTGAGGATGTTGGCGCAGGGGCTTTTCAGAAAAGGCCGCTGAATATAAGGGTCGAGGGTGTCGTCTACGTCCGCTGCGGCCTTCTGAGCGGCGCGTTGACCAAACGCTTCTTTTTTGATAACGTTAGCTTCTTCAGAATCTGTTCGATATCCGGACCGGAGGAACGGAGAGGTGTCCGAGTGGTTTAAGGAGCACGCTTGGAAAGCGTGTGTGCGCCGTAAGGTGTACCGCGGGTTCGAATCCCGCCCTCTCCGCCATTAGCGTGGCGAAAGAGAAAGGGAGTCATGACATGGACAGCAAAGACCTCATCCTCGTAGAAGACCTCTACGGAGCCCACAACTACCATCCCCTCGACGTCGTCATCAGCAAGGCCCAGGGGATTTGGATGCGCGACGTCGAAGGCCGCAAGTACCTGGATTTTCTGAGCGCCTACTCCGCCGTCAACCAGGGCCACCGGCATCCCCGCATCGTCCGCGCCCTCTTCGACCAGGCCCGGAGGCTGACCCTGACCTCGAGGGCCTTCCGCAACGACCAGTGGCCCATGCTGGCCAAAGAGGTCTGCGAGATGACGGGCTACTCCATGGTCCTGCCCATGAACTCGGGCGCCGAGGCGGTCGAAACCGCCGTCAAGACGGCCCGCAAGTGGGCCTACCAGAAAAAGGGCGTCCCCCGGGACAAGGCCGAGATCATCGCCTGCGCCAACAATTTCCACGGCCGGACCGTAACCCTCGTCAGCTTTTCGACCGAACCCCTCTACCGGAACGAGTTCGGCCCCTTCACGCCGGGTTTCACCATCATCCCCTTCGGGGACGCCGACGCCCTGGAGAAAGCGATCACCCCGAACACGGCCGCCTTTATCGTCGAGCCCGTCCAGGCCGAAGCCGGGATCCTCATCCCGCCCGACGGTTTCCTCAAAAGAGCCGCCGAGATCTGCAAGTCAAACAATGTCCTCTTCATCGCCGACGAGATCCAGACGGGGCTCGGACGGACGGGAAAGCTTTTCGGCTGCGACCACGAGGGCGTCCGGCCCGACATGGTCGTCATCGGCAAGTCCCTGGGCGGCGGGTGCTACCCCGTCTCCGCGGTCCTGGCCGACCGGGAGATCCTCGACGTCTTCAAGCCAGGGGAGCACGGCTCGACCTTCGGGGGCAATCCCCTCGGCTGCGCGGTGGCCAGAGAAAGCCTCCGGGTCATACGGGAGGAAAAGCTCGTCGAGAACGCGGCCGAGCGTGGCCGGTCCTTCATGGAGAAGCTGCGCAAGGTCCGCAGCCGCCACATCAAGGAGATCCGCGGCCGGGGACTTCTCATCGGCATCGAGCTCCATCCGGCGGCCGGCGGGGCCCGGCGTTTCTGCGAAGAGCTGATGAAGGAAGGCCTTCTCTGCAAGGAAACCCACGACAACGTTCTCCGCTTGGCGCCGCCCCTGATAATCAGGGAGAAGGACCTCAACTGGGCCCTCAAGCGAATCAAGGCCGTCTTCAAGAGGTTGGCCTGAGCCGGGCGGCCGGAATCGGTTGTCCGTTTTTTAGGACAAACCGCCCCGTGGCGGCCTTTTGAACTGCCTGGAATAGGCTTGGCATATTCCTTGCAATTCCACGGTACAGGAGGATGGAGATGAAAAAAACCATAGGTTTCCTGATCTTCGTCTTGTTGTTTGGAGCGGCCTGCATCAGGTACGTTCCTTACGGCGACTCCGGACGCAGCTATCCGCGAGAGAGCCCCTACGATCGGGACTACGGACGCTACGACGACCTGGACAGTTCGTATTTCTTTGACCACCTCCAGCCGTACGGGATATGGGTATCCTTCCGTCCCTACGGGTACGTTTGGATCCCCGGCAACGTCGGCTACAAGTGGCGCCCCTATTCCCACGGGCATTGGGCCTTCACGGACTACGGGTGGACCTGGGTTTCTCTCGAGCGCTGGGGCTGGATCGCCTACCACTATGGCCGCTGGGGCTGGGACCGGGGGCTGGGCTGGTTCTGGGTCCCCGACGTCGTCTGGGGCCCGGCCTGGGTGGCCTGGAGATGGGGCGACGCGCACATCGGCTGGGCGCCCCTCCCGCCCGGCGGGGATTTCATTCCGGGACGCGGCTTCGGCCGGCGCCAGTGGGACATCCCCGGTCATTACTGGAATTTCGTCCGCGGCCGGGATTTCCTGGACCGGGACCTCGATCGTTGGATCCTGCCTGAAGAACGGAGCCTCACGATCATCAACCAAACCGAATTCGACGTCAACTTGAACGTCCGCGATAGGCGGGTGGTCAATGACGGCGTCGACGTCGAGCACGTCCGCCGGCTGACCAACCGGGCGGTCGAAAAATACTCGCTGAAAGAGGCGCCTCGCGCGGGCGAGGACCGGCAGGAAGGCCGCGACCTGGTCATCTTCAAGCCCGAGATCAAGCGAAACGAAACGGCCCGGCCGAAGCAAGTCATCGAACAGGACCAGGCCGTGCAGCGGCTCGACGACGAGCAGAGAGGACGCATCTATCGGCGCGTTGCCCGGGACGAGAACCAAGCCCTGCGCGAGGACCACGACCAGGAAAGACGGCTGATGCGGGAGAGCCAGGAGACCGAGATCAACGAGGTCCGGCGGAAGGCCGACGTAGAAAAAGCGAAGGTCCAGAACTCCACCGAAAAGCAGAAGGTCGACGAACAGGTCAAGTCGCGGGTCGCCGAGTTGAAGAAAAAGCACGAGGAAGAGAAGGCCCAAATGACCCAGCGGCAGAAGGCCGAGGAAGAGAAGACGAAGAAAGCGCCTGTCCGGAAGAAGATCGACAAGAACTAGGACGTACGCCGCGCCCTGACCGTTGCGGCGAGCGCGGCCGCCAGAACGACCGCCCCTCCCGAGACCGTTCTCAGGGAGGGGCTTTCTTTGAGGAAGACCAGGGCGAGAAGGATGCCGTAAACCGGTTCGAGCGAGCTCAGGACGCTCGCCGTCCTGGCCCCGACGCGCTTCATCCCGTCGATGAACAGGGTGTGGGCGGCCGCCGTGCAGAAAACGCCGAGGACGGCGACGAGCACCCAGTCCCGTCCGGAGAAAGGGAGGCCGGTGCGAAAGACGACGGGAAGCAGGAAGAGGGCGGCGAAGAGGTCCTGGTGGAAGGCCACGGCCAGGCTCGAATGGCGCGAAGCCAGGATCCTGTTGAGAACGGACAAAAGGGAAAAAGACAGGCCGGCCCCGAGGCCCCAGAGGACGCCCCGGACGACGGCGTCGGAAGGGTCGAAGCCGGGGACGATCAGGCCTATGCCCAGGACGCAGAGAAGGGCGTAGACGAGGCTCGCCGGGTCCCATCGTTCCCGCGTTAAAAGCGGCTCCAGGAACGCGGTAAAGACCGGGAAGCTCGAATAGGCCAGGAGACCGACGGCGACGGAGGAGACCTGGACGGACTTGAAGAACATCGTCCAGTGGGCGGCGAGGACGAAGCCGCAGGCGAGGAGGAGGACGACATCCCGCCGCGGCGAGACGCGGAACGAGCGCCCCCCGAGGGCCATGACCGCGGCCAGGGTCAGGGAGGCGAAGAGGACGCGGCCGAAGACGATCAGGACCGGGGACAGGGCCAGCCATTTACCGAACAATCCCGGGAAGCCGAACAGGAAGACGGCCAGGTGGATCTCGAGGAGACTGCGGGAACGCGCCTGCACGGGGTCATTATATTCCTTTTCCTTGATATTTAGCCGATTTGTGTTAAGATAATCTTTACTTTTTAGGGGAAACATCGGTTTTCCTCCCGTGGACGGACGGCCGAAACCCATGTCTTACGAGATATTCGCGCGGAAATACAGACCTTGGATGTTCGAGGAAGTCGTCGGACAGCTGTCCGTCGTCAGGACCATCCAGAACGCTATCGCCACCGGCCGCATCGCCCAGGCCTATCTTTTCTCCGGTGTGCGGGGCACGGGCAAGACAACGGTCGCCCGTATTCTGGCCAAATCCCTGAACTGCCTCAACGGCCCCACGGCCCATCCCTGCGCCGACAGGGACCATCCCTGCCAGTTCTGCAAGGCCATCCACGAAGGCAGCGCCATCGACGTCCTGGAGATCGACGGCGCCTCCAACCGTCAGGTCGACGACATCGAGCCGATCCGTGAGATGGTCAAGTACAAACCCGTCTACACCCGTTACAAGATCCTCATCATCGACGAAGTCCACATGCTCTCGACGCACGCCTTTAACGCCCTTCTCAAAACCCTGGAGGAGCCGCCGCCGAACACGGTCTTCGTCTTCGCGACGACGGAATTCAACAAGGTCCCGGCGACCATCGTTTCCCGCTGTCAGCACTTCGAGTTCCGCAAGATCTCCCACAAGGACATCATCAACCACCTCATGGAGATCGCGCAGAAGGAGGCAATCACCATCACTCCCGCCGGCCTGGCCATGATCGCCGAAGCGGCCGACGGGAGCATGCGGGACGCCCAAAGCCTCCTCGACCAGGCCGTGGCCTTCAGCGGCGAGAACATCGGCGACGAGGACCTCAAGACGATCCTCGGGACGATCGGTCCGGACGTGCTCTTCCGGTTCTCGACGGCCGTCCTCGATGAAAAGCCGGAGGACGTTTTCCCGCTGGTCGAGAGCGTCGTCGCCGCCGGCTACGACCTGCGTTTTGTCTTCGGCAAGCTCATCGAGCATTTCCGGGCCCTTCTCCTGGTCCGGTCCGTCGAAAAGCCCGGGGACCTGCTGCTCGCGAGCGCCGAGGGTCTCCAGGCCTTGCGCGTCGAGGCCGCCAAGGCCACGGTCGAGGACCTCCTCCGCTACCTCCTCGCCCTTCAACAGGCGGAGCCGGGCTTGAAGTACTCGGCCCTGCCGCGGATCTACTTCGAAGCCTTCCTCATCAAGCTTTGCCACTTCCGCAAGATCGTTCCCCTCGGGGAGCTCATCCGGGACGTGGAATCGCTCAATAAGGACCCCCAGCGGACGCCGCCGAAGCCCCCCGGGCCCTCGCCGTCGCGCAGCGCTCCGGCGGGCGGAACGGTCCGTCCGGGTCCGGCCGGCAGCCCTTCGCCCGCGCCCCCGGCCTCCCCCATGCCGGCCGCCCCGGCCCAGAAGGACGTCTTCGGCCGCGTCCTCGAAAAGCTGGCCGCGGACCGGGCCCCGCTGGCGGCCCTCCTGGCCCAGTATTCGTCCGTCATGGTCAAGGACAACGTCCTCGAGGTCTTTTTCGGCAGCGGCCGGGGATTCTTCGTCACCAGCATCCAGGAAAAGGACATCCGCGCGGTCGAGCGGGCCGCCTCGGAGGTGCTGGGCCGGGAAACAAAGATCCGCTTCGCCGAGGAGAACATCGCGGATGGCGGCCCCATCCGCCCCGGACGGGAGCTCGAAACGGCCCTCAAGGATCCGGCCGTGCAATTCTTCATGAACACGTTCAAGGCCCAAGTCCTTTCGGCGGACCCCATCCAGGCCTCGCGCGACGCCGGGCCCAAGGGGCGCGGTCCCACGGAGAGCGGAATATGAAAAACGTCATGGACCTCCAGAAGATGCTCAAGTCGGCCAAAGAGATGCAGGACCGGCTCCAGCAGGAGCTCGCCGTCCTGCGCGTCGAGGGGTCGAGCGGCGGCGGCATGGTCAACGTCGTCCTCGACGGGCATAAGACCCTGCAGTCCATCCGCATCGAGCCGGAGGTCGCCAACAGGGACGAGGTGGAGATGCTCCAGGACCTCATCGTCGCCGCCTTCAACGACGCGGCGGCCAAGGTCGACGAGGCCCTGGCTCAAAAGCTCGGCGGCCTCGGCGGCGGACTGAAGATCCCGGGATTGTTCTGATGTTCGAGTACGCCCAGCCCCTGCGCGACCTCATCGAGGAGCTGCGGCACATCCCCGGCATCGGGGCCAAGACCGCCCAGCGCATCGCCTTCTATTTCCTCGGGCTCCCGATCGAGGACGCCGACCGTCTGGCCGAGGCCATCCGGGAGGCCAAGAGGAAGATCTTCTATTGCGCCTGCTGCAACAATATCACCCACGTCGATCCCTGTCTGATCTGTTCCGACGCCCACAGGTCCGACGAGTCCCTGTGCATCGTCGAGGAGCCGTTCAACATCTCCTCGATCGAGAGGACGGGCGCCTACAACGGCCGCTACCATGTCCTCCTGGGCGCCCTTTCGCCGCTCAAGGGCCGCGGGCCCGACGAGCTCCGGCTGGGCAAACTCGTCAAGCGGGTCGAGGAGGGCGCGTTCAAGGAGATCATCATCGCTACGAACCCGACGGTCGAAGGGGAGGCTACGGCCCTCTACCTCCTCCGCGTGCTCAAGGATTTCGATATCCGGATCACCCGGTTGGCCATGGGCCTTCCGGTGGGCTCCGACCTCGATTTCGCCGACCAGGTGACCATCAAGAAGGCCCTGGAGGGAAGAACCGAACTCAAAGATTAGCTCCGAGGCGTCGGCCGGCAATCAAGATATTCCAAGATCCATAAGGAGTCATTCATGAAGAAGAATATGGAGACCATCGACGGGAACACGGCGGCGACCCACGTCGCCTACGCGTATTCCGAAGTGGCGGCCATCTACCCCATCACCCCCTCCTCGACGATGGGAGAGCTCGCCGACGAGTGGTCCGCCCATGGCCGGAAGAACATTTTCGGCCAGCGGGTGGACGTCATCGAGATGCAGTCCGAGGGCGGCGCCTCCGGCGCGGTCCACGGTTCTCTTTCGGCCGGCGCCCTGACGACGACCTTCACGGCATCCCAGGGCCTGATGCTCATGCTGCCCAACATGCACAAGATCGCCGGCGAGATGCTGCCGACGGTCTTCCTGGTTTCCGCGCGCTCGCTGGCCTGCCAGTCCCTGTCGATCTTCGGCGATCATAGCGACGTCATGGCCGCCCGCAACACGGGCTTCGCCATGACCTGCGCCGGCTCCGTCCAGGAAGCCCAGGACCTGGCCATCGTCGCCCACCTGGCCACCCTGCGCAGCAAGATCCCCTTCCTCCACTTCTTCGACGGCTTCCGGACCTCCAACGTCGTCGAGAAGGTCGACCTTGTCTCCTACGAGACGCTGGTCGAGCTTTTCGAACCCCGGTACCTCGAGGACTTTCGGAAACGTTGCCTCAACCCGGAGCGCCCGATGTTGAAGGTCGGCCAACAGAACCCGGACGTCTACTTCCAGGGGCGCGAGACCGTCAACAAGTATTATGCCGAGTGCCCCGGGATCGTCCAGCACTACATGGATAAGGTGGCCAAGGCCATCGGCCGGCAATACCACCTGTTCGACTACATCGGCGCCCCCGACGCCGACAAGATCATCATCATGATGGGCTCGGGCGCCGAGACGGCCGAAGAGACGATCAATTATATGAACGGGCGCGGCGCCAAGCTCGGCTTGATCAAGGTCCGCCTCTACCGGCCTTTCGACGCGGCCGCCCTGGCCGCGGCCCTGCCGGCCTCGGCGAAGAAGGTTGCCGTTCTCGACCGGACCAAGGAGCCCGGCTCGATCGGCGAGCCGCTCTACCTCGACGTCGCGGTGGCTCTGGCCGGCCGGCCGGTCAAGGTCATTGGCGGCCGCTACGGCCTGTCCTCCAAGGAGTTCACACCGGCCATGGTCAAGGCCGTCTATGACCACCTCGACGGCAAGGCCACGCACGGCTTCACCGTGGGCATCACGGATGACCTCACCCACACCTCGATCCCCGTCGGCCCGATCCTCGACACCGAGCTCCCGGGCACGGTCCGCTGCAAGTTCTACGGCTACGGCTCGGACGGGACGGTCGGCGCCAACAAGAATTCGATCAAGATCATCGCCGACAACACGGACATGTACGGCCAGGGGTATTTCCAGTATGACTCGAAAAAATCGGGCGGCGTCACCATCTCCCACCTCCGCTTCGGCAAGAGCCCCATCCAATCGCAATACTTCCTCAACACCGTCGATTTCGTCGCCCTCCACAAGCCGTCCTACATCGGCCGCATGGACATCCTCGAAGGCATCCGCGAGGGCGGGACCTTCCTCATCAATTCCGACTGGAAAGGGGACGAGGTCTTCGAAAACCTGACCGAGGACATGCAGAGGACGATCATCGACAAGAAGGTCAAGGTCTACACCATCGACGCCCTGAAGATCGCCGGCGAGCTCGGGCTGGGCTTGCGCCTCAATTCCATCATGCAGGCCTGCTTCTTCAAGCTGTCGGGCGTCCTGCCCGAGGCCGAGGCCATCGCCCTGATCAAGAAGGCCATCGAGAAGACCTACGGCCGCAAGGGCGAAGAGGTCGTCCAGATGAACTGGGACGCCGTCGACCGGGCCGCTTCTGGCCTCGAAGCGGTGCCCGTCCCGGCCAAGATCACCAAGTCAGCCCCGGTCACGAAGATCGTCCCCGACGACGCCAGCGCCTACGCCAAGGAGGTCATCGACCCGGTCACCCGGTTCAAGGGCGACCTCCTGCCCGTCTCCAAGATGCCCCTCGACGGGGCCGTGCCCACGGCCACGGCGCGCCTGGAGAAGCGCGGAATCGCCGTCGAATGCCCGAAGTGGATCCCTGAGAACTGCACGCAGTGCAACCAGTGCTCCTTCGTCTGCCCCCACGCCTCGATCCGGGCCAAGCAGATCGCGCCGGCCGACCTCGCGAAGGCTCCCGAGGGGTTCACGGTCCTCAAATCCAACACCAAGAACGATAGGGGCCTCCAGTACCGCGTCCAGTGCTATGTCGAGGACTGCGTCGGCTGCGGCTCCTGCGCAGAGGTTTGCCCGGCCAAGAACAAGGCCCTGGTCATGACTCCGATCGCGGAGCTCCGCGCCGCGGGCGAAACCAAGAAGGCCGAGTTCTTCGACATGCTCCCCGACAACGTCGTCGACGGCATCAAGACGGATTCCCTCAAGGGCAGCCAGTTCCTGAGGCCGCTTTTCGAATTTAGCGGCGCCTGCGCCGGCTGCGGCGAGACGCCCTACGTCAAACTGGCCACCCAGCTCTATGGCGACCGGATGATCATCGCCAACGCCACCGGCTGTTCCTCGATCTACGGCGGCACGTTCCCGACCTCCCCCTACTGCGTCAACGTCGAGGGCAAGGGACCCGCGTGGGGCAACTCGCTTTTCGAGGACAACGCCGAGTACGGCTTCGGCATGCGCCTGGCCGTCGACGCCAACCGGCGCTTGCTGGCCGCTTCGATCGACGCCGCCCAGGCGGCGGGCACGACGCCCGAGCTCGCCGACGCCCTGGTCAAGATGAAGGGCGCCTGGACGTCGACCGGCGAGGAGGCCAAGTCCGCGGCCAAGGCCGTCCAAGCCGCCCTGCCGGCGGCCCTGGACAAGGCCAACGGGGCCAAGCCCTACCTCGTCAAGATCGCCGAGCTCAAGGATTTCCTGGTCGAGAAGAGCGTCTGGTGCATCGGCGGCGACGGCTGGGCCTACGACATCGGCTACGGCGGGCTAGACCATGTCCTGGCCATGAACCGCAAGGTCAATGTCCTCGTTCTCGACACCGAGGTCTACTCCAACACGGGAGGACAGGCGTCCAAATCCACGCCGACCGGCTCCGTGGCCAAGTTCGCCTCGTCCGGCAAGAAGACCGCCAAGAAGGATCTCGGCCGGATGGTCATGACTTACGGCTATGTCTACGTCGCCTCGGTCGCCATGGGGGCCAACATGAACCAGTGCCTCAAGGCCTTCCTCGAGGCCGAGGCCTTCCCCGGCCCGTCGATCATCATCGCCTATTCGCCCTGCATCACCCACGGCATCGACATGAGCAAGGCCCAGGCCGAACAGAAGCTGGCGGTGGACACGGGCTACTGGATCCTCTACCGCTTCAACCCCCTGCTGGCCAAGGAGGGCAAGAATCCGCTCCAGCTCGACTCCCGCGAGCCCAAGCTCGAATACGACGCGTTCCTCAAGAACGAGGTCCGCTACAAGACTCTCGTCCAGCAGTATCCGGAGATCGCCAAGGAGCTGTTCGCCCGCGCCGCCGAGGAGTCGAAGAAGCGCTTCGAATCCTACAAGAAGATGGCAGAATAGTACCCCGGCTCAGGCTATATAACCGGGGCAGAGAACCGATAAGGAGGCCCGCCCATGAACAAACACGTCAGAGCTTCCCTCGCGCTCCTATTGCTTGCCGGAGTTTTGACACTTTCGTCGTGCGCCGCGTTCGACCAGATGGCCTCGGCTCTGGCCAATCTGCAGCGGCTGAAGTTCAAGCTCTCGGGGGTCCGGGACTTCCGGCTCCTCGGGCTCGACATCAGCGGCAAGACCATGCTCAGCGAATTCAACGCGCTGGACGCCCTCCGCCTGGTCGAGGCCTACCGCTCGATGAAGTTGCCTGTCGATTTCATCGTGGACGTCCTGGCCGTCAATCCCAACGACGGCACGGGCGAGACGAGACAGACGACGAGCACGCTGACCGGCCTCGAGTGCCGGCTCCTCATCGATGGCCGGCCGACGATCGTCGGGAATATCGACAGCCCGATCGAGATCCCGGGGACGGGCCGGGAATCGGTCATCCCGCTCCGCCTCTCGTTCGATCTTTTCGAGTTCTTCGCCGGTGAGCAGTACGAGGACCTGATCCAGCTGGCCCTGGCGATCGGCGGGAAGAACCGGACGGCAACGCGCATCGCGCTCGACGCCCAGCCGACGGTCTCGACCCCGGCCGGACCTATCACCTATCCGGGCCGGGTGACGATCGTCAGCACCGAATTCCGTTAAGTATCTTTGCCTTCCGGAGTCCCGGGCCGGGGCCCGTTTTTGCCGTAGGACGGGAGAGTGTGCTAGAATCGACCGAAGAGGACGACACCGCGATGAAACCCGAGAGGAAGGCCAGGATCCTGGTCATCGACGACGAGGAGAACATCCGCAAGTCCCTGAAGATGATCCTCGAGTACGAGGGCTACGAATTCTTCGAAGCCGGGACCGGCGAGGACGGCCTGGAGATGCTCCGGGAAACGGTCGGCATCGACCTCATCCTCCTCGACATCAAGATGCCGGGGAAGAGCGGCCTGGAGGTCCTGGCCGAGCTCAAGCAGAGGCCCTTCGTCCCGGACGTCATCATGATCTCGGGGCAGGGCACTATCCAGGCGGCCGTCGAAGCGACCAAGCTCGGAGCCTTCGATTTCCTGGAGAAGCCGCTCCACCGCGAGCGCGTCCTCATCAGCATCCGCAACGCCCTCAAGCAGACGAGCCTCAGCCGCGAATGCCAGGACCTCAAGAAGAAAGCCGAGAAGCACTACGAGATCGTCGGCAGCCATCCCCTCATCCAGAACCTCTGGAAAGAGATCCTCAAGATCGCGCCGACCAACGCCACCGTCCTGATCTACGGCGAGAGCGGCACCGGGAAAGAGCTCGTCGCCCGGTCCATTCACGCCCACAGCCTGCGGGCCCGGGAGATGTTCGTCCAGGTCAACTGCGCGGCCATCCCCGAGGAGCTCATCGAGTCGGAGCTTTTCGGCCACGAGAAAGGCGCCTTCACCGGGGCCACGGAGAAAAAGACGGGCAAGTTCGAACAGGCCGACGGCGGAACCATCTTCCTTGACGAGATCGGCGACATGAGCCTCCGGACCCAGTCCAAGGTCCTCCGCGTCCTCGAGGAGGGCGAGGTCCAGAAGGTCGGCTCGAGCCGCATCGCCAAGGTCGACGTCCGCGTCATCGCCGCCACCAACAAGGCCCTGCGCAAGGAGATCCAGGAAGGGCGGTTCCGGGAGGACCTCTTCTTCCGGCTCAACGTCGTCCCCCTGTATTCGCCGCCCCTGCGGGAGAGGCCGGAGGACATCCCGATGCTCGTCGACTATTTCTCGCGGGCCTTCGCCGAGGAGAACAATTTCCGGCCAAGAAAGTTCTCCCCCGAGGCCCTGGAGGCCATGACCCGGTACGCCTGGAAGGGCAATGTTCGCGAGCTCAAGAACATCGTCGAGCGGCTGATGATCATGACCGATCGGGACACCATCGAGAGAAAGGACCTCCCCGAGCCTTTGCGGGATAAGGCGGAGGCGGCGCTGCCCGAGACGGCCGGGATCAAGACGCTCCGCGAGTTCCGCGACCTGGCCGAGCGGGATTTCCTGCTGGCCAAGCTCGAGGCCAACAACTGGAACATCTCCCAGACGGCCCGGGAGA
>MEYF01000048.1:27946-36281 GCA_001775755.1 Candidatus Aminicenantes bacterium RBG_19FT_COMBO_65_30 | reverse complement strand
GAGCAAGGGTGAAATGGCGAGGTAAGAGCTCACCGCCCCGGCGGCGACGCCGGGGGCAGGGCAAACCCCATCCGGAGCAAGGCCAAACGAGCCCCGTTTTGGGATGGCCCGTCCCAGGGGGCGGGTCGGCCGCTGGAGCCCCGGGGCAACCCGGGGCCTAGACAAATGACCGTCGCCCGCGCGAGCGGGGACAGGATCCGGCTTATGAACCCGCTCCGGCCGTTTTTTTTGTCGGCGGTTGAAATCCGAGAGGGGAGTAGCGAATGATCATCTGGCTCGAATTCCTCGGGGTGACAGGACTCATACTTTTTTCAGGCGCCCGGCTGACCCGCTACGGCGACATCATCTCCGAAAAATCGGGCCTCAGCCGGCTCTGGCTGGGGATGGTCCTCATGGCCGGAGTCACGTCGCTGCCCGAGCTGGCCACGGGTCTGAGCGCCGTCGCTTCGAACCTCCCCGACATCGCCGCCGGCAACATCCTCGGCAGCTGCGTTTTCAACGTCCTCATCCTCGGGCTTCTCGACACTTTGTCCAAGAAAGTGCCCCTGTCCTCCAAGATCAACCAGGCCAACATCTTATCGGCGGGGATGTCCATCCTATTCCTCGGCGGAGTCTCGCTGAGCCTCTTTCTGGGCGGCCGGCTCCCCGGACTGGGGTGGATAGGCCTCTACACGCCGCTCCTCGTCCTCGGCTATCTGGGGACGATGCGCATGGCCTTCAAGTTCGAAAAGAAGCGTTCGGCCTCGGCTAGCGGTCTAGCCGTAGATCGCGAGGCGTCGGCGATGACCTTGCGGGCGGCCGTTCTCCGATATGCCTTCCACGCGGCCGTGGTCGTCGGCGCCGCCGTTTTCCTTCCCTCGATCGCCGAGGGCATCGCCGAGATGACCGGGCTCGGGCAGACCTTCGTCGGGAACATCTTCGTGGCCATCTCGACCTCGCTCCCGGAGTTGACGGTCTGCATCGCCGCCCTGAAGATCGGGGCCGTGGACATGGCCGTGGGCAACATCTTCGGCAGCAACATCTTCAACATGTTCATCCTGGCCATCGAGGACATCTTCTTTTTCAAGGGTCCGCTTCTGTCCTTTGTTCAGGGCCAACACATGATCCCGTCCCTGCTGGCGATGGCCATGACCGGTCTGGCTATCGCCGGACTCATCTACAACTCCGAAAAGAAGCGTTTCCTCTGGGCCTGGGACTCCTTCGGCATCATCCTGATCTTCGCCGTCAACCTCGTCCTTCTCTTCCTGCTGCATTGATGGGTGAGGGGCCTACCCCTCGCCGCCGATTCTGTGTTATAAGCGGCTCGATGATCCCTTATGCGGCCATAGGAATCGGGATCGCCGTCATTTTCGGCGTCTGGGCTTTCATTGTTGCCGATACGGTCAAGGAAAGAGTCGTCATCGCCGGCATCCCCATAGTTGTATTCTTGATCCGTTTGGTATTTCCCGGTCCGGCGGGCCAACTCGTCTTTCTCATCGGATGGATGCTCTATGGGCTCGGCTGCATCGTCTACCTGCGATATAGCGGGTTGGAGATCCGCTGATGGCGCGCTTCGCCTGGTGGAAAGAAGCGTCGCCAGACGCCCGGCGGGCCCTCGTCGCGGCTTCCTTCGGTTGGATGCTCGACTCCTTCGACGTCATGCTTTACGCCATGGTCCTGGCGGCGTTGATGTCCGACCTGGGCATGGCCAAGGCTACGGCCGGACTGCTCGGGTCGCTGACACTCGTTGCGTCGGCCGTCGGAGGCCTCGTCTTCGGCGTCGTCGCCGACCGGTTCGGCCGGCGAAAAGCCCTGATGGCCAGCATCCTCATCTACTCCGTCTTCACGGCCGCCTGCGGATTCGCCACGGGCGTCGTCATGCTGGCCGTCTTCCGCATCTTCCTCGGCCTAGGGATGGGAGGGGAGTGGGCGAGCGGCGCCGCGCTCGTCTCCGAAACCTGGCCGGCTGAACACCGCGGCAAGGCTTTGGGCGTCGTCCAGAGCTCGTGGGCCGTCGGCTACGCCGCCGCGGCGGCCGTCGCCGCGCTCGTTCTGCCCGTTTGGGGCTGGCGGGGGGTCTTCTTCGTCGGCGTCATCCCGGCTTTCTTCACGCTCTGGATCCAGAAACGGGTCCGGGAACCCGAGATCTGGAAGGCGGTTCGTGCGGCGGCGCCGAGCGTCCGGGCCGGCTTCGGCGAGATCTTCGGGAGGAGGCGGCTCCGCTTGACCATATTCGTAACCGCCATGAACGCGTGCACCATGTTCGCCTGGTGGGGCTTCAACCTCTGGCTCCCGGCCTACCTGTCGATGGCGCCGGAGCAAGGCGGCATCGGGCTCAGTCCGGGGACGATGTCCGCTTTAGTCATCTTCATGCAGGCCGGGATGTGGCTTGGCTATATCACCTTCGGCTTCATCAGCGACAAGCTCGGACGGAAGCGGTCGTATGTGGGATTCCTCCTGGCAGCTTCTGTATTCATGCTCCTGTACTCCCAGACGCGACGGCCGCTCCTTCTTCTCATCCTGGGGCCCTTTGTCGCCTTTTTCGGCACGGGCTACTTCACGGGCTTCGGCGCCCTGACGGCCGAGATCTACCCCACGGCCGTCCGGGCCACGGCCCAGGGCATCACTTATAATACCGGCCGCATCGTCAGCGCCGCGGCGCCCTTTGTCGTCGGCTCCCTGGCCCAGACGCACGGCTTCGGCTTGTCATTCATGCTGATCGCCGCGGCCTTCTTGACGGCGGCGGTATTCTGGATCGGCATCCCGGAGACGGCGGGAAAAAAGCTGGATTAAGAGAACGCTCTAGAAGGGGACAAAGAAGGCCTGGCGGATGAGGAGCAGGAGATTGCCCGGCCACAATCCCAGTTGGACCGTCCCGAAGAGACACAGGAAAATGACCAGGTAGAGGGCCGGATTCTCCTGTTCGACAACAACATCCGTTTCCGCGTCCTGCATGTACATGACCACGATGATTTTCAGGTAGTAGGCGACCGAGACGAGGCTGGCCAGCACGGCCGCTACGGCCAGCAGGACGTGCCCTTCCCTGACGGCGGCGCTGAAGACGTAGAACTTGGCCAGAAAGCCGGCCGTCGGGGGAAAGCCGGCAAGGGACAGAAGAAAAACGGACAGGCTTGCGGCCAGCCATGGCTTCCGGCGGCCCAGGCCGGCGAAGTCGTCGAACGATGTGTGCTCCACGCCTTTCCCGGACATGGCGACGAGGACGCCGAACGCCCCGGCGTTCATGAACATGTAGGCGATGAGGTAGAAGACAAGGCTGGGGCCGTCCCCGGCGACGACGGCGACGAGGAGATAGCCCGAATGGGCGATCGCCGAATAGGCCAGCAACCTCTTGACGCTTTTCTGGCGGAGTGCGGCCAGGTTCCCCACGAACATTGTAAGGACGGCGGCGACGCTCACGGCCGGTCCGATAATAACGGCGGATGGGCTGTGACCCAGGACAGGGACCAGGACCCGGAAGAGAACTACCAGCCCAGCGGCCTTGGGAGCGATGGTCAGGAAAGCGGTCACCGGAGTCGGAGCGCCTTCATAGACGTCCGGGGCCCACATATGGAAGGGGACGATGGCGATCTTGAAGAAAAAGGCAGTCAGGATGAGGCCGAGGCCGACGGCGCTCGCCACGGGCAAACCGTACGGCGAGGCGACCTGAGAGAGGCTGGCGGCAAAGTCCAAGTTGCCTGAAGTCCCAAAAATGAGCGCCAGGCCGAAGACAAAAAAGGCCCCGGCGAAGCTCCCCATGAGGAAGTATTTGGCCGCCGCTTCGGCCGAGGCCCGATCATTCCTTTTGAGCCCGGTCAGGGCGTACGAGGCGACCGAGAGGACCTCGAGGCCGAGGAAGACGACGAGCCAGTCCGTCGATGAGACCATGATCATCAGGCCGGCCACGGCAAGAAGGAGAAGGCCGCAGAGCTGGCCTAAGTTGATGTCCTGGCGCGAGGCGTATTTAAGGCTCATCAGGACGACGAAAGCGGCGATGAGGACGAAGACGGCCATGAGCAGAAGAGCCAGGGGGTCGAGCGCGAGCCGCCCGCCGAAATAGCCGAGCTCGAGACGCCAGGAACGGACGGTAAAAAACGCGGCTGCGAATAGGGAAACGACCGCGACCGTCGCCGGAAGCTCATGGTCTTTCTGCTTCAGGAAGGCTTCGATGAGAAGGACGATCAGGGCCCCCGCGACGACGGCCAGGAGGGGAGCCAGGGCCATGAACGTCATGCTAACGCTCCAACTCCGCGACCGTCGTCGCTTCCTGGGCCGGCCGGCCGGGAACGTTCAAGGTCATCGCGACAGGGGGCTTGTTCCTGAAGGACTCGATATAGCGGGCGATGGAAGCATCCATCTTCCTCAAGATGGTCCCGGGGAACAACCCCATGAAGACGATGAGGACGATGATGGGGACGAGGATGATGAGCTCGCGTCCGTCGAGATCGCGGAGGCGCTTATCCTCCGGGTCCTTGAGCGGGCCGTGCATGACCCGCTTATAGAGCCAGAGAAGATAGGCGGCCGACAGGATGACGGTCGAAACAGCGAGCGCGGTCAGGACCTTGTTGGCGGCGAAAATGCCGAAGAAGCAGAGGATCTCCCCGACGAATCCGTTGAGTCCGGGAAGGCCGGCCGAAGAAAGCATGGTGACCAGGAAAAGACCTGCGAAAACCGGCATGCGGGCCGCCGCGCCGCCGTAGTCTTTGATCAGCCGGGTGTGGGTCCGCTCGTAGAGGATGCCGACGCAGAGAAAGAGGGCGCCCGTGCTCAAGCCGTGGTTGAGCATCTGGTAGAGTGCGCCTTCGGTCGCCACGAAATTGAGCGAGAATACGGCCAGCATGATGAGGCCCATGTGGCTGACGCTCGAATAGGCCACGAGGGACTTCATGTCCTTCTGGACAAGGGCCATCAAGCCGCCGTAGATGATGCCGATCGTGGCCAGGATGGAGAGAGCCGGGGCGAAGGTCGCCGCGGCCTGAGGGAATAGGGGAATGCCCAGCCGCACAAAGCCGTAGGCGCCCATCTTCAGCAGGATAGCGGCCAGAAGGACCGAGCCCGCCGTGGGGGCCTCGACGTGGGCGTCGGGAAGCCAGGTGTGGAGTGGGAAGAGCGGGATCTTGATGGCGAAGGCCAGCCCGAAGGCCAGGAAAAGCCAGGTCTGGAAAGCGGGGGATAAGGAGATGGCGGCCAGGTCGGCGAGAGCCAGGGAGTAGATTCCCGTCGCCTTGTGATAAGCGGCGTAGAGGACGAAGATGCCGACGAGCATGAGCAGGCTGCCGAACATGGTGAAGAGGACAAACTTCATCGTGGCGTAAATGCGGCGGTGACCGCCCCAGATGCCGATGAGGAAGTACATGGGGATAAGCATAGCCTCCCAGAAGACGTAGAACAGGAAGAGGTTGAGTGAGACGAAAACGCCGATCATACCGGTCTCGAGGAGGAGCATGAAGAACGAGAATTCCTTGACCCTGTCGTCGATGGCGCGCCAGGACGAGAGGAGGGCCAGGGGTGTCAGGAACGCGGCCAGGAGGACGAGAAAGAGGCTGATGCCGTCGATCCCGACGTGATAATCGAGGCCGCGTCCGAGCCAGGAGGCGCGTTCGACGAATTCGGGCAGGCCCGAGGCGCCGTTGAAGCCGAAGAAAAGGGCAAGCGAGGTCGCGAAGGTCAGGAGCGCCGCGGCCAGGGCCACGGCCCGCACGGTCTTGACCGATTCGCTCCGTATAAAAATGAGCAGGATGGCCCCCGCAAGCGGCAGGAACGTGACGAAGCTGATGATGGGAACGTTCGAGATCATGGCGCTCCTATCAGCAGGAACCCCAAGAACAGGATGGCCCCCATGAGAAAGGCCAAGGCGTAGTCACGGACAAGTCCGCTCTGGAGAACGTTCAGGCCTTTTCCGGCCAGGCCCGCGGCCGCCGCGGAACCGTCGAGCGCCCCGTCAATGACTTTGAGGTCAAAATGCTCATAGACCAATTCGGCGCCCCGGACAAGGGGCCGGACGACGACGGCGTCATAGGCTTCATCGACATAATACTTGCCGAGAAGGAGGCGATAGATCCCGGGAAAGCGATCAGCCAGGCGAACAGGCACGTCCGGAGATCTTCGGTAGAAAATGAAGGCCAGGCCGATGCCCAGCAGGGCCGAGAGGGTTGCCGCCAGGACGAGGACCGTTTCCGTCGATAACGCGAGGTGATGGGCAGCCGGCCCGAAGACGCCCTCGAGGAAACGGCCGAACAGGTTCGCCTTTTCGCCGAAAAAGACGGGCAGGCCGATGAGGCCGACCAACGCCGAAAAAACGGCCAGGATGACGAGGGGGACGGTCATGGTCCAGGGCGATTCGTGGATGTGATTCTCCGCAGCACGAGGCGTCCGTTCGTCACCGTAGAAAGTCATGTAGATGAGGCGGAACATATAGAACGCCGTCAGGATTGCGCCCGCAAGGCCTAGCCCATAGAGAACATAGTGTCCGCCGGCGTAGGCGCTCGTCAAAATGGCGTCCTTGGAGAAAAAGCCGGAAAGGAAAGGGACTCCCGAGATGGCCAGGGCCCCGACGAGGAAGACGGGAAAGGTCACCGGGAGGTGCTTTTTAAGTCCGCCCATCCGGCGCATGTCCTGTTCGCCGCCCAGAGCATGGATGACGCTCCCCGCGGCGAGGAAGAGCAGGCTCTTGAAGAAGGCGTGGGTGACGAGGTGGAACATCCCGGCGGCGTAGGCCCCGACGCCGCAGCCGATGAACATGTAGCCGATCTGGGAGATCGTGGAGTAGGCCAGGACCCTTTTGACGTCGTTTTGGACGAGGGCCATGGTCGCCGCGAAGACGGCCGTAAGGCCGCCCACCCAGGCGACGACCGACGACGCGGGGACTGATGCGGCGTAGAGCCCGCTCAGGCGGCAGACCATATAAACCCCGGCCGTGACCATGGTCGCGGCGTGGATCAGGGCCGACACCGGCGTCGGGCCCTCCATGGCGTCCGGGAGCCAGACGTAGAGCGGGATCTGGGCCGACTTCCCTGTCGCGCCGACGAAAAGGAGGATGGCGACGAGGGTGACCAGCCCGGCCGAGAGGAGACCCGAGCGCGGGGCATCATTGATCACGGCGAAACTTGCGCTGCCGACGCTCGCCAGGATGATGAGAATGCCGATGATGAAGGCCGCGTCGCCGATCCTGTTGACGATGAAGGCCTTCATGCCGGCCTTGGCCGCGGCGGGCCGCTCGAACCAGAAACCGATCAGAAGGTAGGAACAGAGCCCGACGCCTTCCCAGCCGACGAACATCAGGACGATGTCGGAGGCCATGACCAGGACGAGCATGAAGAAAGTGAACAGGTTGAGGAAGGCGAAATACCGGGAGTGATTCCGGTCCTCCGCCATGTATCCGGCGGAATAGACATGGATGAGGAAGCCGACCCCGGTGACCACCACGGCCATGACCGCCGAGAGCTCGTCGAGATGGAACGAGATCGACGTCGAGAACGATCCGCTGGCGATCCAGGGAAGCAGGGTCTTGCTGAGGCCCGAAGCGCCGTCGCTCGTCCGGGCGAGGTGGAGGAAGGCGGCCTTCGAAAGGATCACGGACGCGAATACGGCCGCCGAGGCTTGCCAGGCCACCCAGGTCCGGGAGAGCCTCCGGCCGAACAGAAGGAGCGCGAGAGCGCTCGCCCCCGGCAGAAGCGGGATGAGCCAGAAGTATTCGGCCATACTATCCCTTCAGGTCCTTGAGGTCGTCGGTCCGGATGGACTTCCGCTGGCGGAAGACGAGGACGATGATGGCCAATCCGATGACGGCTTCGGCCGCGGCTACCGTGATGACGAAAAGAACGATGGCCTGGCCGTCCGCCTTCCCGAGCGTTTTGGCCAGGGCCAGGAAGGCGAGGTTGCCCGCGTTGAGCATGACCTCGACGGCCATGAACTGGGTCAACAGGTCCTTCTTGATGAAAAACGCCAGGACCCCGAGGACGAATAGGAGGGCGGCCAAAATGAAGAAGGCCGAAGCGGGGATCACTGGCCCTCCCTTTTACCGGCCAGGGCCAGGGCGCCGACGAGGGCCGCGAGGATGAGGACGGACGTGATCTCGAAGGCGTAGAGATAGTCGGAGAAAAGGAGCTCGCCGAGCCGGGTGATGTCCCGACCCGGAGCGGAGGCCGCCCCGCCGCCCCCCAGGACGGCTCTCCTGCCGGCGATAACGAGCTCGGCCAGGAGGATTGCCCCCAAGCCGGCGGCGAGGACGATCCGGATCCTCCTTCTTTCAGGCGGGGCGCCTTGACGGAGGTTGAACATCATGATGGCGAAGAGGAAGAGGACCATGATGGCCCCGGCGTAGACAAGCACTTGGACGGCGGCGGCGAAGGGAGCGTCG
>MEYF01000048.1:0-27894 GCA_001775755.1 Candidatus Aminicenantes bacterium RBG_19FT_COMBO_65_30 | reverse complement strand
CGTTATGGGCCTGGTTTCGCGAAAGGATCATGGCCGCGACCGAGCCGATACAAAGGAAGGAGAGGATTAAAAAAACAGCCCAAGCCATGGAATTTCCCTTTATATTTAGTTTTCCCGCCGCCAAAGTCAAGCCGGAATTTGGGCGAGGAGAAGCCGGGGCGAATCGGCGTTGACAATATGTCCGGAATTGATATAATGACGTTGGTACCGCGGGGTAGAGCAGCCTGGTAGCTCGTCGGGCTCATAACCCGGAGGTCGTTGGTTCAAATCCAACCCCCGCTACCATCCCGAAACCAGTGTATTCCCCGATAAAGAGGCTCCCGCCTCCTTGCCGATTCGAGCACGGCCGGATAGGAGCTCGGAGGCACGGCGCTGGAGCCTCGCCGAGTCTTAACTCAGTCGACGCCGACGCCGTCCCAGCAGAAGGTGCAGAGCTTCTCCTTGGGCAATCCTATGGCGGCGACCAGATCCTCGAGCCGCTGATAGCGCAGAGTGGTCAGGCCGAGCGTTTGGGCGATCCAGCCGACCATGGCCTCGTATTTCTCCGACCCGGCTTTGGCGTATTCTTCGATGTTTATTGCGTCGGGGCCCTCGAGCGCCCCGATAGCCTTGCGCGCGGCCAGGTCGAGCTCAGAACGCGACCGGGAAAAATTCAGGTACTTGCAGCCGAAGGCGAGGGGCGGGCAGGCCGGCCGCATGTGGACCTCGACCGCCCCTGATTCGTAGAGACGCTGGATCGTGTCCTTGAGCTGGGTGCCCCGGACGATCGAGTCCTCGCAGAACAGCAGGCGCCGGCCCTGGATGATCTCGCGGATGGGGATGAGCTTCATCCGGGCCACCTGGTCGCGGACCTCCTGGTTCTGAGGCATGAAGCTCCGGGCCCAGGTCGGCGTGTACTTGACGAAAGGGCGCCGGAAGGGGACGCCCGCCTCGCCCGCATAGCCCAGCCCATGGCCGATGCCCGAGTCGGGGATGCCGGCGACTATGTCGACCTTGACGTTGTCGTTCCTCGCTAAGTAGGCGCCGCAGCGGTTGCGGACCGTCTCGACGTTGATGCCCTCGTAGTTCGAAGCGGGATAGCCGTAATAAACCCAGAGGAAGGCGCAGATCTGGAGCTTCTCGCGCGGCGGCACCGCCTGCTCGCAGCCTTCGGGGGTGAGCCTGACGATCTCGCCCGGGCCGAGGTAGCGCTCGACCTCGTAGCCCAAGTTAGGGAAGGCACAAGTCTCGAGCGAGGCCGCGAAGGCGCCCGGCTTCTTCCCCAGGACGATGGGCGTCCGCCCGAGCTTGTCCCTGGCCGCCAGGACGGCGTCGTCGGTCAGGATGAGGACCGAGCAGGAACCCTTGATGAGCTCCCAGACTTGCTGGATGCCGTCCTCATAAGTGTCCTTCTGGTTGATGATCGCGGCCACGAGCTCGGTCGGGTTGATCTCGCCGCCCCGCATTTCCGAGAAGTGGAGGCACTTGCCCCGGAAAGCCCGGGCCACGAGCTCGTCGACGTTCTTGATGACGCCGACCGTGGCGATCGCGAAGTTCCCCAGGTGGGACCGGATGAGGAGCGGCTGGTCCTCGTAGTCGCTGATGACGCCGATGCCGCGCGTGCCGCGGAGCTTGCCGACGTCCTCGCCGAATTTCGAGCGGAACTGGGCGTTCTCGATGTTGTGGATGTAGCGGAGGATGCCGTTGCTGTTGCCGACGGCCAGGCCGCCGCGCTTGGTCCCCAGATGCGAATGATAGTCCGTGCCGTAGAACAGGTCCTCGACGATGTCCTGCTTCCCGACCAGCCCGAAAAATCCGCCCATGCCCTCCTCCTTCCCCGAATACCGGCCAATCATAACACCGCGCCTGGGGCGATTCAATGCCGGAAAATCCGGCGGGATTGAACGGCGCCGGATTATCTGTTATAAGAACCTCTCGTGACGAAGAGGAGGACGAACATGTTCAAATCCGTAACCTACATCGAGCGGCGGAAGCTCTTGAAAAAGGACGTCGGGTCCGGCCTGATCCTGTTCCTCGGGAACGAGGAAAGCCCGATGAACTATCCGGCCAACACCTACCATTACCGGCAGGACAGCTCGTTCCTGTATTTCTTCGGCCTGGATTCCCCGGGACTGGCCGCCGTCATCGACGTCGACGCGGGAAAGGACGTCCTCTTCGGCGACGACATCGGCATCGAGGACATTATCTGGATGGGGAACCTGCCCAAGATGAAGGAACGGGCCTTCGAGGTCGGCGTCAGGCACACAGCTCCCCGGGCGTCATTCGCGGCGACCGTGCGCCAGGCCCTGGCGGCCGGCCGTCCGGTCCACTACCTGCCGCCCTACCGGGCAGACAACGCTCTCGTCCTCAGCGACCTCCTGGGAATCCCGGTCAAGGAGCTGAAATCCAAGGCTTCCCAGGGCCTCATCCGGGCGATCGTCGCCCAGCGGATCATCAAATCCAAGGAGGAGGTGCGCGAGATCGAGTCCGCCGTGGCGGCCAGCCAGGCCATGTACCTTGCCGCGATGAAGCTGGCCAAGCCCGGCCGCTACGAGTACGAGATCTCCGGGGCCATGGAAGGGATCGCCCTCTCGCGGGGCATGCACCTGGCCTTCCCGCCCATCGTCACCATCAACGGTCAAACCCTGCACATGCACGATCACGGCAACATTCTTGTCAAGGGACGGCTCCTGGTCATGGATTGCGGGGCGGAATCGGCCACGTCCTACGCGTCCGACATCACCCGGACCGTGCCCGTCGGAGGGCGGTTCAACCGGAGACAGAAGGATGTCTATGAGATCGTCCTGGCCGGCCAGGAAACGGCCATCAAGGCGCTGAAGCCCGGCATCAACTTCAAGGACATCCATCTCCAGACGGCCCGGGTCATGGCCGCCGGTTTGAAGGACCTCGGCCTGATGAAGGGCGGCACCGGCGAGGCCGTCGCCGCCGGCGCCCACGCCCTCTTCTTCCCGCACGGCCTGGGCCACAACCTCGGCCTCGACGTCCACGACATGGAGGATTACGGCGAGAATAACGTCGGCTACGGCGAGAAGGTCGAGCGGAGCTCCCAGTTCGGGCTGGCCTACCTCAGGATGGCCCGGGAACTCAGGCCCGGCCACGTCATGACCATCGAGCCCGGGCTCTACTTCATCCCCGCCCTTTTCGCGCTGTGGCGCAAGGAAAAGAAACACCGAGACTTCATCGTCTACGACGCCGTCGAGAAGTTCCTCGACTTCGGCGGCGCCCGGATCGAGGACGACGTCCTGGTCACGGAGAAGGGCCGCAAAGTCCTCGGGCCGCCCATCCCTAAGACGGTCGTCGACGTCGAAAAAGCCTGCCGCTCTTGAGGATCGCGCTCGTCCAGCAGCACGCGACCGGCGACCCGGTGGAGAACCGGGCCAGGGGCAGGGCGGCCTGCCTCGAGGCCGCGAAAGCCGGGGCCGGGCTTGTCGCCTTCGCCGAGCTGGCCTTCAGCCGGTTCTATCCCCAAGTCCCGGCTTCGCTCTCGAGCCTCGCACTGGCCGAGACGATCCCGGGTCCGACGACCGATCTCTTCTGTGCCCTGGCCCGCGAAACGAGCACCGTCGTCGTCCTGAACCTCTTCGAGCGGGACGGGGACAGGACCTATGATTCTTCACCCGTCATCGGCGCCGACGGCTGCGTCCAGGGTATCACGCGTATGGTCCACATCATGGAAGGGCCCGGCTTCCACGAGCGCGGCTATTATGCACCGGGCGACCGGGAGAGCTTCGTCTACGAGACGGCGGCCGGGCGTGTCGGCGTTGCCATCTGCTATGACCGCCATTTCCCCGAATACATGAGGGGCCTGCGCCTGGCCGGCGCCGAGCTTATCATCGTGCCCCAAGCCGGTGCGGTGGGGGAGTGGACGGAGGGCATCTTCGAGGCCGAGCTCCAGGTAGCGGCCTTTCAGAACGGCTACTATGCCGCCCTCGTCAACCGCGTCGGGCGCGAAGAAGGACTCGAGTTCGCCGGCGAATCGTTCGTGGCCGACCCCGACGGCCGGGTCATCGCCCGGGCGCCCCGTGGAAGCGACCACATCCTCTACGCCGATTGCGATTTTGCCAAGAACGCAGCTTCTCATGCCGCGCGGCATTTCCTCGCGGACCGCAGGCCCCCGGTCTATGCCAAGATGGGCCTCACCGACGACAAGCCGAAGGTCCGCTGATGCAGCGCTGGTACGTTATCAATACCAAGCCCAAGAAGGAGAGCCAGGTCGAGAGGCTCTTCGTGGAGGGCGGATTCACGATCTACTGCCCGAAATATCTCCGCGAAAAACGGATCAGCCCATTCTTTCCCGGCTACGCTTTCCTCCGCTTCGAATTCCCCGAGCAGTTCCAGATGGTGAAATACACCCGCGGTGTCAAGCGCGTCGTCGGCAACGACGACGGCCCGACCCCCATCCCGGAAGGGATCGTCCTGGGCATCAAGGCCCGCGAGCAGAAGGGGCTCATCGTCTTCGAAAAATACGGCGAGGAGCCGGCCGTCGGGGACGAGATCGAAGTCGTCGAAGGGCCGCTCAAGGGTCTCAAAGGGATCTTCCGCAAGGAAGTCGGCGCGAGCGAGCGGGTGATGATCCTCCTGAACTACGTATCTTATCAGGGCATGCTGCTCATCGAGAAGGGCAAGCTCAGGAAGATCTAGCTATTTCGCCGCCTTCAATTTGTCGAGGAACGGCTGGTTCAGGCTGCTCGACGAGAAATAAACCACGCCGTCGGCCTTGAGGGCCTTGCTGATCCGCATCTCGTCGATCATGCCCTCGGGAGTGTTCTGGTTGTGGGACGTGCCGATGCCGATGCCGGGGCAGACGAGGGTCCGCCCTTTGCCGTAAGCCACGGCTTCCCGGGCGAGCTTCTCGAAAAGCTTCGTGTCGTTTGAGTAGAGCATCGGGTTGAGCATGTCCACGAGCCCCTCGCGGCCCCAGGCGGCCCAATCCTGGCCAATCATGACCCGGGCGTTTACGGCGTCCGGGAAGACCGCGGCGCTGATCTTGACCTTTCGGCCCGTCGTCTTGAGCGCAGCCTTGAGCTCCCGGACGAAGACCGTCACCCGGTCGGTGTTCCAGCGGAGCCACTCGTTCCAGGCCATGTTGCCCGTGTCGCGGGCTTTGACGGTAGCCATGTCGATCCCGGTGTCCTCTTTGAATAGTCGGAGAGTTTCCGGGTCGAAGCTGAAGGTGGGCTCGGTCGGCTCGCAGGGATAGCGGATGTAATCGAGGTGGATCCAGCCGACATCGTACTTCCGGGCGACCTCGAGCATCAGGCTGATCTCGTATTCCCGGACGGCCGGGAGGGCGGGGTTGACGGCGCCGACCATCTCGCGCCGAGGGCTCGAGATCAGCCATTCGGGGTGCTGCCGGACCTGGCCCAGGATGGACGATTCGGGGAAGACGCAGAACCAGGCGTGGACCTCCATCTTCCTCTTCTTCGCCTCGGCCAGAAAAACCTTAAAGAAATCCCAGCTCCAGGCGCCGTCGGGGACGCCGATCTCGCTGGAGTAGTAGATGTGTCCGGAGGTGTTCTTGACGAGCATGATGAGGGTGTTTATGCCGGCCTGGGCGTACCCGTCGAGGGTCGTCCGCATCTTTTCGAGGGCGGCTGCTTTTTCGGGGCCGAAGAAACCCGGGTGCATCCAGACGCCGCGGACGGGCATGGAAATCGACGGCGCCGCCGCGCCGGAGGCGACGGCGGGAGCGACGATCGCGGCGAGCGAGAGGAAGGTCAGGGTCAGGGTTGATAGGGTTTTGACTCTCATGGGACGCCCTCCTTAGGTCGAGGTATGAGGATTTCGATAGTTGATATACCAGAAGGGGCGCGGCGGAGTCAAAGAACCCGGCGAAACTCAGTTTCGCGGCCGGCCGAAGCCACCGCCGCCGGGGGTCTCGATCCTGAGCACGTCGCCGGGACGGATCTTGACGTTGACCTTCGAGCCCAGCATCTTCTTCAGGCCTCGGGAGATGAGCGTGTTCTTCCCTTTAGCCCCGGGGCTGCCTCCTCGAACTCCGTAGGGGGCGAAGCGGCGGCGCTCCGACATGATCGTCAGCGCCGTGGGGACATGGAATTCGTACTCGCGGACGATCCCTTCGCCGCCCCCGAAGAGCCCTTTTCCGCCCGAGCCTTTCCTGAGCCCGTAGCGGCGCATCTTCAGCGGCAGGTAATTCTCGAGCGCTTCGATAGGGGTGTTGAGCGAGTTGGTCATGTGGGTGTGAACACCGTCGAGGCCGGCCGCGCCCGGGCCGGCCCCCATGCCGCCGCCGATCGTCTCGTAATAAGCGAAATGCCTTTTCCGCCAAGGGTCATAGCCGCCGAAGGCGACATTGTTCATCGTCCCCTGGCTCGCAGCCGGGATTCTGTCCGGAAGGGCCTTGGCCAAGGCGCCGAGGAGGACGTCGACGATACGTTGGGACGTCTCCACGTTCCCCCCGGCGCATGCGGCTGGGAATTCGGCGTTGACGATGGACCCTTTGGGCGCCACGATCTCGAGTGGCCGCATCAGCCCCGTATTGAAGGGGATGTCCTCCTCGACGAGCGACCGGAAGACGTAGAGAACGGCCGAGCAGGTAATGGCGAAGTTGGCGTTGACCCCGCCTTCGGTCTGGGGCGAGGAGGAGCTGAAATCGATGACGGCCTTGTCGCCGCGAATGGTGACGCGGACGGCGATCTTGATAGGCCGCGCGGAGATCCCGTCATCGTCGAGGTGATCGACGAAAGCATAGTCGCCGTCGGGGATGTCGCGGATGGTCTGCCGCAGGAACTTCTCGGAGTAATCCTGAATGAGCCCGGAGTAGAGGCGGACCTTTTCCACGCCGAACCTGGCCACCGCCTCTTCGAGCCGGGCCCGGCCGATCTCGTTGGCCGCCACCTGGGCCAGGAGATCGCCGCGGCGCTCGTCGGGGGTCCTGACATTGGCGAGGAGGAGGTCGAAGACGTCCTTGTTCATCCGGCCTCGGGAATGGAGCTTCACTGGGGGGATGATCAGGCCCTCCTGGAAAAGCTCCGTGGCCAGGGGCATGGACCCCGGACTCATCCCGCCGACATCGGAGTGATGGGCCCGATTGGCCACGAAAAAGCTGAGCCTGCCGCCCAGGAAGACGGGGGAGATGCAGGTGATGTCGGGCAGATGGGTCCCGCCCCGGTAGGGGTCGTTGAGGATGACCAGGTCGCCCTTCTCAAAGGTCACGGCCCGGAGCGCCGCCTGGACGGAGAGGGGCATGGCGCCCAGGTGGACGGGGATGTGCGAGCCCTGGGCCAGCGTCTCGCCGGCGCGGTTGAAGCAGGCGCAGGAAAAGTCCTTCCGCTCCTTGATGTTGGGGGAGAGGGCGGTGCGGCCGAGGACGGCGGCCATTTCTTCGGAGATGGCGATGAAGACGTTCTTAAAAAGCTCCAGCTCGATGGGGTCAACTTTCTTCATCGCCGTCCCTCTTTGCGGATAATGAGGTTCAAGAACCCGTCGACATGTGCGGCGTAGCCCGGGGGAAGGAAGGTCGTGGATTCCGGATCGATGACGAGGGCCGGGCCGCGGAGCGCGTTCGCCGGGGCGAGGCGCGACCTGTCGACGACGGGGCCGCGGTGAAGCGTCCGGCCCGAGAATATCGCCTGCGTCCTGACGACGGCCTTGGGCTCGAGGCTCTTCGTCCCGGCCTCCCTGACCAGAGGGATCTTCGGCGTGACGGCCACGGCTTTGATGCGGAGGTTGACGATTTCGACCGGCCTCCGGTCGTGCCGGTAGGAATAGAGCCGCGCGTGGCGACGGTGAAAGTTCTCGAGAAAAGCCTGTCCGAGGGAACGCGCCTTCCGGAAGGGGACGTCGATCTCGTAGGACTGGCCGAGGTAGCGGCAGTCGAGCGAGCGTTCGAGGATGAGGTCGGAGGCGTCGAAGCCGTCCTGTTCCATGTCGCGGCGGCTTCTCGCCTCAAGGACCCGGAATTCAGCCTCGAGGCCGGGCAGGGTGACTTGAGCGTCCGACTTCATCAGCGACTTCGTGTAATCCTTGATGGGATCCGACATGAGCAGTCCGAAAGCCGAGAGGACGCCGGCATTGCGGGGGGCGATAACCATGGACATGCCCAGGTGGGCGGCCATCTCCACGGCGTGCATGCCGCCGGCGCCGCCGAAGGAGAACAGGGCGAAGGCGCGCGGGTCGATGCCGCGCTCGACGGAGATGACGCGGATGGCTTTCTCCATGTTGGCGTTGGCGATGGCGACGATGCCGAGGGCCGTTTCCCGGGGCGTCTTGCCGATCGTCCGGGCCAGTCGCCCGACGGCGTCCCGGCTCCGCTCCGGATGGATCCTCATCCTCCCGCCGAGGAAGAATTCCGGGTCCAGGCGGCCGAGGCAGAGGTTGGCGTCGGTTACGGTCGGCAGGTCGCCCCTGCCGTAGCAGGCCGGGCCGGGGTCCGCGCCGGCGCTTTGCGGGCCGACCCTGAGCGAGCCGCCCCGGTCGGTGTGAGCGATAGAGCCGCCCCCGGCGCCGACCGAGTGGATGTCGATGATGGGCAGGCGGATGGGGAAATCCCCGACCCGGCTCTCATGGGTCCGCCGGATCCCGCCTTCGATGAGCGAGACGTCGGTCGAGGTCCCGCCCATGTCGAAGCTGACGATGTTGGGAAAACCGGCCGCTCGCGCCAGCACTCGGGCTCCGACGACGCCTCCGGCCGGCCCGGAAAGAGCGGTCTTGATGGGCTCGAGGCGGGCCCGTGCGGGCGAGATGTAGCCTTCATTCGACTGCATGATCCTTAGCTCGGCCCGACCGAGGCCGCGGTCGAGCTCCCCGAGGTAGCGGTCCATGACCGGCATGAGGCAGGCGTTCGTGGCCGTCGTCGACATTCGCTCAAATTCCCGATGCTCGGGGAGGAGCCGGCTCGAGATCGAAGAGAGGAGCCCCGCCTTGTCGAGCTCATCGGCCACGATCTCCTCATTCCGGGGGTTGGCATAGGAATGAAGCAAGCAGACGGCGACGGCCGCCGCGCCGGACCTGCGGATCTTGCCGATGACCCGGCGGACTTCGGCCCGGCTGACCGTTTTCTCGACCTGGCCCGAGGCGAGGATCCTCTCTCTCAGCCCGAACCGCCGCTTGGCGGGAATGAGCTCGAACCTGGATTCGGGTTGGAGAGAATAGAGCTCGCGGCGGGTCTGCCTCCCGATGGCCAAGATGTCCTCAAAGCCGGCCGTGGTGATGAGGGCGATCGACCCGCCCTTTCTTTGGAGAAGCGCGTTCGTGGCCACGGTCGTGCCGTGGACGATGAAGACGGCTGGGGCGGCTTCGAGGACATCGCCAATCCCTTCGAAAATAGCCAGGGAGGGGTCTTGGGGGGTCGAGAGGACCTTCCTTTTGGAGAGTCGGCCGTCCCGCCAGATGACAAAGTCGGTGAACGTGCCGCCGGTATCCACTCCGATACGGACGGGGCGGGGCGTCAGTCGGCGTTCCATGGGCGAAGGCCTATTTAAACTTCAACGCCGGCGATAAGTCAAGATGGGCCTCGGGGATTGTCTCCGTCCGCTGCGGTGATTCTCCACTATGTTTGACTGACAAAAGCCGAATCCCCGCTTTATGCTCCCTCCGACAACCCCCTCGGCCCTGGATCCAAAGGTTGTCAATGGCAGGTGCTGCAGGACTTGGTCGAACAGCTCGTGCAGCTCGAGGAAGAGGCCTTGATCCGGTTCGAGCCGCCGCCGATCCCGAAGCAGGATATCATTTTCTGCGGTTCCGGAGCGCCGCAATCCGGGCAGACGACTTCTTTATCGCGGCCGCCCTGGACAAAGCATTCGAAATGCCGCCCGCATTTCTTGCAGAGATACTCAAATATCGGCATGGCCCGATCATTCTACCGGAATCGCCCAGGACCGTCTACTTGACCAGGGCGATGGCTTCGATCTCGATCTTGACGTCCCGCGGCAAGCGGGCGACCTGGACGGCGGCGCGGGCCGGGTACGGCGTCTTGAAAAACTCGCCGTAGACGGCGTTCATCCTGGCGAAGTCGTCCATGTCCCGGAGGAAGACGGTCGTCTTGACGACACCGTCGTAGGACGAGCTTGCCGCCTCGAGGACCGCGCCCAGGTTCTTGAGCACCTGGCGCGCCTGATCCTCGATCGTGCCTTCGAGGACGTTCCCGGTGGCCGGATCGATGGGGATCTGGCCGGAGCAGAAGACGAGATCGTCGGCGATGACGGCCTGGGAGTAAGGACCTATGGCCTTGGGGGCCTTGTCGGTGTGAACCTGCTTCTTCATGGCTTTGCTCCTTCCGGCGCCGGCGAAAACCCGAGACGCGAGAGAGCCCAGGAGGCCGGCGGCGACGAGAAATCTCCGTCTATTCAAGGTCCGCAGCTCGCGCTCGGCGGACTACGACGACAGGCCGTCCAGGGCCGCCGTCAGGAAGGTCCAGAATTTCTCGACCGACCCGAAGTGGACGTGCTCTTCCGGCGAATGGGGGTTCTTGATGGTCGGTCCGAAGGAGATCATGTCCATGCCCGGGAACTTCTCGCCGATGATGCCGCATTCGAGGCCGGCGTGGACGGCCACGACCTCGACGTCCTTGCCGAAGGTCTTGACGTAGAGCTCCTTCAAGCGCTTGAGGAGGGCGGAGTCGAGGTTCGGCATCCAGCCGGGGTAGCCGTCCTTGAGATCGGCCCGGGCGCCGGCCAGGGCGCAGACGGACTTGATGACGTCCCGGGTGGCCTCGAGGGCCGAGGCGACCGAACTCCGCGTGCTGCAGAGGACTTCAAACTCCTTCTTGCCCGTCCTGACGATGGCCAGGTTGGTCGAGGTCTCGGTCAGCCCGGCGATCTCGGGGTGCATGGCCACGACCCCGTGGGGCAGGGCGATGAGGAAATCGAGGAGGGCGCGCTGGCAGCTCTGGGTCAGGGCGAATCCCTTGCCGGACGCCGGTTCGAGGGAATAAGCGGCTTCGGCCTCAACGGCCTTGTACTCGACCTTGATCTTATCGAAAGCCTTTTTGAGGGCCGTCGTCATGGCCCGCACCTGGATGGGGGGGCAGGCCAGCAGGGCGACGGCTTCCCGGGGGATGGCGTTATGCTTGCTGCCGCCCTCGATGCTGATGACCTCGAAACGAGCCGTCGGCTGGGCCTGTCCGAGCATTCGGGCCAGGAGCTTGATGGCGTTCCCCCGGCCCTGGTTGATGTCGAGTCCGGAGTGACCGCCGCGGAAGCCGTGAAGGTGAACCTTATAGAGGTTCTTCGAGGCCGTCTTTTTCCTTTCCAAGGGGAAGACGAGGGTCGAATCCGCGCCGCCGGCGCAGCCGATGGTGAAGGTCCCCTCGTCCTCGCTGTCGAGGTTGAGGAGCATCTTGCCGGCGAGGAAGCCCTTCTGGATCCTATTGGCGCCGGTCAGGCCGGTCTCTTCATCGACCGTGAAGAGGAATTCCAGGGGACCGTGGATGAGCGTCTTGTCTTCCATGACCGCCAGGGCCGAGGCCAGGCCGATGCCGTTATCGGCCCCGAGCGTCGTCCCCTGGGCATAGATCCATTCGCCCTTGATCTCCGCTTTGATCGGGTCCTTGGCGAAGTCGTGGACCTTATTTGAGTTCTTCTCGCAGACCATGTCGAGATGGCCCTGGAGGATGGCGCCCACCGCGCCCTCCCGGCCGGGCGTCGCCGGCTTGCTGACAAGGACGTTGCCGACCTTGTCGCGCTTCGCGGGCAGGCCGAGGGACGCGGCCACGGACAGGACGTAATCCCCGAGGGCCTTCTCGTTGCCCGAGCAGTGGGGGATGGTCAGGATCTTAGCGAAATGCTTCCAGAGAAGCCGGGGGTTGAGCTCGCCGAGTGTGGATGCCATGGATGACTCCTTTTGATTGAGATGCCGAGACGGCCATGATGCCATAAAAAACCGATGGATTCAAGCCGTCCTCGCGGGTATAATCCGGGGGATGATATCTTTTCCGCGCGCTCTACTGTTCCTCCTTCTGACCTTCGCCGCGATGGGGCCTCTCGAGGCGAAGGTCCGGATCATGGCCACCGTCTTCCCGCTTCGGGAGTTCGCTGCGGCCGTGGCCGGGGACAGGGGACAGGTCGACCTGCTCCTCCCGCCCGGGGCCGGGGTCCATACCTGGCAGCCCCGGCCTGGAGACATCGTCCGGCTGGCGGCGTGCGACCTGCTCCTGTTCGTCGGGGCCAACCTCGAGCCCTGGCTCCCCGGCATGCTCAAGGCTTTCCCGAGCGGGAAGGTCCGCACCCTGGAGGCGACGGCGGGTCTGTCTCTCCTCGAGGCCGGGGAGGACGACGACCAAGAAAAGCCCGGCCACGGCCCACTCGACCCCCACGTTTGGCTCGATTTCGAGATCGACGCCCGGATCGTCGGGAGGATCGCTGAAGAACTCACGCGCATCGATCCGGCCGGAGGTTCCGAGTTCTCGGCGAACGCGGACAGGCTGTCGGCCCGCCTGAGGGCTCTCGACGAGAGGTTCCGCGACGGCCTGGCGGGCTGCCGGGACAAGGACATCGTCCTCGCCGGGCACGGCGCCTTCGGTTATCTGGCCCGGAGGTACGGACTCGTCCAGACGGCCCTTTACGGCCTCAGCCCGGACGCTCAACCGCGGCCGGTCGATTTGATGAATGCCGTCGACTATTGCCGCCGAAAAGGGATCCGGGCCGTTTTTTTCGAGAACTCCGTCGCCCCGGACCTGTCGAGGACGCTGGCCCGGGAGATCGGCGGCCGCGTCCTCGTCCTCCACGCCGGCCACAATCTGACCCGCGACGAACTCGACCGGGGCGCGGGATTCTTCGATCTCATGGAAGAGAACCTGAGCGCCCTTCGCGCGGGCCTCGGGTGCCGGTGAGGCCATGGACTTGATCGTCCTGCGCGGCGTTTCGTTCCGCTATGACGGGGCGCCCGTCCTCGTCGACATCAACATGACCATCCGGGAAGGCGACTTCCTGGCCATCATCGGACCCAACGGATCGGGCAAGACGACGCTGGTCAAGGTCATCCTCGGCCTGCTCGGCCCGTCGTCGGGCGAGGTCGAGATCTTCGGAAAGCCGCGGCAGGAATTCTCGGACTGGCGCAAGATCGGTTACGTGCCGCAGAAGGCCACGCACATCGACCCGTTCTTCCCGGCCTCCGTCGAGGAGGTGGTGGGCATGGCCCTCGTGTCCAACCGGCGGCCGAGGAGCGCCTCGGGCCGGGAAGGCCGGGAGCGGATCCTCCGGGCCCTCGAGGAAGTCGGCATGGGTGAATACAGGAAATGGCCGATCGGCCGGCTATCCGGCGGACAGCAGCAGCGCGTCTTCATCGCCCGGGCGCTGGTCACATCGCCCCGGATCCTCTTCCTGGACGAGCCGACGACCGGCGTCGACGCTGAAACCCAAACGTCTTTCTACGACATGCTCGACCTCCTGAACCGGCGCGAAGGCTTGACCATCGTGCTGGTGACTCACGATATCGGCATCGTCAACAAGCACGTGACCAGCGTCGCCTGCCTCAACCAGAAGCTCGTCTACCATGGCAGCCACGAGGATTTCTGCCGCTCGGGCGTCTTCCGGGACATGGTCGGCCGCGGCGACCACCTGATCTCGCACGAGCATTGACACGCCCATGCACGCCCTCCTCGCCTACGGCTTTCTGCAGCGCGCCTTCCTGGCCGGCGTCCTCATCGCCGTCGCCTGCGCCGTGCTGGGCATTTTTCTCATCCTGCGGAAGGACGCTATGATCGGCCACGGCCTGTCCCACATCGCCTTCGCCGGGGTCGCGCTCGGCCTCTTCCTGAACGTCCTCCCCCTGGCGGCGGCCTTGGCCGTCGTGATCGCGGCGGCGATCACGGTCATGAAGCTCAAGGATCGGGCCGGTCTCCACGGCGATACCGCCATCGGCATCTTCAGCAGTCTGGGCATGGCCGTGGGCATCCTGCTGGCCTCCCTGGCCAAGGGCTTCAACGTCGAACTCATGTCCTATCTCTTCGGGGACATCCTGGCCATCGAGCCTCTCGAAGTCGGACTCACGGTCGCCCTGGCCGCGGCCGTCCTCCTCACCGTGAGGTTGAACTACGCCAAGCTCTTGTTCATGACCTTCGACAGGGAATCGGCGCGGGCGGCCGGGATCAGGGTCGGCCGGCTGGACATGCTCCTCATGGTGCTCACGGCCGTCACGATCGTCCTGGGGATGAAAGTCGCGGGCATCCTTCTCGTGGCCGCGCTCATCGTCATCCCCGCGGCCGCCGGGCTCCAGATCGCGAGGAGTTTCCGCGCGGCCGTGCGGGCTTCGACAGCAGTTGCCGTCGTCTCCGTGGCCGCGGGACTGGGCCTTTCTCTCGCTCTCAACGTGCCGGCTTCGGCCGCGATCGTCGTTCTCTGTTTTCTCGCCTTCGCCGTGTTTTCGTTGAGGAAAAAAGGCCGCGGCGTCCCCCTGCGTTCGAAATAGGGTGAGGCCGCCCGGCCCGGCCGGGTCCGTTCGCGCTCAGGCTTTTGGGCCGGCCAGGGACTTGACGATGATATCCCTGACAGCTTTCCCTTCCTTGTCCAGGGCCTTCCTGAGGCTCTCCGCCCGCCGCCGCACTTGGCCGGTGAATTTCGGATCCTTGATCCCGGCCATGTTGATGAGGATGTTGTAGTAGGCCCCTTCGCCCGCCGCATGGCCGGCGAGGCCGGCGACCCCGGCGTCGCTCATGGAGTTCTTGTTCCCCTTGGCCGCGACGATCCTTGCCAAGGCGACCGCTTCACCGGCCTTTTCGAGCACTTCGAGCGGGACGAGGGTCGCTTCCTTGGTGGCTTCCTCAACGGCCCGCTCCTTTTCGAGCGCCTGTTCGGGGGTCGTCTTGGGCAGGCGGAAAGCATCCATGACCTTATTGAAGACCCGAGTATCCCTGTCCACGGCCTCGAGCAACCCGTCCTTCAGGGCCTGGGCCCGGACGGCCGTCGCCACCATATCGTCATGGACCCTTTCATAGCCCTTCTTGCCGACGGTCAAGTTGGCCACCATGGCCGAAAGGGCCGCGGAAAGGGATCCGCAGAGCGCCGCGACGCTCCCGCCGCCGGGGGCGGGAGAATCCATGGACAGCTCGTTCGTGAATTCGCGGAGGGTCATCCCGACCAGGGCGGGGCTCTTGTCCCGGAACTGGTATTCAATGATCTTTTTATCGGGTTCGAACGGGGCGACGTCGTTGAGGCCGAGGGAACGGACCGCGGTCCGGATGAGCTCCTCCTCGGGGACGCCCGGGCTCTTCGCCTGCTTTTCGAGGTAGTAGCGGCCGGCCATGAGAAGCGCTTCCTTGGGGATGAGGCCGACGAGCTCGCTGCCCGTCACCCGGAGACCGAGCTTTCCGGCCAGCCGGACGGCCTCGTCGAAGACGACGTGGACGGGCGTGACATTGTAGTTCGTGAAGTTGACCGAGATCTGGGCCACCCCGTAATCCTCGACGTACCAGCCGACGGACTTGACCTCTTTGAATTTGCCCGGCACCTTGACCCTGTTGCCGCGCGCGTCCTTGACGACGTTGCCGTCCTTGTCGCGCCTGGCCCGGCCGCTTTCCCTGAGGCTCAGGGCGATCTCGTGGGCCAGCTTGCGGTCCCGGGTGTTGAGGTTGATGTTGTAGGCGATGAGGAACTCGCGGGCGCCGATGACGGTGGCTCCGGACTTGGGATTAAAGACGGCCTTCCCGAAATCGGGCGCCCAGCGCGGGTCCTTGAGCTTCTCGGGCAGTCCCTCGTATTCGCCGGCCCGGACGACGGCCAGGTTCCGGCGCTCGGGCTTCCTGGCCGCGGCCTCGTAGAGATAGACCGGGATACCCAGCTCATCGGCGACCCGGGCGCCGAGCTCGCCGGCCAGCCGGACGCAGTCCGCCATGGTCACCCCGGAAACCGGGACGAAGGGGCAGACGTCGGTGGCCCCGATCCGGCTGTGGGCGCCCTTGTGGCCGCGCATGTCGATGACCTCGGCGGCCCTGGCGATGGCCCGGAACGCCGCCTCCTTGACCGCGTCCGGAGTCCCGATGAAGGTCACCACGGTCCGGTTCGTCGAGGCCCCGGGGTCGACGTCGAGCAGCCTGACGCCGGGGACGGCCTCGATCTCGCGGCTGATGGCCTTGATCTTCTCCTGGTCCCGGCCTTCGCTGAAATTGGGGACGCATTCGACGAGCTTCATTGTCCCTCTCCTTTGCGCAGGATGTGCTTGAGCCCACCGCTGGTGTCGTAGACCTCGATCGCGTCGAACTCGCGCAAGGCAAGCCCGAGCCACTCCGGCCGGCCGACGACGACGATGAGAGGCCTGGCCATGAGGTATTTCCGGGCCGTTTCCTGGACCCTTTCGACGTTGACCAGCTTGAACCGTTCCGGCCCCCTGTCCCAGTGGGCTTCGTCGAGGCCGAGGGCCACGTAGCGCGCCATCCAATCCGCGAACCCCTCGAGCGATTCGAAGCGCGTGGGCAGGTTCCCGATGAGGAACGATTTGGCCTCCTCGATCTCGGCGGGAACGGCGGGTTCGGCGGACATGACACCGATCTCCCGGGCGATCTCCCGGGCGGCCGGAACGAGGAATTCGGGCCTGACGCGCGCCCGGACCCAGTAGACGCCGCAGAAACGGAAGAACTCCGTTTCGCTGAAGGCATAGTAAGCGTAGCCTTTGGATTCCCGCAGGTTCATGAACAGGCGGCTCCGCGTCGTCCCCCCCAGGACCTGCTTGAGGACGAGGAACGGGAAAAAGTCCGGATCGAAGGAGTCCATGATCACGTTGCCGGCGAAGATCGTCGCGTCCGATACGCCCGGAGCTTCGACGTAGCAGATTCGTTCCCGGCTGTTGGGGGACGGCGGCGGAGCGGCGGGCCGTTCAACGGGCTGGCCGACCCAAGCGTTGAAATGAACGCCGATCTTCTTCGCCATGGCGGCGCCGTCGATGTTCCCGGAGACAAGGACGGCGGCGTTTCCGGGCCGGTAGAAGCGGCCGTAAAAGGCGGCGACGTCCTTGACCGTTATGAACTTGATGACTTCCTCGGCGTAGGTGGCCGTTTGGTAGGGATGGTTCTCGAAGAGAATCCTGAGGAGCTGTCTCCAGCCGAGGGTCTCGGGGTTCTTCTTCCGTTCTAAGAGCTCCCAGAAAGCCGTTCTCCGGACCGCGCCGAGCTCGCGCTCCGTGAACGCGGCCTCGCAGACGATGAGCCTCATGGCGTAGATCGCATTGTCCAGGAATTCCTCGAGCACGTGCATGGTCAGAACGGTGTAGTCCATGAGGACGGTCACGGAATACTCGGCGCCCATCGATTCGATCATGTTTTCGAGGTAATCGGCCGACAGCAATTTGGTTCCCTTGCCGATCATACGCGCCGTGATGGCGGCGAGGCCCGGCAGTTCGGGCGGCGAGTCGGCCTCCCCGGCCCGAATGACGAGCTGGAGGGTCACCAGGGGAGCCCCCGGCCGGCGGGCGGTGGACACGGAAAGTCCGTTCGGCAAGAGAACGGATTCGACCTCCGGCAGCTTGAGTTCCAGGGGTTGGGCGTCGGGCAGGGGCGGCGTCCTTCGGAAACGCTCTTGGGCGCCGGCCGGAAGCGCCGGGAGAAGGACGGCCAGGGCCGCGGCCAGCAGAAAGCCGGCGGCCGGACCCGGCGGGCGGCGGGCGGGCGCTGCGGGCTTCATTTTGGCCCGAGCTCCAGGACGACCCTGTTTTGGGGGATGAAATACTTATTGACGAAGTAGTGCAGGGCTGGGGGACTGACGCGGAGGTATTTGTTCAATTCCCCGCCCAACTCCTCCAGGCCCCTCCCGTTGAAGGCGGCATCGACGAGGAAAAGCGCCCTTCCCAAACGGGTCGACAGCCGGTTGAGATGGTCCATCTCGAAACGACGTTTGGCCCTGTTGAGCTCATCTTGGGAGATAAGATTCGCCCGCAGCTTGTCGATTTCCGAAAGGATGGCCTTTTGCGAACGCCCGACCATGACCGCGTTGTTGTTGAGGCAAAAGAACTTCAGTGCCGCGACGCTCAGCCGCTCGTCCAGCGCGCCGCTGAGATGGCGGGCGGTCAAGTCCCGCCGGAGGAGACGGTTCCTCAGCCGTGATGTTTCGCCCTCCAGGAGGAGGTATTCCAGGATTCTGAGGATGTACACGTCGCCCGCCTGAAGGGGGTATAACCTGAATCCCATGTGGAATCCGGCGCCGGCCGCCGGGATTCCGACGAACCTCGCGACAGCGTCGTTCTCCCTGTTGAACACGGGCCGGGGAGGAGAGGGGATGTCGATCCCCGGCGGGATGGAGTCGAAATATTTGGCGACGAGCTCTCTCGTGCCGGCGCTGTCGATGTTGCCGACGATGCAGAGCACGGCGTTGTTCGGGACGTAATACGTGCTGTGGAAGGCCAAAACATCCGCTTCCGTAAGGCTCATCATTTCGAGGCCGGTCGCGATCAGGGGATGACCGTAAACGAAATCGGGGAAGAGGAGCATATCGAATTGAGCGAAGCTCTCGAGATATGGATCGGACGCCAGCCTTTCCTGGTGCTCCTGGATCAGCTCGGCCCGCGTTCGTTCGATGGCCGCCGGCGTGATGGCCAGGGATTTCATCCGGTCCGATTCGAGCCATAGGGCCAGGGCCAGGTAGTTCGAGGGAAGCGTCTCGTAGAACAGGGTCTTGTCGAACGTCGTGGTCGCATTGAGCTCGCCGCCGACCTTCTGGATGAAGCCGACGTGCTGGAGGGGGCTGACGTTTTCCGAGCCCTGGAACATCAGGTTCTCCAGGAGATAGGCCAGCCCCTCCTGGCCCGGTTTTTCGCGGAGCGTCCCGGCGCCGTAGGCGACGGCGACGGTCACCAAGGGGAGACGGGTGTCTTCGGACAAGATGACCCGGAGGCCGTTCCTCAAGCGGTAATCCTGGAATGGGAACCCGAGCGAGCCCTGGGCCGCCTCCTGTCCGGCAGCAGCCGGGAAGCCCCCCAGGACGAGGCAAGCCAGGAAAAGAAGGGAGCGTGCCGCTTTATTCATGCCTGTCGTTGAAGCCTTGGAGCCAAGCAAGGCTTAACAATAGCATAAAAGCGCCGTTGTTGAAAACCCCTCTGGAATGTGCTATTTTGGGCCGGAAAAAGCGCCTGAACGTCCGGACGATAGGGAGAGAAGACCATGGACCACGATATCAAGGACATGACCCTGGCCGCCAAGGGACGCCTGCGGATGGAATGGGCGGCCCGCTCCATGCCCGTCCTGGAAAGCATCAAGGAGATCTTCGCCAAGGAAAAACCCCTCGCCGGGGTCCGCATCGCGGCCTGCCTCCACGTGACGTCGGAGACGGCCAACCTTATGGAGGCCCTCAAGATCGGCGGGGCCGATGTCCGGCTCTGCGCCTCAAACCCCCTCAGCACCCAGGACGACATCCCCGCCGCGCTGGTCAAGTATCACAAGCTCCCCGTCTTCGCCATCAAGGGAGAGGATCCCAAGACTTATTACCGCCATATCCTCCAGGCCCTGGATCATGGCCCGTCCATCACCATGGATGACGGGGCGGACCTCGTCTCGGTCACCCATTCCAAGAGGCGCGACCTGCTGGCCGGCATTCTGGCCGGAACGGAAGAGACGACGACTGGCGTCATACGGCTCAAGAGCATGGCCAAGAACGGCGTCCTCCGCTACCCCATCATCGCCGTCAACGACGCCCAGACCAAACATCTCTTCGACAACCGGTACGGCACAGGCCAGAGCACGCTCGACGGCATCCTCCGGGCGACCAACGTCCTTCTCGCCGGCCTCAAGTTCGTCGTGGCCGGCTACGGCATGTGCGGCAAGGGCGTGGCCATGAGGGCCCAGGGCGCGGGCGCGCACGTCATCGTCACCGAGATCAACCCGATCCGGGCCATCGAGGCGGTCATGGACGGCTACGAGGTCATGCCGATGGCCGCGGCCGCGTCGATCGGGGACGTCTTCCTGACGGTCACCGGGAACAAGGCCGTCATCCGCAAGGAGCACTTTCGGCGCATGAAGGACGGGGCCATCGTGGCCAACGCCGGGCATTTCAATGTCGAGATCGACATCCCGGCCCTGGAAGCCCTGTCCCGCGGCAAGAGACGGGTCCGCGAGTTCGTGGACGAATATACCCTGCAGGACGGGAAACGGGTCCACCTTCTCGGCGAAGGGCGCCTCATCAACCTGGCCGCGGCCGAAGGGCATCCGGCCATGGTCATGGACATGAGCTTCGCCAATCAAGCCTTGAGCGTGCGCTGGCTTCTCGGCCGCGGCAAGGACCTCGACAAGAAAGTTTTCCCCGTTCCCACTGAGATCGACGAGGAGATCGCCGCCCTGAAGCTCGCGTCCATGGGCGCCGCGATCGACAAGCTGACGTCCGCGCAGAAGAGATATCTGGCCGACTGGCGGGAAGGCACCTGAGCGGCATCCGCGGCCGGACGGCGGGCTAACCCCGTTCGCTGATCATCTTCAAATAGCGGGCGATCGTGTCCTTGGTCTCGGCGTCCATGACCTTGCCCTGGATCTTGAGGAAGGTCTCTCTGGCCCGGGCGTAATCCCCGTTCTTGAAATAGGCCACGGCCAGGTTGTAGTTGAACAATATCTCTTCAGGGACGATCTTGACCGCGGCCTCGTAGGCGGCGATGGCTTCGCCGAGGCTGTTCCGCTTTTCGTAGATGAGCCCCCTGAGGTTGTGGGCCATGGCCAGGCGGGGCTGGATCTGGAGGGCTTTCTGGACGTTCTCCATGGCTTCGTCGAGCCGGTTCTGGAGGACGTAGAGCCGAGCCAGGTTGAAATAGGGGAGCTCCCGGTTCTGGTAGCCCGCGTCGAGGAGGGCGGTCTTGAATTCGTTCTCGGCCTTGTCGAGGAAGTTCATCTCCTGGTAGACGGTCCCCAGGTTGTTGCGGGCCTCGGTGAACTGAGGGTTGATCCCGAGGCACTTCTGGTAGGCCTTGACCGACTCGTCGAGCCGGCCCTTCATGGAATGGGCGAGCCCCATGGCGTTCCAGGCGAGATAATAGCGCGTGTCCAGGGACAGGGCCTTGACGAAATACTTGACCGACTCGTCGACGTTGTTCTGGTTGAGGAAGAACAGCCCGAGGTTGTACTGGTACTTGGGATCCTTCTCCCGGTTCCTCTGGATCTTCGCCTGCGACGACGCGCAGAAGGCGAGGCCGGCGCAGATGGTCAGGACGGCGATGGCTTTGGCTCGCATCCTTCTCCTCCTTGTCTCGAAATTCCGGGCTGTCACTCCGCTTTCAGCGTCCGGGACATCAGCTCCTCCACGGCCGCCTTCGGCGGCTTGCCGCGGTAGAGAACCTGGTAGATCTGTTCGGATATGGGCATCTCCACACCCAGGGTCCGGGCGATCCGGCGGGCGGCCACGGTGGTGTGGACGCCTTCAGCGACCATTTTCATCCCGCCCAGGATCTCGGCGAGCGGGCGGCCCTTGCCGAGCTCGTGGCCGACGCGGTGATTCCGGCTCAGCTCGCCGGTGCAGGTCAGGACGAGGTCGCCGATCCCGGCCAGGCCGGAGAAGGTCTCCTTCCGGGCGCCGAGGGCGATCCCAAGGTTGGTGATCTCGACGAGCCCGCGCGTGATGAGGGCGGCCCGCGAGTTCAAGCCGAATTTCATCGCATCGACGATGCCGGCCGCGATGGCGATGACGTTCTTCAAGGCGCCGGCGACTTCGACCCCGGTCACGTCGCTCGACGTGTAGGCCCGGATGGTCAGGCTGGAGACAAGCTGCTGGATCTCCCGAGCCGCGGCCGGGTCGCGCGAGGCGACGACCAAGGCCGTGGGATATCCCGTGGCGACTTCCCTGGCGAAACTGGGCCCGGAGAGCACGGCCAGGCGGGGACGGACGTGTGGTCGGAAGACCTCTTCCATGACCTGGCTCATCCGCATCAGGGTCTTCTTGTCGAAGCCCTTGGTCAGGCTGACGACGATCTGGTCTTTGCGCAGGACGGGCGCCATCCGGCCGTAAACGGACCGGCAGAACTGGGAGGGGACGGCGACGAAGACGACATCGGCGAAAGAAGCCGTTTCCCGGAGGTCGTCCGAAAACCCGACGGCTTCCGGAAACAGAAATCCGGGCAGAAAGACCGTGTTCTCCCGTGATTTCAGGGCTTCCCGAAGGATGTCCTCTTCCCGGATCCAGAGGCCGGTCGGCAGGCCGATCGACCCGAGGTACCTGGCGAAAGCCGAGCCCCAGCTTCCGCCGCCGATGACCGCTGCTTTCATCAGCATCTCTCCCCAAGTTTTCGTTCCGTGCCTTTGATCAGTCGTCCGATGTTGCGCCGGTGCTGAAAGACGACCAGGGTCGCGATGGCCAAGCTGACGGCGGCAACGCCCTTGGGGCCGCCGCTGACGAGGATGATCAAGGGGAAAACGAGCGAGCCCAGGATCGAGCCCAGGGAGACATAGCGGGTTAGCCCCACGGCAACCAAGAACAGGCCTAGGCCGGCCAGGCAGGGCGCCAAGGCGATCGCGGCGTAGGCGCCGATGGAAGTGGCCACGCCCTTTCCGCCCCTGAAACCGATCGAAAAAGGAAAACAATGGCCGATGACGGCGAGGAAGCCGCAGAACGCGGCGAACACCGGGTCGGCGAACCACTTCAGGGCCAGAAACGCGGGCAGGAAACCCTTGAGGATGTCGACGGCCGCCACGGGAAGGGCGCTTTTCCAGCCCTTGACCCGGAGGACATTCGTCGCCCCCGTGCCCCGGCTGCCGAATTCACGGACGTCCTTTTTGCCGGTCATGCGCACAAGGAGGTAACCCGTGGGGATGGACCCGAGGAGATAGGAAGCGGCGGCGAAGGGGATGTTCATGACAGTCCGGCCTCAAAGATGACCCGGTACTCCGCGCCCTCCGGGCGAAGGCGGCTCTCGAAAAGGGCGACCTTGCGGACGGTCATGCCGCCGAACGCCTTCTGCCGATGCTTTCCCAGCTCGAGCATGGCGTCCCGGATCCGGTCCGGCCCTTTGACCCGGCCGAGGGTCAAATGCGGTTTGAACGTCCGCTTCTCGCGGGCGAAGCCCTCGCCTTCGAGCGCCCCATCGAGCTCGTCCTGGAGGGCGAGGAGCTCCGGCTCGGCCGTAAAACCGATCCAGAGGACGCGCGGCTTCTCGTCCCCGGGGAAAGCCCCCGTCCCTTCGAGATGAAGGGGGAACGGGGAGTGCCGTCCGGCCACGTCCGTCAGGATCGTCTTCACCCGGACCGCCTGCGCCTCGTCGATCTCCCCGAGGAACTTCAGGGTCAGGTGAAGTCCGGCGGCTTGGGTCCAGCGGACGTCCGCCCGGGTGGCTTTCAAGTCCCGGATGAGAGCCAGGAGAGTCGTCTTGAGTCCGGGTTCAAGGTCGATGGCAATGAAAACTCTCACGAACGTTCTCGCTTCCTATTATAAAACCTTTTTAGACCGCTTGGTAAGGGATTTTCTCACGACGTCCAGTGCCTTTTGGGACGATTGGAACTTGACCTGGGCCCGGCCGCCGAAAAAGAGATTCCGGTGGACCGCGACCCCTTGAGCGTGGGCCAAAGCGATGTAGACGAGACCGACCGGCTTGCGAGCCGTCCCTCCGTCGGGACCGGCGACGCCCGTCACGGCCAGGCCGAGGTCCGCCCCGGAGGTCTTCCGGATGCCGATGGCCATGGCCCTGGCCGCTGCGGCGCTGACCGCCCCGCATCTCGTGAGGAGGGTCCCGGGCACTCCCAGCCTTCTCGTCTTGGCCCGGTTACTGTAGACGACGGCGGACTCGAGGAAATAGGCCGAGCTCCCGGGAACACCGGTCAACCGGTGGCCGATGAGGCCTCCCGTGCAGGACTCGGCGCAGGCGATCGTTTTTCCATTTTCCTTGAGGAGCGCGCCGACGACGGTTTCCAGGGTGTCGCCCTCGCGGGAATAGATCCACGGGGCGAGCGCATTCCCTATCGTTCTTTCCAATCCGTCAAGAAGGGCCTCGGCAGCGGCCCGGGGCCCCGCGCCTTTGTAAGTCAGGCGGATCGACAGGTCCCCTGGGCTGGCCAGGGTCGTCACGGTAACGCCCGGCGGCACGGACGCGTAGACGGGCTTCATCAGGGTTTCCATCGCCGACTCTCCCAACCCCGTGAGCCTCATCACCCGCCGGACCATCAAGCCCCGGCCGAGGGCGGCCAGCCGCGGCAGAACTTGGTTTTCGAACATGGGGCGGATCTCCCGGGGAGGGCCGGGGAGAAGGGCGACCTTGCAGCGCGCTTTGTTCAGCCACAGTCCCGGGGCCGTGCCGTTGGGATTGTCCAGGACCTCGGCTCCCTCGATCACATAACACTGTTTGAGGTTCGAGGCGGGCATGGCGATGCCCCGCCGACGGAACCTCTCCCGGATGCGGGCGTGAATATCTTTGTGATAGACGAGCTTCCGCCCCAAGGTCTTGGCCAGGATTTCCCGGGTCCGGTCGTCTTCCGTCGGGCCGAGGCCGCCCATACAAAAGATGAGCCGGGAGCGCCCGAGGGCCGTCCGGAGGACGCGGGCGAGGTCTCGTTCATCGTCCCCGACGACGGTCTTGAACGAGACGTCGAGGCCGATGCTGTTCAAGCCGGCCGTCAGGAACAGGGAATTGGTGTCCTGGAAGTCGGGGGTCAGGAGCTCGCTGCCGACGGCGATGATCTCTGTCTTCATGATCGTCCGGGCCTCAGACCCAGAGCAGGACCAGGCGGCTGAGGGCGGCCGCTACGAGGCCCGCGCAGGCGTCGTCGACCATGATCCCCCAGCCGCCGGGAAGCCTTTCCAGCCTCCGGATCGGCCAGGGCTTGATAATATCAAAAAAACGGAAGAGCGCGAAGGACACCGCCACGGAGGCCCAACCGGCGGGGAGGAAAGCGAGAGCGAGGAGCTGGCCGCACACCTCGTCGACGACGATCCGGCCCGGGTCGGGGCGGCCTAGCTCGGCGGCATGGATCGCCGAAGCCGCGACCCCGGCGAAGAAGAGACAGACCAGCAGGAGGAGATACAGGGGCCAGGCGAGGCCGTGGACGGCGTACTTGTAGATGATGACTGCGACCGCGCTGGCGACGGTGCCCGGAGCGAAAGGGAACAAACCGACGCCGAAGAAGGTGGCCAGGACCCTGGAAGCGATTTTCATGGGACGAGCCTCCCCGCGAGATCGTAGGCGTCGGCCGAGGTGACCTCGATCGGGACGATGGGCGAGGGCGGAGCGGCCATCCCGGCCGGGAGGTCGAAATGGACGATGCCGTCGACTTCCGGAGCTTGGAAACGGCCGCGTCCGGTCCAACGGCCGGGTTTCTCCGGGTCGCGGCTCTCGACGAGGACGTCGATCGTCTGGCCCAAGCGGCTCTCGTTCCGCGTGAGCGAAAGCCCGGCCTGGAGGTCCATGATCTCACGGCGGCGGCTTTCTTTTTCTTCCGGGCCGATCGCGTCCGGCAGGCTGTGGGAGGCCGTTCCTTTCTCCGGCGAATAGGTGAAAACTCCGAGGTGGTCGAAGCGGGCTTCCTTGACGAAGCGCCTGAGGGCGGCGAATTCTTTATTGCCCTCGGCCGGAAAGCCGACGATGAGCGACGTCCGGACGACGGCGCCGGGGAGCTTCGTCCGGATGCGGTCGAGGAGGCGGAGGGCCCGGGCGCCGTCCATGCCTCGGCCCATGGCCTTGAGCACGCCGGGATCGGAATGCTGGAAGGGAATATCGAAATAGCGGCAGACCTTCGACTCGGCCATGACGTCGATAAGAGCGCCGGTGATCTCCTCGGGATAGCCGTAGAGGAAGCGGAGCCATTCGACGCCCTCGATACGGACAAGGCGTCCGAGGAGGCTCGCCAGGCCGTTCCGGCGTCCCCGGTCGCGGCCGAACCAGGTCGTGTCGTGGGAGATGAGATCGATCTCCTTGACGCCGAGGCCGGCGAGCGTCCGGACCTCGCGGACGACCGAGGCCATGCTCCGGGAGACGTAGGGTCCCTTGATCAGGGGAATGGCGCAAAAGCCGCAGAGGTGGGAACAGCCCTCCGAGATCTTGACGTAGGCCCAGGCGCCGGGCGTCGAGACCAGCCGGGGCGAGGCGTCCGAATAGAGGAACGTCCGGTCCGGCCCGGAGGCGGGCCGGCCTTGAACGATCGCGGCGATCTTGTCGAAACTCCTGACTCCCGTCCACGCGTCGATTTCAGGGAATTTGTCTTCAAGCCGGGCCCGGTCCCTCTCCACGTAGCAACCGGCGGCGATGATCAGCTTGCGGGGGTCCCTGCGCTTGAGCTGGAGGACCTCCTCGAGCGTCTCCTCGGCTTCCTCGCGGGCCGGCCCGATGAAGCCGCAGGTGTTTACGATGACCACGTCCGCGTCCTCAACCCGGCCGGCAAAAGCATAGCCGGCCTTTTTCAGGGCCCCGAGCATGACTTCGCTGTCGACGAGGTTCTTGGCGCAGCCGAGGCTGATGAGGGCGATCTTGCCTGTGGCGCGCCGGCCGCCCGGGGCGCCGCGCGTCGGCCGGGTCAAGGATAGATCCTGTAGAGGAGCCGGGGGAAGGGGATGGTTTCGCGGATGTGCTTGATGCCACAGACCCAGGACACCATCCGCTCGACGCCCATGCCGAATCCCGAATGAGGGACGGAGCCGTACTTACGAAGGTCGAGGTACCACTCGTAGGCCTCGCGCGGCAGCTTGTGTTCCTCGAGACGCCTCTCGAGAAGGGCCAGGTTGTGGATGCGCTGGCCGCCGCCGATGATCTCGCCGTAGCCTTCCGAGGCCAGGAAATCGACGCCGAGGACAACGTCCGGGTTCTCCGGCGCCGGCTGCATGTAGAAGGCCTTGATGGCGGCGGGGAAGTGGGTGACGCAGACGGGCGAGTTGTAGACCTCGGAGATGAGCGTCTCCTCCGGGGAGCCGAAGTCGTTGCCCCACTCGATCTTCGAGCCCTTCTCCCGGAGGAGCGGGACGGCCTGGTCGTAGGTCAGTCGGGGGAAAGGCTTCTTGACGGCCTCCAAAGGCTTCGTGTCGCGCTCGAGGGTCTCCAGGTCGTTCCCGCGCTTCGTCAGGACGCGCTCCATGATGTACAGGACGAGGTCTTCGCCGAGCTCGGTGATGTCGGCGAGCGTGGCAAAGGCCACTTCGGGCTCGACCATCCAGAATTCAATGAGGTGGCGGCGAGTCTTCGATTTTTCCGCCCGGAAGGTCGGGCCGAAGCAGTAGACCTTGCCGAAGGCCGTGGCCGTGGCCTCGTTGTAGAGCTGCCCGCTCTGGCTGAGGTAGGCTTTCTGGTCGAAGTACTCCGTCTCGAAAAGAGTCGTCGTCCCTTCGCACGCGCTCGGCGTCAGGATGGGCGTGTCCATGAGGCGGAAACCGCGTCCGTCGAAGAAGTCGCGGATGGCCTTGATGACCTCGGCCCGGACACGGAGGATGGCATGCTGTTTCGAGGAGCGGAGCCAGAGGTGGCGGTGCTCCATCAGGAACGGGGTGCTGTGCTCTTTGAGCGTGATCGGATAGTCCTCGGCCACCTGGACGATATCGAGGTCGGCGATGGTCAGCTCGAATCCGCCGGGCGCCCGCTTGTCCTCGCGGACGCGGCCCCGGACGACGAGCGAGGACTCCTGGGTCAGCCGGCCGAACTTCTGAAAGAGGGGAGAGTCCTTGTCGGCGCTGAAGGCCGTCGCTTGGATAAGGCCCGTCCCGTCGCGGACGAGGAGGAAGCGGACCTTGCCCGAAGAGCGCTTGTTATAAAGCCAGCCGCGGACTTCGACGTCCTGGCCTTCGTATCGCGCGATGTCCTCGATGTAGACCCATTTCATGACGCGCCAATTATAAAAGAAACACGCCCTCGGTGCAAACATCGAGATGTTCGCCTTCGTGAATCCACGTTGCCTAGGGGTGTTCCCAGAGGAGGCCGGGGAATAGGGGGTTGAGGGTGTCGTCGGAGGGAGCATAAGGCGGTGATTTAGCATTCCCGGGACGGATACGCGGCCTCCTCCCATCGGATCCGGACCGGGAAGGCGTAAAGAATCACCGCAGCGCACGGAGACGATGCCCGAGGCCCCTCCGC
>MEYF01000047.1:953-20846 GCA_001775755.1 Candidatus Aminicenantes bacterium RBG_19FT_COMBO_65_30 | reverse complement strand
CGACGGGGCTGACCGTGTTCGTCCCCCTGAAGAACCTCGACACGTTCCTGACGACCTCTCTCGGGATCAATTTCTAGGCCGGCTTCGGGGCGGCTCGGAAGACAGCCTCCTCGGCCGGATGGGGCTTCATGGATTTGATTCGGAGGTCATTTCCTAGTAAGATAGTCGAGAATGACGGGCGGAGGGCCCATGAAAAAACGATACTGGCGCTGTTTCGTCTGCAACGACATCCACTACGGGATCGCCCCGCCGGAGCTGTGCCCGACGTGCAAGGTCCTCAACGCCTACGTCGAGATCTCGGCGGCCGAGGCCCGGAAGATCCTGGGCGGCGGGCCCAATACGTCGCAGACGGCGGAGGATTTCCGGGCGGCCATCGAAAGCTTCGCGGCCGGCAACGAATTCGAGGTCAACCCCGACCGGGAGAAGGTCGACCTGCTCCTCAAGGGCATCTTCGAGAACGAGCTCAACCACGGCCTCAAGTATTGCCCCTGCCGGCTGCGCACCAAGGACTGGGAAGAGGACTTGAGGATCGTCTGCCCCTGCCATTTCACGATCCATGAAACCTACAAGGGGATCAAGGACGGGGAATGCTGGTGCGGACTCTTCGTCAGGAGGAAATGATGGCGAATCTGCTGATGTTCCACGGGCGGGAATGCCCCCACTGCAAGAAGATGATGCCCTTCGTCGAGAAAATCGAACAGGAGACCGGCCTCCGTTTTGACAAGCGCGAAGTCTGGCACGACGAGGCCAACGCCGACCTCATGCGCAGCCACCGCGAGGACCTCGCGCCAAAATGCGGCAACCAGCTGCGCGTTCCGACCTTTTTCAATCCCGAAACCAAGGACGCCGTCTGCGGCGAAGTCGAATACGAGAAGCTCAAGGACTGGGCGCTCAAACAGTCCTAGGGGCCGGACGGCATCACGGCGGGGAGGTTCGTCGATGATCGAACGGTTCGATCCCCTCAAAGGAGAGAGACTCCGGATCCTCGATGAAGCGGGCGAGCCGCGATCCGACCTCGACCCCGGCCTGCCCGACACCGAGCTCCGGACGCTCTACGAACGCATGGCGCGGACGAGAGCCGCGGACGCCAAGGCCCTCAAGCTCCAGCGACAAGGCCGGCTCGGCACCTACCCGCCGAGCCGCGGCCACGAGGCCTGCCAGGTCGGATTGGCCTCGGCCATGGGCCGGGACGACTGGTTCTTCCCCTATTTCCGCGACCTCGGCATGTACATCACCCTGGGCTATCCCCTGGCCGACTACTACCATCTCTGGATGGGGAACGAGGCCGGCCTGAGGACGCCCGACGGATTGAACATCTACCCGATCGCGATCCCCGTCGGCTCGCAGATCCCCCAGGCCGTCGGGGCGGGCCTGGCGGCGAGATACCGGAAACTCCCCATCGCCGTCGTCACCACCTTCGGCGACGGGGCGACCTCCGAAGGCGACTTCCACGAAGGATTGAACTTCGCCGGGGTCTTCCGGACGCCCAACGTCTTTTTTTGCCTGAACAACCAGTTCGCCATATCCGTGCCGCGGACCCGTCAGACGGCCTCCGCGACCATCGCCCAGAAGGCCGTCGCCTACGGCTTTCCCGGCGTCCAGGTCGACGGGAACGATGTGCTGGCCGTCTTCGCCGCGTCCCGCGAGGCCCTGGCCAACGCCCGGATAGGCGGCGGTCCGACGTTGATCGAGGCCTACACCTATCGGATGGGCGACCACACGACATCGGACGACGCCGCCCGCTACCGGTCGAAGGAAGAGGTCCAGGAATGGGAGCGGAAAGATCCGCTCCTCCGCTTCAGGCATTACCTTGGGAAAAAAGGTCTCTGGGACGAGGCCTACGAAAAAAGCGTCCAGGACGAGGCCACGGCTTTCGTGGAGGATGCGGTGGCCGAGGCCGAGGCCCGGCCGGTTGCGACCCTGGAGGATATTTTCGCCTACACCTACGCGGTGACACCTCCCGACCTCGCGGCCCAGCTCGCCGACCTCAAGGCCTTCGCCGGGGAGGGACGCCGATGATCATGACCATGGTCCAGGCGATCAACCAGGCGCTCGCCCAGGAGATGGAGAGGGACGACCGGATCATCGTCCTCGGCGAGGACGTCGGCCGCAACGGCGGCGTCTTCCGGGCGACCGAAGGCCTCTTCGACAGGTTCGGCCCCGACCGGGTCATGGACACGCCCCTCGCCGAGTCGGGGACGATCGGCGCCTCGATCGGCATGACCGCCCTCGGCCTCCGGCCGGTCCCCGAGATCCAGTTCATGGGCTTCATCTACCCGGCCTTCAACCAGATCGTCTCCCACGTCGCCCGCCTGAGGAACAGGACGCGGGGCCGGTTCACGGTACCCCTGACCCTCCGGACGCCCTACGGGGCCGGGGTCAAGGCCCTCGAGCATCACTCCGAAAGCACGGAGGCCCTCTTCTGCCAGATCCCCGGGCTGACCGTCGTCGTCCCCTCGAGCCCCTATGACGCCAAGGGGCTCCTCATCGCCTCGATCCGCAGCGACGACCCGGTCATATTCCTCGAGCCGACCAAGCTCTACCGGGCCGAAAAGCAGGATGTTCCCGAGGAGCCTTACGAGGTCCCGCTGAGGCTGGCCGCGGTCGTCCGGGAGGGCAAGGACCTGACCATCGTGGCTTGGGGCGCGATGGTGCCGGTGGCGCGGCAGGCTGCCGACGCGGCCCAAGCCGAGGGCGTCGGCGCCGAGATCGTCGATTTGCGGACGCTCTCGCCCATGGACAGGGAAACGATCATAACATCGGTCAAGAAAACAGGCCGCGCCCTGATCGTCCACGAGGCGCCGAAGACCTGCGGGCTGGGCGCGGAGATCGCGGCCACGATCGGCGAGTCGGCCCTCCTCAGCCTCCTCGGCCCGGTGATGCGCGTGACGGGCCAGGACATCACCGTGCCGCTGCCGAAGAGCGAGGACCGCTATTATCCGGGCCCGGAGCGCGTCCTGGGGGCCATCCGCAAGCTCATGGAGGTTTGACATGGCCAAAGAGTTCCGCTTCCCCGACGTCGGAGAGGGGATCACCGAAGGAGAGGTCGTCCGCTGGCTGGTCAAGGAGGGCGACGAGGTCAAGGCCGACGAGACCGTGGCCGAGATCGAAACCGACAAGGCGGTCGTGGAGATGCCCTCGCCTTACGCCGGGACGGTCCTCAAGCTCCATTTCAAGGAAAAGGACCTGATCAAAGTCGGCCAGGTCCTGGTGACCATCGGGGAGAAGGGCGAAGCCGTGCCTGCGGACGCGCCGGCCGCGGCCGCGATGCCGGCGGCCCGTCCCGCGATCCCGGTCCCCCAGGCCATCCCGGGCCGGGCCGGCGAAGTCCTGGCCATACCCAGAGTCCGGGCCCTGGCCAGGGAGCTCGGCGTCGACATCGGAACCGTCACCGGAACGGGCCCGGGCGGGCGGATCACCGAGGACGACGTCCGCGCGGCCAAGCCGGGTCCGGCCGAAAAAAAGCCCGTGATCAAGGTCAAGGCGAAATACGACCTCTACGGCACGCTGGAGCGGATCCCCCTCCGCGGCGTCCGCAGGGCCACCGCCAAGAAGATGCGGGAATCCCTGGACCACGCCGCCCACGTGACGCACTGCGACGAAGCGGACGCCGGCGCCCTGGCCGCGCTGCGCGAGAGGATGAAGCCGGAGGTCGAGGCCGGGGGCGTCAAGCTGACGTACCTGCCGTTCATCGTCAAAGCCCTCGTCGAGGCCCTCAAGCTCCACCCAACCCTCAACGCCACCCTTGACGAGGAGGAGGGCGAGATCGTCGTCAAGAGATATTACAACATCGGCATCGCCGTGGACATCCCCGAGGGGCTGATCGTGCCCGTCGTCAAAATGGCCGACCAGAAATCCGTGGGAGACATCGCCGCCGAGATCCAGGGGCTGGCCAAATCCGCCCGGGAGAGGACCCTCGACCTCGCCGACCTCAAGGGCGGCACCTTCTCCATCACCAACGTCGGCGTCATCGGCGGCGACGCCGCGACGCCGATCATCAACTACCCCGAGGTCGCCATCCTGGCCACGATGAAGATCGCCGAAAGGGCGCGCGTCGCCGGCGGCGCCGTCGTCGTCAAGACGACCCTGCCCCTTTGCCTGTCTTTCGACCACCGGGTGGTCGACGGGGCCGAGGCGGCCCGATTCACGAAAGACCTCGTCCGCTTCCTGGAAGCTCCGGAGAGCCTGCCCCTCCAGGGCGAGTGAACGGCGCGCGGTCGCTTGTGGTATATTGGCCGTCCCGCCCGGACGGCCGCGGCGAGCGCGGACGAGGGCTGATTTGCGAGAGAAATGATGGAAAAAAGACCTTCGAAGGCCGCCAGGCTCAAAGCGATCATCCGGACCCGGCCGAAGGCCCTCGTGGCCTTCTCCGGGGGCGTCGATTCCACTCTGCTCCTGAGGGTCTGCCGCGACGTCCTGGGACCGGCCAACGTCACGGCCGTGACGGGCGTCTCCCAAACCTACACGCCCGAGGAAAAACGGGCGTCCCGGCGCGTCGCCCGCGAGCTCGGCGTCGAGCACGTCCTCGTCGAGACCGACGAGCTTTCCTGCGGCGCTTTCGCGGCCAATCCGGCCGACCGCTGCTACTTCTGTAAGAGCGAGCTCTTCGGCAAGATCGCGGAACTGGCCAAAAGGCGGGGCGTCGCCGCGGTCTACGACGCGACCAACGCCGACGACCTCTCCGATTACCGGCCCGGGCGGCGGGCCGCCGAGGAACGCGGAGTGACGAGCCCCCTCGTCCTGGCCGGGTTCACCAAGAAGGACGTCCGGAGCCTCTCGAGGAAGCTCGGCCTCGAGTCCTGGGACAAACCGGCCAACCCCTGCCTGGCCAGCCGGATCCCGTACGGCACCCGCATCACCCGGGAAACCCTGGAAAAGGTCCGGGCCGGGGAAAAGTTCATCCGCGACCAGGGCTTCCCCATCGTCAGGCTCCGCCACCACGGCCGGCTGGCTCGCATCGAAGTCCCGGCCGCCGATTTCGCCCGGCTGTTGAAGCCCGCCACGGCGCGGAAGCTCGCGAACCGGCTGAGGTCGCTCGGGTATCTTTGGATTGCCCTCGACGTCGAAGGCTACCGCACGGGAAGCCTCAACCGGGCCGTCGAGGAGCGCGGCATGAAAAAACGATGAACGTCGCCGTCGGCATGAGCGGCGGCGTCGATTCCTCCGTCGCCGCTCTCCTTCTCCTCAAGGCGGGACACAACGTCTCCGGCGTCCTGATGAAGATCTGGCCCGGCCCGGACGCGCCGGCCGCCGCGAGGAGCGCCTGCTACGGCCCCGACGAGGCCGGCGACATCCAGGCGGCGAGGGACGTCTGCGCCCGGCTCGGCATCCCGCTCCACGTCATCGACTGCTCCGGCAGCTACGAGGACCTCGTCCTTCGCTATTTCCGCGAAGGCTACCTGGCCGGGACGACACCGAACCCTTGCGTCCGCTGCAACCAGCTGGTCAAGTTCGGCATCCTCCCGGACGCCGCCCGGCGGTCGGGGCTCGAATTCGACCGGTTCGCCACCGGGCACTACGCCCGGGTGGAACACGCCGCCGCGCTCGGCCGGTTCCTCCTGAAAAGGGCCGTCGATATCCGCAAGGACCAATCGTATTTTCTCTACCGCCTAAGCCAGGCCCAGCTGGCAACGGTCCTTTTCCCCCTGGGGGAGCTCGCGAAAAGCCGGGTCCGGACGATCGCCCGGGAGGAGGGACTCCCCGTCCACGACAGGAAGGAAAGCCAGGATTTCTACGGCGGCGACCTCGGCGACATCCTCGGGCGGGACGGCCGTGAGGGCGATATCGTCGACCGCGACGGGCGCGTTCTCGGCAGGCACCGCGGCGTGGCCGGCTACACGATCGGCCAGCGGAAGGGGCTGGGGATCGCCTCCCCCGTCCCGCTCTACGTCGTCGGCATCGACGCCGGGACGAACAGGCTCGTCGTCGGACCGGAAAACGAAACGTTCCGTCGCGCATGCATGGTCCTGGAGTGCGTCTGGGGGCCGTACGACGATCTGCCTGCCCCGGCGGAGGTCCGGGTCAAGGTCCGCTCGGGCGGCCGGTTCGTCCCGGCGACGATCTCCCCGCTCGACGGCGGCCGGACCCGGGTCGACTTCGCCGAGCCCGTCGCGTCCGTCGCGCCGGGCCAGTCCGCCGTTTTCTACGACGGGGAGACTGTCGTCGGCGGCGGCATCATCGAAACCGCCGACTGATCCGGGCTTTCCTCACTTCCCGAATCGGGATATAATCGGCGTCAGCCATCAACGAAAAGGAGAAAATTCAATGTCCGGCTATCTGATCGCGTTCGTTTTCGGCATCCTGATCATGGGCGCCCTGATCGCCCAGCGGGAGCGGATGGGGAGCGGCAGCTTCAACGCCTGGCTCAAGGGTAAAAAGGGGTTGGCCGTGTCGGCTCTCCTGGGCATCATCGTCATCGCCCTGCTCGTCCAAGCCTTTATCACCGTCCAGGCCGGGACGGTCGGCGTCGTCAAGAGGCTCGGGGCCGTGCGCCAGGAGCTGAAGCCCGGCTTGCACGTGATCGTCCCGCTCATCGACAAGGTCGTCATCTTTCCGACCCTTAAAAAAACGTACGAGGCCTCCGACAGTCCGCAATCGAGCATGGCCGATTATCCCGACATCATCATCACGGCCCTGACGTCAGACGGCCAGCAGATCCGGGTGGGGATGACGGCCAGGTTCATGATCCAGCCGGGCAAGGCCGCCTGGATCCTCCAGAACCTCGGCTCGGAGCGCGAGTTCGTGGAAAAGGTCGTCAAGACCGAGATCCGCGGCTCCGGCCGCCGCGTCCCGACCAGGTTCGCCGCCTACGACCTCTATACGAAGAAGAGCTACGAGGCCCAGCAGGCCCTCTTCGACGAGATCGCGCCCAAGTTCGAGCAGAACGGCCTCATCCTCGACGAGATCATCATCCGGAACATCATCTTCACGGCCGAGTACGCCAAGACGCTCGAGGAGAAACAGATCGCCCTGGAGAACATCACCACGGAGAAGAACAAGCTGGAGCAGGAGAAGATCCGCAAGGAGCAGAAGATCGTCGCCGCGGAGGGCGACGCCAAGAGCATCGAGATCCGCCAGGCCGCGCTGACCAAGAACCCGACCATCATCCAGTGGGAGTTCGTCCAGAAGCTGGCCCCGAACATCCAGTGGGGCATCATGCCCGACAACATCATCCCCGTGGTGAATTTCAAGGGGCTGACGGGCCCGGAGAAGTGATCCTGCCCGAGTTTCAGCGGCTGTAGAAGTCGATCATCAGGGCGATGGCCCTCCGGCAGACCCGGCAGAACTCGTTCTTCGGGTTCCCGATCATGATACAGTAGACCTGGGACCTGTAAAGGCCCTTCGAGGCGTAGCCGGCGCCCTCGAAGACGCCGACCTTATCGTTCAGGGCGGTGTATTCCCTGCGCACGGACTCGATCTTTGCCGCAAGCGCGGCGTCGGATGCCTTGTATCTCTTCTCGATCCCCTCTATCTCCTTATCCGGGGCACCCTTCTTTTTTGCCGCCTCGACGTCCTTCGCCCGGGCCTCCCGGCCGGCTCCCCGCTCGGCCTGCAAGGCCTCGATCCTGTCCTTGCCGTATTCCGTCGGGACGTCGATCCCCGGCGACAGCAGGTCCTTCCACTTGACGTTTGCGGGGTCGAGGAGGGCGGTGATGTTGGCCTCGAGCGGCTCGACGCCTTTCGGGTAGAAATCGTTGTAGGAGACTTCGGACTGGTAGTACTCGTCGGCCAGGTAGGCGAAGGAGTGGCCGAGCTCGTGGACGAAGACCTGCGGGCTCGACGGGTGGTCGACGGTGGTCACGCAGTAGTCGAGGCCGATGCTGCCGCCGCCGTAGCGTTGGCTGTTGACCAGGACGATGATCGCGTCATAAGGCACTTGGCCGGCGATCTCGTGCATCCGGTGGTCCTCCTCGATGAGCATGTACCTGTCGAGGTCGAAGGCGTTGAACGAGGCGTTGAGCACGGTTTTCCTGTAGGCACGCTGGCGGGGCTCGTCCATGCCCCGCTCGGCCGACGCCCTGAAGACCGCGCGGACGTTGAACCTGTCCTTCATTCCTTTGTAGGGTTCGACCGTGAAGAGGTAGGCTGCCATACGGTCCACGTCGGCCTTGAACTTGTCCTTGTCCTCGGCAGCGTACCCCTCGGCGATGAAGACGAAGTCGACCTTTTCGTGGGAGCCGCCCGCGAGCTGAGCTTCATAGATCCAATCGCCCGAGGCGGGCTTTTCGCGGATGATGTGGTAGTCGGCCGGGTCAAGGATCTGGCTGAAGAGCGGCTGGAGGAGGTGGCGCTTGTCGCGCTTTTCGATGACGAAGAGGACCGGCCGCTTGGGCAGGGGCACGCGGACCGACCGTTGGAAAACGCGCGCCGTCCCCGCTAGCGCCGGAGACGTCGTTTTGTACTCGGCGAACATCGTGTCGAAGCCGCGCGCGAAGAGGAGCTGGTTCGAGGCGGCGTCATAGAGCTTCAAACCGTAGCGGCCGTACTCGAAAGGCGGGAGGAGGCCGGACTTGGACTCGGGCCAGATGCTCTCTTCGTAGACCTGATGGACGGTGACGCTTTCGTCCTTGGCGTCCCCGGTCTGGTAGAGATCGATCCGCAGGGCCTTGTCGAGGAAGAATTCGTCGAAAGGCGGCTGAACTTGGGCCGCGGCCACGGCCGGAGGGGCCAGGGCGACAAGGAGCAGGGCGATCAGGGCTTTCTTCATGCGGGCCTCCTTCGGTCTTCCCGGCAATTATAGGACGCCGGCCTCCCCGATACAACCGGACCGGGGCCGGTCCCTCCCCGGCCGCCCCGGACGGCAGCGCTTGAGCCGGGGCGGGATTTCCGCTATAATGCCGTTTCGACTGTTCGATTTCGGTACACCCGTTGGTCCCTCACCGGCAACACCCCGAACATCCCGACAGGCGTGAATTTTAGAAAGCGAGCTTTCCATGAGCACCGACATCGCCAGAATGCGCAACATCGGCATCAGCGCCCACATCGACTCCGGCAAGACGACCCTGACGGAGCGGATCCTCTTCTATTGCAAGAAGATCCACAAGATCCACGAGGTCAAGGGCAAGGACGGCGTCGGCGCGACCATGGACTCCATGGACCTCGAGCGCGAGCGGGGCATCACCATCGCTTCGGCCACGACCAACGTCGATTGGGCCGATCACTCCATCAACATCATCGACACTCCCGGCCATGTCGACTTCACCATCGAGGTCGAGCGCTCCCTCCGCGTCCTCGACTCAGCCATCCTCGTCCTCTGTTCGGTCGGGGGGGTCCAGTCCCAGACGATCACGGTCGACCGCCAGCTCCGCCGCTACAACGTGCCGTTCATCGCCTTCGTCAACAAGCTCGACCGGGTCGGGGCCAACCCCTTCAAGGTCCGCGACCAGATCGCCGAAAAGCTCGGCCGCAACGCCATCCTCATGCAGCTCCCGATCGGCCTCGAGAGCGCTTTCCAGGGCGTCGTCGACCTGGTCACCATGAAAGCCCTCTATTTCGACGGGCCGGAGGGCGAAACGATCCGGGTCGAGGCCATCCCGGACGAGCTCGCGGCCGAGGCCGCCCGGGCGCGCGAGGAGATGCTCGACGCCGTTTCGATGTTCTCCGACGAGCTGATGGCCGCCATCCTCGAAGGCCGCCCGACCGAGGACCTCATCCGGGCCGCCGTGCGCAAGGGCGTCATCGTCCGCAAGCTCGTCCCCGTCTTCGTCGGCTCGGCCTACAGGAACAAGGGCATCCAGCCCCTCCTCGACGCCGTCGTCCAGTACCTGCCCAATCCGTCGGAGGTGGAGAACCGGGCCATCGACCTCGACCGGGAGGGCGCCGAGCGCGTCCTCGCCGACGGCCCCGAGGCCAAAACGGTCGCCCTGGCCTTCAAGCTCGAAGACGGGGCCTACGGCCAGCTGACCTACATCCGGATCTACCAGGGCAGCCTGCGCAAGGGCGACGAGCTCGTCAACACCCGCTCCGGACAGAAGATCAAGGTCGGCCGGCTTGTCCGCATGCACGCCGACACCATGGCCGAGATCGCGACGGCCGGCTCCGGCGACATCGTCGCCCTTTTCGGCGTCGAGTGCGCCTCGGGCGACACCTTCTGCAGCCCCGGCCTCAACCTGGCCATGACCGCGATCTACGTCCCCGAGCCGGTCATCTCCCTGGCCATCGAGCCCGTGGACAAGAACGCCGCCGACCGCATGGCCAAGGCCCTCAACCGGTTCACCAAAGAGGACCCGACCTTCCGGACCCACGTCGATCCCGAATCGAGCCAGACCATCATCCAGGGCATGGGCGAGCTCCATCTCGACGTCTACGTCGAGCGGATGAAGCGCGAGTACCGGGCCGAGGTCAAGACGGGCATGCCCCAGGTCGCCTACCGCGAGGCCATCAGCCGGAAGGTCGACTTCGACTACACGCACAAGAAGCAGACGGGCGGCGCCGGGCAGTACGCCCGGGTCATCGGCCGCCTCGAGCCCCTGCCGAAGGGCGCCTATGAATTCTCGAACGAGGTCAAGGGCGGCCGCATCCCGCGGGAGTTCATCCCGTCGTGCGACAAGGGCTTCCGGGCGGTCATGAAGAAGGGTCCGCTCATCGGCTTTCCGGTGACCGGCATCCGGGTCGTTCTCCTCGACGGCCAGTACCACCCCATCGACTCATCCGACATCGCCTTCCAGATGGCCGCCCAGGGCGCTTTCCGACAGGTCTACGCCAAGGCCAGGCCCCAGGTCCTCGAGCCGATCATGAAGGTCTCCGTCGAGGGCCCGACCGAGTACGCCGGCAACGTCTTCGCCACGATCAGCCAGCGGCGGGGAACGATCGTCAGTTCGGTCGAGGACGGAATTTTTTCCCGGGTCGACGCCGAAGTTCCGCTGAGCGAGATGTTCGGCTACTCGACCGTCCTGCGCTCGCTCACCCAGGGCAAGGCCGAGTTCACCATGGAGTTCCTGAAATACGGCCGCGTGCCGCCCCACGTCGCCGAGCTCCTGACGGAACAGCACCTCGAAAAGCAGAGAAAAGAATCCCAGAGATAACGGAGAATACGATCATGACGCTCACGGTCAAGGAAGAACTCATCAAGCGCAGCCCCCTGCGGGTGCTCGAGAAATCGATCTCCGGCGGATTGGGCAAGGGGAACATCGGCGTCCTGGCCAGCCGCAAGGGCGTCGGCAAGACGGCCTGCCTCGTCCACATCGCCGCCGACAAGCTCCTGCAGGAAAGGCACGTCATCCATGTCTCCTATGCCAGCCGGGTCGACCACATCATCACCTGGTACGAGGACATCTTCAAGGAGATAGCCAAGAGGCCGAAGATGAGATCGGCGCTCGATCAGTTCGACGAGCTCATCCGCAACCGGGTCATCATGAACTTCAAGCAGGACGGGACCAGGACCGAGCAGGTCCTGCGCAGCCTCGAAGCCATGATCGTCCACGCCAACTTCCGGGCCGAGACCGTTATCGTCGACGGGCTCGACTTCGCCCCGGCCGGGCCGGAGGACCTGGCCAAGTTCAAGGAGTTCGCCGGGCGGCTCGGGCTCGAAGTCTGGTTCAGCGCCTCGCTCAGGGGAGAGGAGCCGCTCTTCGACGAGCTTGGCATCCCCAACGAGCTCAAGACCTGCCTGGGCGTCATCGACGTCCTCATCTCCCTCCAGCACCACGGCGACCACGTCCATTTCAATCTGGTCCAGGACCACGGCCGGTTGGCCCCCAAGGACCTCCGGCTTAAGCTCGACCCGACGACCCTGCTCATCGCCAAGGACGTCCGGGCCCGATAGGGGCATTTTGACTCGCTCCGGCAGGTGTGTTATATCTGCCGTCAAGTCGTTCGAATATTCGGTTTCCCGTCATGACGCCAGTCGAAGAAGCCAAGATCTCTTTTCCCGCTGATACGCGTCTGGCCGTCATCGACCTCGACGGCACGCTGCTCAAGGGGATGAACGCCGAGCGGGTCTTTTATCTGCATCTTCTCGTCCACGGCCACGCCGGTGTCTTCCGGATGGCCGGCTTCATGCTGACGCTCGTCGGGGATGCCCTGCGGCTGGGTTTCCGGCGGGCCATCGCCACGAACGCCCGTATCCTCAGGGGGAAAACCCCCCAGGAGGTCCGGCAGTGGGCCCGCGACTTCGGACACGTCTTTCTCCGAAAGGCGGTCCCCGACGACCTGCGGGGCAAGATCCTCAGCCTCAAACAGGAGGGCTGCCGGATCATCCTCCTCTCCGGTTCTCTCCAGGTCCTCGTGGACCAACTCCGGGAAAGGCTCGAAGCGGAGATCCTGATCGGCACCGATCTCGAGGTGGTCGAAGGCAGGCTCTCAGGCAAGAAGACGGGGATTTTTCCCTACGGCCGGCAGAAGGTCGAAGCCCTGTTCCAGAGGATCGACCCGAGGGGGATCGACTGGGCCAACTCCTGGGCTCTGGCCGACCGGAAATCCGACCTTCCCGTCCTCGAGCTCGTCGGCCATCCGGTCGCCGTCCACGCGGACCGCAAGCTGCGCAAGCTGGCCCAGGAGCGGGGCTGGGAGATCGTCGGCTGATGCCTTAGAATCAGAAAAGGCAGCTCAGGCCGGCGAACGTCCGGGTTTCCCGGCCGCCCGCCCTCACGTCCCCGATCTTGCCCCAGCGGTGGATGCCCTCCAACGCGACGAAAACGCGCAGAGGGACCGAGGCCAGCCGCCAGCCGGCCTTGACGAGAAAACGGGTCCTGGTGTCGACGACGTTGACGTTGTTCGTGAGGTCGGCTTCGAACCTGTCCAGGCCTTCGACCGAATCCCAGACATGACAGCTGACGAGCCCGCGCAGCCAGAGGTTCCCCCAATCCACGTCGACGCGTCCCGAGGCGCTGGCCCCGAGCGCGTAATGGTAGCCGTAATAGTTGAGCGTCGTCTTCATGCCGTCGATGGGGCGGACCGCGGAATAGGCGTTGAAGGCATAGGCGTTCATCAGGGCGAAGTCGACGTAGGCATCGGCCACGGCCCGGATCTTCAGGCCCCGGCCGAACCTCGTCCAGTCGACGACCGGCCCGACGAGGTGCGTGACCGTCATCTTGTCCCGGAAATCCGTTGGCGTCTCCGGCAGAGGGTCGAGCCGGACCTGGACGCTCCTCGCGTCGTAGAGCGTCGGCCTCTTCCGGAGGTAGGTGAGGGCCGAGCCGAGCCCGAGCGAAAGGGCGTATCCACGGCCCAGCTCGTCGACGTTCTGCCGGTACCAGGCCAGGCCGACGACCCGGGCATAGAGGTCCACTTCCTCGGACAATCCGTCCCGCAGATATTCGTCGCCCGGAGGCCGCTTCCTCAGGGCCACCTCGATCGCGAGCTCGCTCAACGACGTGTCCCGGAGGACCTTGCGGACGGCGCCCGGCCGGCCGTACTCCGGGGTGCGGATGATCTGGGTGTCGAGGCCGACAAGGCCCGAGTCGAAGGACCCCCGGCCGGTCTCCGACGACCGCCGCCATCCGGCCGAGAGGACGAAGCCATGCCAGCCCGGCTCGGGGTAGACCTTCGAGGCCGGTTTCTTCCGGTCCAGCCATTGGTTGAGCTTATTGACCGGGTTCATGAATCCCAGGACCTTGAGGACCGGAGACTTCGCGTGGTGGAAATAGTCGGCGAGTTGGAACCATGTCTCGCCCACGGAGTATCCTCCGGACGTGGTCAAGAACATATCGTTGACCGAAATGACCTCCCGCCACTCCGACACGTACTCGTAAATGAGGGACGCGGTGAAGGCGGTGAGGAGGGATTCGGCCCAGGTCAGGTAGTTGGTCCTGGCCATCTGGTAGTAGAGGGCCCCGCCCATGACGTGCGTCCAGTTGACGACATAAGCGTTCGAATCGAAGCGGATGGCCTCGGTCGTCAGGAACCGGCGGTACTGGTCCTCACAGGTCAGCTGGTACTGCCAGTCCTCGATCCACGTGTGGTACTCGAGCCAATACCTGGCGGTGGAATAGACCGACAGGATGCCAATCTGGATCAAAGACCGCCGCCATTTCTTGGGCATCCCGACCTCGGCTGGAGCGCCCGAGCGCGGCGACTCCTGCTCCGCTCCCGCCAAGACGGCCAGCGAAAAGGCGGCGGACCGGGGACGTTCCGCGGGCGAAGCGTCCGGCGAGGTCAGCGAAAAGCGCGGGATGGACGCCCCGGCGACCGGAAGCCCGAGAGCGAGGAGCAGGACGCCCGCCGCCACGGCCTTTTTATAGGAGAGGTCATTCATATCTTCGAGCTTTGCTTTTCTCAAAAGAGGGAATAAAATATGCCATTCATCGAGGAGAGTCAAGCCATGTTCAGGTTGTCCCGGCTCGGCCCGGAGGAAAGCTCCCCGCCGTCGCGCCGGGCCCGGGTCCGGACGCTCGCAGTGCGGCTCCTCGGCTTCGCCGGGTTCGCCCTCTTCGTCTACCTCATCGTTGAGACCGGTCCGAAAGAGATCCTGAAAGCCCTTGGCCGGCTGAGCCTCCCGGAGATCGCCGCGCTCATGGGCCTGCGGTTCCTCTACTGGCTCATCCGGGCCGTGAACTGGCGGGCCCTTCTCGTCGCTTCCGGCGAACGCGTCCCCTTCCGGGATATCCTCGGCGCCCGGATCGCCGGCTACGCCGTCAGCTACCTGACCCCGGCGGGGAACCTCGGCGGAGAGACGGTCCGCATTTTCGTCCTCGACTGCGTCGAGCGCAACAAGGCCCTGGCCACGGTCATCGTCGATAAGACCATCGAGTTCCTGGCCGGCCTGTCCACGATCGCCCTGTCGGTCGTCTTCCTCATCACCGAATTCGCCCTGCCCCGGCGCCAGAAGATCGAGCTCTTCATCGCCATCGCCCTCCTCCTCCTCGTCCTCATCTTCCTCATCCTCAAGCAGAGGCAGGGGCTCTTCACCTGGGCCCTGGACACGCTCCGCAAGATCAAGATCCGCATCCCCTTCTTCGAGAACCGGCGCGACAGGATCCTCGAGACCGACGCCCACATCTCCGATTTCTACGGCCGGAACCGCCGCCTGTTCCTGTTCCTGTTCGCGTCCTATTTCGGCCAGGCCTGGCTTTGGGCCACCGAGATCTATCTGACCTTTCGCTTCCTCGGCGGGACGACCCCGACGTTCTTCAAGTGTTTCCTGATCGTCACCCTGGGCTCGTTCTACTCGTTCCTCCCCGTGCCGGGGTCGATGGGCGTCTACGAGCTGACCTACGTGTCGCTTTTCGCCCTCCTCAAGATCGAGATGTCCGCCGGCATAGGGGTCATTCTCATCCGGCGGGTCGTAGGGCTCGTCTGGGCGGGGATCGGAATCGTCCCCTTGATGAAGAAAAGGGCGGCGCGCCCGGTCAACGGGCCGGCGCCGCCGCCGGATCCCTGCCCTTCCTCAGAAACCTGAACAGCTTGATGACCGTCCCCAGGGACGCCATCAGGAAAACGCCGATCAGGATGCCAAGCGGCCAACGGAGGAGGGAGAAAACAAAGATGGAAAAAACGGCCAGGTTCTTGGCTTCGGCCCCTTCCCCGTTGATATGGGCGCCCGTGTAGATGTTGTTGAGGTAATAGAGGGACACCTGGAGGAAGTAGAGGCCGATGGTCAGCAGACCGAGGATGAGCATCCGGGGGTCGGCCGTGGACCGGTAGAGCCCGAAGGTGACTCCCGCGAGGAAGGCGAAGTCCGCGATCCGGTCCAGGAAAAGGTCCAGGAACGCCCCGTAGCGGCTGGTCATGTTCTTGGCCCGGGCCAGCATGCCGTCGGCGTTGTCGAAGATCGTCGACAGCATGGCCAGGCATCCCCCGAGGACGAAGAAGGCGGGCTTCCCGACCATGTAGACAAGCCCGGCGACAAGGGCCAGGAAGAACGACGTGACGGTGAGGTGGTTGGGCGTGACGGACGTCCCGAAGACGGCCCGGACGATCAGCGAGGCGGGGGGGCGGACGAGGTAACGGTCGACGGGGAAGTACTTGTGGAGGAATGGATAGGATTTCACACTCTTGAGCGATTTTTGGTAGTCGAACTGCTCTTCGGATATGCTCATGGCGGCCTCGGATGTTTTGACCTTTATATCTCACTCGCCCTTCCCCCGTCAATAGGAGGGCCTCGGGGATCGCCTCCGTACGCTGGAGTGATGCTCCATTATTCTTGGCTAACAAGAGCCGCATCACTCCTTTATGCTTCCTCCGGCGACCCCCTCGGCCCCGAGTTTAGCGGTCGCCTCCGTACGCTGGAGTGATGCTCCATTATTCTTGGCTAACAAGAGCCGCATCACTCCTTTATGCTTCCTCCGGCGACCCCCTCGGCCCCGATAAAAGGGGAAAGCGTGGTATAATTCGTTTCTAGTCTCAACGGAGGTGACGGCATGAGGAAAAGAGCCTGGCTCATGATCCTGGCCCTGGCCGGGGTCCCCGGGTCCATGCCGGCCCAGGAAAAAGTCGCTCTCCGTTTCGCCCCGGCCGAAGGCACGGGCCTGACCTACAGCCTCTCCAGCGTCATCAACGTCGACGGCAAGAATTTCATGGGCAAGGACCTGGCCCTCAACGCCGATTCCAGAGGCGAGATCCGGCTGCTGGCCAAGCCGTCCACCCACGAGACCGTCCGGGCGGACCTGACCAGCGCCGGCATCGACGTCAACATCCGGCTTCCCGATCGTGTCCTCTCCCAGAAGCTCGGCACGACCGAGGGGGAGGCCCTCGAAGTCGTCTTCAACCGGACCGGCAAGGTCGAGTCCATCCGCAACCCCGAAGCCGTCGGCGCGGGAAATCCCTTCAACATCTCCATCTCCCAGATCCTGCGCGACTATTTTCCGGCCTTCCCCGCTGAACCGGTCGGCCGCGGCGACTCCTGGAGCGAGAGCCGTCGCCTGACCATCCCCTTCCAGGGCCTCGACCTCCAGGTCAACCTGGCTATCAACTACACCCTCGACGATATCCTCCCGGCCGACGACGGGCGGACGGCCCTGGTTTCCGCCGTCTACCGGGTCACCGTGTCGGGCGCCAAGGACCTCGGGGACGCTCAGGGCGTCTTCGAAGGGGAGGGCGCGGGCGCGGGCTCCCTCCAAGTCCGCGTTGACAAGGGCTGGTTCTCCGAGTACCGGGTCGATTTCAAGACCGACGCCGCTTTCGTCATGAAGAAGGGGACGGACCGGTTGGCCGAGTTCCCTTTCTCTTTTTCGGCCTTCGCCGAGGTCCTCCTTATCAGCGTTCAGCCCCCGGATCGGCGCTGATTTTTTTGGATCATCTCCCGATTCCGGGATATCCATCTCTCCGGCTTCGCTCAGGATATCGCCCCTCGCATCCCCGCGCCCCGGAAACCTGCGTAAACGGTTTCCCCCGCCTCCGGCGGGTCCCCCTTCCCTCACGGGGGCTTCGTGGCGACATCCATCGCCGCATCCGGGTGGATTTCCCGGAAATCGGAGATGAACCATTTTTTTGCGGGCCCGGCCCCGCTGTGGTATCTTAGACGGGATAGGAGGGAAAAATGAGCGCACGAAAAACCCAAGGCCGCATCTTCTGGGGCCTGTTGCTCATCGTCCTGGGCGTCCTCTTCCTTTTCGACCAGATGGGCCGGCTGGATTTCGGCGACCTCGTCGGGCGCTACTGGCCGGTCATCTTCATCCTCATCGGCATCTCCATCCTCCTCAGCAACAATTTCAAGAACGTCGGGTCCGGCGTCTTCTTCATCCTCTTCGGCGCGTTTTTTCTCCTCATACGGATGAGGATCTTCGATCAGGCGGTCTGGCACTACGCCTGGCCCCTGGCCATCATCGGCGTCGGCCTCTGGATCCTTCTCCGTCCGGCCTTCCATCCGGACAAAAAAAAGATCCCTGAGATGAGCGGCGACGACCTGGCCATCAGCCAGGTCTTCTCGGGCTCGTCGCGCAAGATCGAGTCCCAGAATTTCCGGGGCGGCAAGGCCGACGTCGTCTTCGGCTCGGCCGAGATCGATCTCAGGGGGGCTCGGCTTGCCGGCGGCCAAGCCACCCTCGTCCTGTCCGTCGTCTTCGGCGGCATCGAGGTCTACGTCCCACGGAACTGGCAGGTCGTCCTCGAAGGCTCGCCCGTTCTCGGCTCGATCGAGAGCCGCAAAGCGGTGTCCCCCGACGTCTCGAAAGCGGAGACGCTCACGATCAAGGGATCGGCCGTGTTCGGCTCGATCGAAGTCAAGGAATAGGAACGGCGATGAGGAAAGGTCTCTTCTGGTTCCTGGCCGTCGTCATCACCCTCGGGTCGGCCGTCTTTCAGCGGATGACGGGCCCGACCCATCCCCTGCGGGGGAAGGTCGTCGTGGAGGGGACCGAGGTCGCGTTCAAGCTGCCGCGGAGCGCCGAGACCGTCCGCGACGCCGAGGTCGCCGTCCCCGCGCCCGCCCCGCTCCAGGGCTATCTCGAATACATGAGGTTCAAGACCGAGGATGCTTGGGCCCGCGTGCCGCTCGCGCGGCAAGGAGACCGGCTCGTCGGGCGCCTGCCCAAACAGCCGGCGGCCGGGAAGCTCGCCTATAGAGTCCTTTTGAGCGGAGGCTACCTGACGACGCCGATCGCGGGCGAAGACCCGGTGATCATCCGGTTCAAGGATCCCGTGCCGGTCTGGATCATCGTCCCCCACGTGCTGGTCATATTCGCCGGGATGCTCCTGGCGACGGCGGCCGGTCTCGCCGCGCTCGACAAAAAAAGGAATCCCCGGCGCCTCGTCCTTTGGACGGTCGCCCTACTCTTCGCCGGAGGCCTCGTCCTCGGCCCCCTCGTCCAGAAATTCGCCTTCGGCGTCGCCTGGAGCGGCTTCCCGCTCGGCATGGACCTCACGGACAACAAGACCCTCATCGCCTTCCTGTTCTGGATCGCGGCCCTCCTCGCCGGACGCAAGGGAAAGCCGGCCAGGCCGTTCGTCATCGCGGCGTCGCTCGTCACGCTGCTCATCTTCCTCATCCCGCATAGCCTCCTGGGGTCCGAACTCGATTATTCGAAGATGGAATAAGGACAGGACAAATGAAAAAAAGGAACCTCATGACGATCGCCTTACTGGGGCTCGCGGGAGTAAGCGCGGCCCTGTCACCGGCCGGGAGCCAGGGAGGTCAGGACATCCCCGCGAACGTCCTTAATGTTTTCAAGAAGAACTGCGTCAGATGTCATACGGGCCCCAAGCCTCCCAAGGGTCTCAGACTCATTCCCGGCAAGATCGCGGCCGTGATCGACGCCCCAAGCGCGGAGGTCCCTTCCCTGAAGATCATCGATTCGAATGATCCGGAGGCGAGTTATCTTCTCAAGAAGATACGCCGCCAGCCGGACATCGCCGGCAAGCCCATGCCTCCCCGCAAAGCCCTGACCGCCGAGGCGCTCCAGGTCATTGAGGCCTGGATCGAAGGACTGAAATAGGCCTCCCCCTCACTTGAGCTGGAAGCGGACGGTGACCGTGAAGACGACGGGAACGGCTTTCCCCTCGATGACGAGCGGCTCGTAAACCCACTGCCGGACGGCGTCGATGGCCGCCTGGTCAAGGAGCGGAATAGAGCGCAGGACGATGACGTCCTTGACCTTGCCTTCCTCGTCGGCCTTGACGCCGAGGATGACCACGCCTTGCACCTCGGCCAAGCGGGCCACCTCGGGATAGACGGGCTGGACTTCTCTGACGAGCCTCGGCGGCTTGACGTCCTTTTCGATCCGGACCGCGCCCTGGGCGAACTTGTCCATGGCGGTCCTCTTCGCGCCCTCGTCGAGAACGAATCGGACCGTCACCGTAAAGAGGACCTTGCGGGGCTTGCCGTCGATCAGCAGCGGCTCGTACTTCCATTGTTTGACCGCGTCGATGGCCGCCTGGTCGAGGACCGGGATGGAGCGCAGGATACGGGTGTCGACGACGTTACCCTCTTTGTCGGTCTTGGCCTCGAGGATGACCGTCCCCTCGACGTGGGCCTTGCGGGCGACCTGCGGATAGACGGGATTGACCTGTTTGATGAGC
>MEYF01000047.1:0-878 GCA_001775755.1 Candidatus Aminicenantes bacterium RBG_19FT_COMBO_65_30 | reverse complement strand
CCCACCACTCCTCCGACGACTCCGCCGACGACCCCCCCCTGGACCCCGCCTTCGACCCCGCCGGAGACGCCGCCTTCAACTGCACCGGCCACGCCGCCCACGGCCCCACTGACCTGCGGCCCCTTCTTGTCGTCCAGCTTGAATTGCATGGTCACCGTGAAGACGACCGGCCGGGGCTTGCCGTCGACGATCATGGGCTCGTAGACCCATTGTTCGAGGGCGTCCACAGCCGCCTGGTTGAGGAGCGGAATCGAGCTCAGGACCTTGACGGCGGCGACCCGCCCATAAAGGTCGGTCGTCGCCTCCATGATGACGACCCCCTCGACCCTCGCCTGCCGGGCGATCTCCGGATAGATCGGCTGGACCTCCTTGATGAGCTTGGGCGGTTTGACCTCCGCCGCCCCTTCGCCTTGGAGCACCCCGCCGACGACACCCCCGGAGGCCTGGCCGACCATGCCGCCCACGACGCCTCCAAGCACGCCGCTCCAGCCGGTGAGCCTCAAGGAGATGAAATAAGGATTGAAGGAGGTATCCTCGAAACCGAAGACGGCCGCGCTCTTGTCCGGCAGTGTGAACTCCGTGTCCAGCAGGTTGGCTTTCCTATCCCGACTCTGTTCGTAGACTTCGATCCGGAACTGATTGCGCTCGATCAATCGGCCGGGCGTGACCATGACCAGGTACTCCTGCTCGTTCAGCCGGAACATGTGGAAGGCCTTATCGGACTTCCCCTTCTCCCAGGCCAGATTGGCTTCGGTCAACAGGCTGACGTCCTTGAGGTTGTAGACCTTCTTGATCTGTTGTTCGGCGGCCAGGTCCTGCTCGAGGTCGAAATTGACGAAGTTCAGGAACTTCAGAAAGGACGAAGTCACCGGCTTGGC
>MEYF01000046.1 GCA_001775755.1 Candidatus Aminicenantes bacterium RBG_19FT_COMBO_65_30 | reverse complement strand
AGCTGATGGCCTTCGGCATGTACACGTTCTATCCGAAGTCGAAATTCTTCCAGAGGATCCAGCCCTTCTACTGGAGCGCCCATCTCTACGACACGATCTACGACATGTGGGAGACGACCAACGTCTTCGTCCTGCGCTTCTACCTGCCACGGAACACCATGCTCCGCTTCGACGGCCTGCTCGCGAACGAGGTTTATTCCGGCGAGAGGTTCGGCCAGAGCGGTTACGGCGTCATGCTCGAATCCCAGCTGGCGAAATCGGTCTACGTCCAATCGCGCTACCGGCGGATGGGCAAGGTCTTCTACGATCCGGCCGATCCCTATCAGGGCTACGGGACGACCGTTTCGGCGGCCCTCCGTTACCAGCCCATCGACCAGCTCGATTTCATCCTCAACCTGAGCTACGTCGATTTTTACAGGAAGCTGGACGAGGCCAAGATCTACGATTACCTCATCCTGCGGAGCCGCAACACCTTCCAGCTCAACAAGTACCTGTTCGTGCGCGGCATCGTCGAGTACAACGACTTCTACAAGCGGATGACGCTCGACGGCCTGGTATCGTTCACCTATATCCCCGGAACGGTCATCCACCTGGGCTACGGCTCGGCCCTGGAGAAGCTCGAATGGGACGAAGGGCTGGCCGGGTTCGCTCCGAGCAGCCGCTTCCACGAGATGGCGCGCGGCTTCTTCTTCAAGGTCAGCTACCTCCACCGATTCTAGCTGCCTTGGCTGCCATATCTTATAGATAATAAATAAAATAACCAGAAATCTGGGCCGTTTAGGGGGCCTAAACGGCCCTTTTTGCCGGTATTTTGCAGCTAACGGCCCCCCGACCTCCCGAGCCCTTAAGTCCGTCGCGTCGGCTCACTCTATAAAAGTTGCCACACGCGCAGCATATTTTATATATTGGGATTTACCAAGATGGCGCGGCCCAAACCTAAATTGTCGTTGTTCGACGCGGTCAATATCTCTCTGGGCTCGATCATCGGAGCGGGCATCTTCGTCATCCTCGGCGCGGCCGCGGCTGCCGCCGGCCCGGCCCTCATCGTTTCGGTGCTCATCGCTGCCGCCGTTTCCCTTCTGACGGGCCTATCCGCGGCCGAGCTCAGCAGGATGTACCCGAGAAGCGGGGGGGTGTATATTTTCGCGCATGAGGCCCTTTCGCGTTTCTCGGGCTTCCTCGTCGGCTGGATCTGGCTCTTTTCGAACATCGTCGCCGGAGCGACGGTTGCCGTCGGCTTCGGTCATTACCTGACGTTCTTCTTCCCGGGACTGCCTTCGGCCGTAGGGGCGGCGCTCATGGTCGCGGCGGTCGTCATGATCAACCTTCTGGGAGCCAAGGAATCGAGCCGGCTCAACAACGTCCTCGTCCTATTCAAGATCGCCATCCTCCTGTTTTTTTCCGGAGCGGCATTCCTCCATTTCCACGGGGCGAATTTCCGGCCGCTCATGCCCTTCGGCTTTCGCGGCGTCTGGGCGGGAGCGGCGACGATCTTTTTCGCCTACGCGGGCTTCGCCCGGGTGGCTATTGTCGCCGACGAAATCGAGGACCCGCGCAAAAACGTGCCGCGGGCGACCCTGATGTCTATCCTTATCTCGACGGTGATCTACATTCTGGTCGCCGTGTCCGCCGTCGGCGGAGCCGGATACTTGGTCCTGGCGAAGTCGGGATCCCCGTTGGCCGATGCGATAAGCGCCATGGGACTGGGCTTCGGAGCCAGGCTTGTGGCCCTGGGCGGATTGGCCGCGGCCGGAACGGTAGCCTTGGCTTCCATCCTAGGCATATCGAGGCTGGCCCAGGTCATGGCCCGCGACGGCGAATTGCCCGGGTTTTTCGCTTTCCTCGACCGTAAGACGGGGGCCCCGAGAAACGCCATTCTCCTCGGCGGCGCGGCCACGCTCCTCCTGGCTTTTTCGGCCGACCTCCCGCACATCGCCTACATCAGCAGTTTCTCTCTTCTTCTTTATTACGCCGCGATGAACTTGAGCGGGTTGAAGGTTTTCAAGGGGCGGATTCGATTCGTGACCGCTTTCGGCCTACTCTCGTGCCTGGTGCTGATGGTCAGCCTGCCCAAATTATCCTGGATCGTCGGCGCGGCCGTCCTGGCGGCGGGGGCTGTATACTATCGGTTCGTGGCAAAGCACAGCAAGCCCGCCTAGCTCACGGACTTTGATAAAATTGAAACCTTTTCAAGGGGGCCGTCGTCTATAGATATGGAGACAGAAAGATGACAAACGCAAAGCACGATGCTTCGAGGATAAAGACGCTCCGGCTCGCCCTTAGGCCCGGAGCGTCGGCGATCAATCAGCTGGCTGCGGCTTTAACGGGCAGGCGTCATGAACGCGTCGCCTTGATCTCCGTGGCCGGTTTCTATTTCCCATATCTCCCCGGCTTCCCGGTCCTCGCTTATCCGGGGAGGAAGCCCCTGGCCCCGGTGTTCCTTTAGATAAGTGCCTTGGCTGTCATATCCGTCACATAATAATACAGATAACGCTAATTTCCTACCATTTTTTGGCCCTAAATACTCCTTTTTCGGGTAAAAACGCACGTTTTGTGTAGGTCCGCGTCGGATCCTTGAGGACATACCCCTCGGGATGAATAGAAACGGGGATCTTTTCCCTGTGGAGGATTTTTAGGCCCAGATCGGATTTGATCCTTTCAATAAAAACCTCTCTCCCCACGGCCACGCTTTCTGTCCATATTGGCTTTCTTGATAGGTCTTTGGATTTCAGCGCTTCCATGATCCAGGCTTGGTAAACCGCGCTTAATTCGCCGGGATCGGCTATTCCCATTAGATCCGCCAGAAGTTTCTTCTCGATCAAGCAGTTCCTGGTCTTTTTCCCGCGGATTTCTTGGAAGCCGCAAAACGGCCAGTCCCCGGGATGCCTGACAACACCGGCCCGGACCATATTGAGATCGATGTACACGAGGCAGTTACGGAAGTGGGATCCCGTTTCTATCGCGGTAGCATGATAATTTCCTTCCCAAAAAGCCCCTGAGCGACTCTTCCTTCGATTGTACTCAAGCGCCGTCCTGCTGGCGGCCAGCAGAATCGACCTCGGGATGACATATCGTCTCCCGTCGGCATAGACGAGTAGATGGATATGATTTGATGTGACCGCATAATTCAGCACATGAAGTCCATAACGCGCCTTCGCCTGATACATCCACTCCATCCATACACGGCGGTCGCGGTCGAAACGGAGCAGAAATTGCTTGTTGTGACATCGATGGGTGAGATGCCAGACGTACCCTGGTATCAGAAACAGCTTTGCGCGGGGCATGCGTACCTCCTTATTGGGGCCCGGGCGAATCTTTCTTAGGACTGATAACTTTGGCAGGGACTGGGGAAGAGTCCGGAACATGGAGAAATAGAGAGAGAAGGGACATCATAATTAGAAAGACGCTTTTTATGGTCAAAAATGCTCAGTTAGGGCCTTTTTTCTGCTCGAAATATGACCGATCATTTTAATTATCAATAGGATATGACAGCCAAGGCACATAATTTCTGCCCTATCCCGGCGTCCGCAACTGTCGAGCCGAAATAATGTAAAATAGGGGGCGATGGACAGGAAGGACGCCGCCCGCACCCGCCTCGAATCCTGGCTCGCCGCCCGCGCCCGGAACGTGCCGCGAGTCTCCTACCCGCGCGAGCTCCCCATCGCCGCCCGGGCGGACGAGATCGTCGCCGCCCTCCGCTCGCCCCGCCGGCGCGTCGTCATCATCTCCGGCGAGACGGGCTGCGGCAAGAGCACTCAGATCCCGAAGATGTGCCTCGAAGCGGGGCGCGGCATCAACGGCCGCATCGGCGTCACCCAGCCGCGCCGTCTCGCCGCCGTGACCATCGCCTACCGCATCGCCGAGGAGCTCGGCGAGCCGCTCGGCCGCTCCGTCGGCTACAAGATCCGCTTCCAGGACCGCACGGCCCGCGACGGCTACATCAAGGTCATGACCGACGGCATCCTCCTCGCCGAAACCCAAGGCGACCGCCTCCTCCACGAGTACGACACGATCATCATCGACGAGGCCCACGAGCGCTCGCTCAACATCGACTTTCTCCTCGGCATCATGCGCAAGCTCCTCGACGAGAGGCCGGAGCTCAAGCTCGTCATCACCTCGGCGACGCTCGATACGGAGAAATTCTCCAAGGCCTTCCGCAACGCGCCCGTCATCGAAGTCAGCGGCCGTCACTACCCGGTCGAGCTCGAGTACCGGCCGCCGGATAAGGAGGAGGCTGAAGACAAGGACTACGTCGACCAGGCCGTCGAGGCCGTCGAGTACCTGCGCCGGGAGAAACCGCCGGGCGACATCCTCGTCTTTATGCCCACGGAGCAGGACATCCTCGAGACCTGCCGCCTGCTCGAGGGGAGGAAGTGGCCGCTGGTCAAGGTCCTGCCGCTTTTTTCGAGGCTCCCGGCGGGGGAGCAGAGGATGGTCTACACCGTGACCGTGCCGAAGATCGTCGTGGCCACGAACGTCGCCGAGACGTCGCTGACCATCCCCGGCATCCGCTACGTAGTCGACACGGGCGTGGCCCGCATCGCCCGGTACCAGCCGGGGACGCGCATCAACAGCCTGCCGATCTCGCCGGTCTCGCGGGCCTCGGCCGACCAGCGCAAGGGGAGATGCGGCCGCGTCCGGGAGGGCTTGTGCGTGCGCCTCTATAGCGAGACCGATTTCGAATCGCGCGAGGAGTTCACCTCGCCTGAAATTCTGCGGTCGGACCTGGCCGAAGTCATTTTGCGCATGACCGACCTCGGGCTGGGCGACCCGCTCCAGTTCCCGTTCATCGACCGGCCGGCCTCCAAGGCTGTCCACGACGGCTACGACACCCTCGTCGAGCTCGGCGCCATCAGAAAATCGGGGACACAATACCCGTTTCCGAATTCCCGGTGGGAGTTGACGGAGAAGGGGGAGGCGATGGCCAGGATGCAGCTCGACCCGCGCCTGTCGCGCATGCTTATCGAGGCCCGCGCTGAGGGATGCCTGCCCGAGGTGGCCGTGCTGGCCGCGGCGCTGAGCATCCGCGACCCGCGCGAGCGGCCGCCGGACAAGTCCGCGCAGGCCGACGCCGTCCACGCCGCCTTCCGCCACCCCGACTCGGATTTCCTCGTCCTGCTCAACATCTGGAACCGCTACCACAGCGACTTCGAAAAACTCGCGAGTCTCGTCCAGAAGCGCCGCTTCTGCCACGAGAACTTCCTGTCCTTCCCCCGTATGCGCGAGTGGACCTACCTCCACGCCGAGATCAGCTCGGTCCTTAGCGAGCAATCAAGAAGGGGTCAAACCTTAAATCATATACTTTCCGGCTCGCGTTCGGATCGGGAGTCGCAGAAAAAAGTATATGATTTAAGGTTTGACCCCTTCTTGAAGATGCACACGGACATATCGCCGGCGCTCTACGGCGCGATCCACCGCTCGATCCTCAGCGGCTATCTTTCGAACATCGCCGCCCATAAAGAAAAGCACATGTACTCCGGCGCCAAGAACCGCGAGGTCATGCTCTGGCCCGGCTCGGTCCTCTTCGGCAAGGCGGCGGGCTGGATCGTGTCGACCGAGGTCGTCCGGACGTCGCGCTTGTTCGCCCGCACGGCCGCCCGCGTCGACCCCGCCTGGCTCGAGGCTCTGGGCGGGCCGCTCTGCAAGCGCTCCTACTCCGACGCAGCCTGGGACCGGGCCCGCGGCGAAGTCACGGCTAAAGAGCGCGTCACCCTCTTCGGCCTCGAGATCGTCCGCGAGCGCCGCGTCTCCTACGGCCGCGTCAACCCGGCCGAGGCCCACGAGATTTTCGTCATGAACGGCCTCGTCGAGGGCGAGGTCGAAGACCCGCCCCCTTTCCTCTCGCGCAATCTCGCCCTCCAGCGCAAGGTGGAGGCCATGGAGGAGAAGCTTCGCCGCCGCGATATCCTCGTCGCCGAGACGGAGATCGCCAAGTTCTACTCGGAACGGCTCCCGGGTATCCGCGACATCCGTACCCTGCGCAAGCTCCTCAAGGACGTCCGTGACCGCGGCGGCGACGACTCCTTCCTGCACCTCGACGAGGACGCCCTCCTCAATTATCGGCCCGGGGAAGACGCTGTCTTCGCTTTCCCCGACAGCGTCGAGGTCGCCGGCCGCCCCTTCCGCGCCGTCTACAAATTCGCCCCGGGCGAAGAGGACGACGGCGTAACGCTGACCGTGCCGCCCGAGCTTCTGAGCGCCATCCCGGCGGACCGCCTCGAATGGGGCGTTCCCGGCCAATACCAGGACAAGATCGCCGCGCTTATCAAGGGCCTGCCCAAACGCTACCGCAAGCTCCTCGTCCCCGTCGGCGAGAAGGCCGAGACGATCGCCCGCGAGATGCCCCAAGCTCCGGAGGAGGTCGCCCTTTTCAAGGCGGTCGCCGAATTCGCCAAGCGCCGTTTCGGCGTCGACATCCCGCCGCGCGAATGGGCCCTGGCCGACGTCCCGAAATACCTGCGGATGCGGGTGGCCGTGACCGACCCGGGCACGGGCCGTGTCATCGACGCCGGCCGCGACGTCGGGCTCCTGCGCAAGAAGATCGGCGCCGCGGACGAGGCCCCGTCCAAGATTGAATCGCCGGCCTGGCGCGAGGCGGCGCGCACCTGGGAAAAGACCGGCCTCATGGCGTGGTGTTTCGGTGATTTGCCCGAGAAGATCGCGGTCGGAACGTCGCTCACGGCTTACCCGGCACTCGTGGTCGAAGAACGCGAGACCTCGGCACCTCATGTCGGGACGTCGGGGGAAGGGACGGTCGGCATCCGTCTCTTCGCGACGCGCGTTGAGGCCGCCGCCGCGCACCCCGTCGGCGTCCGCCGGCTCCTGATGCGGAAATTCGCCAAGGAACTGGCGTTCGTCCGGCGCTACCACAAGATCCCGGCCGAGCTCGATCGGGCGGCGCTTTATTTCGGCGGGCGCGAAGCCGTAGAGAAGGCCATCGAGGAAGGCCTGGCCCGCGACGTCTTCGAGCGCGACATCCGCACCCAGGCCGAGTACACGGCCTACGAAGCCGAGGTCGGGCGCACCCTTTTCGAAAAGGGGCACGCCTTGACCCAGACGGTCGTCAAGATCATCGAGCTGAACGCGGCGCTGCGGATCGAGCTGGGAAAGGGCGGCGGAGGAGCGGGCACAGGAGGCGCTGCCGGCGTCAAAAGCTCGAAAAAGCTCAGCCTCTACGAGCTCAGCAAGCTCAAGGAGCGCGTCAAGCCCGAATACCTCGATGCCGTCGCCGCTGATCTCGATCGCCTCGTCCCCAAGAACTTCCTCGAGATCTACGCCGTCGCCAGGCTCGCGCGCATCCCCCGCTACCTCGAAGGGCTCAAGATCCGGCTCGAACGGGCCAGGATCGGCCCGGAAAAGGACAAGGCCAAGGCCGCCCAGCTCGAGCCTTACGCCTTCGAGCTCGCGCGCTTAGATGCAGAGCTGAACAGGATAAAACAGGGACAGGGTATTGCGTCCCCGAATTCGGAGAATCGCCCCGCCGTCGAAGAACTCCGCTGGATGATCGAGGAATTCAAGCTGGCACTCTTCGCCCCCGAGATCAAGACCGCCTTTCCCATCTCCGCCGTCCGCTTGGCCAAGAAGATCCGCGAAATCGACGCGATCATCTAGAATATTTCCCGCTTTTCATGGCCGAAAACGCGGGAATAAGCCTAATAAATGGCGCTAAAAACGACTTAAGTTACTGAATTTTAACGACTTGCTGTGGTCCGACCCCATTCTCGTGAGAATCCCCGCCGACATAGGGCGTCCGTTATTAATGAGGACCGGGGTTGACAAGCCCGGCGATACACCTTATTATACACATTATGAGGTGTACAAGATGAGGACCAACATCGTGATCGACGACGGTCTCGTGGAGGAAGCCATGGCTCTTTCGAAATTAAAAACGAAGAAGGACGTCGTCCACAGGGCCCTCGAGGAATACGTCCGCGTCCTCAAGAAAAAAGATATTCGCGAACTCAGGGGCCAGATCCGGCTCGCGGAAGGCTACGACTACAAGAAGCTGAGGGCGCGGTGATCCTCGTTGATTCCTCCGTCCTCATCGATTTCCTGGAAGGACGAGAGAATTCTCCCGTGAACCGTTTTATCGAGATCCTGGACCGCGGGATTCCCTTTGGCATCAGCCCCATCACGATCCTAGAAGTTCTTCAAGGCGCCGCGACGGATAAGGATTTCTCGACACTGCGTGATTATCTCGGGACCCAGACGGTTTACGACCTTGAAGGGGGCCTTGGATCCTACGCCGGGGCCGCGAAGATATTCTTTAATCTGCGCAGAAAAGGCATGTCCGTCCAGAGCTCGATGGATTGCCTGATCGCCCAAACGGCCATCGAACATGGCCTGCTCCTGCTGCATAACGATTCCGATTTCGACAGGATCGCCGGCGTCTCCGCGCTCAAGATCTATGGTACAATCAAGGCGTGACAAAAGATAACCCCTCCTCCTGGGTCGCCGCCCGCGACGCCGCCATCGCCGACTTCCTCGACCGCTTCGCCGCCAATTGCCCCGACCGCGACGTCCTGGCCGACCTGATGGTCGCCATCACCCGTCTCGCCCGCGACGGCGCCGGCCGCGGCGATCTCAAGTTCCTGACCACCGCCTTCAAGGAGCTGCGCTACGCCTTCAAGGTCTTCGCCCCCTATCACGACGTCCGCAAAGTCAGCATCTTCGGCTCGAGCCGCACCCCCGCCGACCACCCCGACTACATCCAGGCCGACGCCTTCGCCCGCCGCATGCGCGAGCGCCGCTGGATGGTCATCACCGGGGCCGGCGACGGCATCATGGGCGCCGGACAGCGCGGGGCCGGGCGCGCCGCCAGCTTCGGCGTCGCCATCCGCCTGCCCCACGAGCAGAAGACCAACATCGTCATCGCCGCCGACCCCAAGCTCATCAACTTCAAGTATTTCTTCACCCGCAAGATCCTCTTCCTCAAGGAGGCCTCGGCCGTCGTCCTCTTCCCCGGCGGCTTCGGCACCCACGACGAGGGCCTCGAGGCCCTGACCATGGTCCAGACGGGCAAGACCACCCTCATGCCCATCGTCATGGTCGACGCCCCCGGCGGCACCTACTGGCAGCACTGGCGGACCTACCTCAAGGCCGAGCTCCTCCACAACGGCATGATCGGCGAAGAGGACATGAACCTGTTCAAGCTGACCGACGACGTCGACGAAGCCGTCGCCGAAATCACCGGCTTCTACCGCCGTTACCACTCGATGCGCTACGTCGGCCCGCTCCTCGTCCTGCGGCTCCTTTCGCCCATCCCTCCCGCCGCGCTGGAGCGCCTCAACGACACCTACGCTTCGATCCTCGCGGAGGGCCGCATCGAGAAGCATCCCGGCCCGCTCATCGGCGAGGACGACGAATACCCCGGCCTGCCGCGCCTCACGCTCGCCTTCAACCGCAAGAACGTCGGCACCCTGCGCCTGCTCGTCAACGACGTCAACGCGGCCTAGGCCCCGCCAAGCACTTCGTATCCAAATTCCCGGAAGTGCGCGGCGAAGGCGGCCTTTGGCGCCGCAGGGTCGGAAAATCCTTGACAAACCCACACTCCCAACTTACACTCTGATCAAAATCAGGAGATCGTCAGCTTTCCTGTAAATTTTTGCTCATGAGGCGTTCTCGTATTAGGCCCTTCTGAGCGCTTGCCCTCACGCCATGACATGGAAGTGTTTTTGGGAAGGGAGGGGATGACCGTGCCCGAGTTACCCGCTTCGAAGGGCCGGAACCGCGTCGCCTATGCCATCCAGGACGGTCGCGGATCGCGGACGACATAAGGAGAACAACGTTGGATCCTCACGAAAAAACCGCGCGCCGGTCACGCTACGGCTTACTTTTGATATTCATCGTCCTGGCGACGGGCATTGTCGCCTGTGGTTTCTTCTTTTACGGAAATTACAAAAGACATTTCCGCGCTGAGATCGCGCGCCAGCTTTCGGCCATCGCGGAGCTAAAAGTGAGCGAGCTGGTGGGCTGGAGAGCGGAACGCTTGGCGGACGCCACCGTCTTTTTCAGGAACGCCTCCTTTTCCGGCCTGGTGCGGCGATTTTTTGAAAAGCCTGCCGATTCGACGGCGCGGAGCCAGCTCTGGGTCTGGCTCAGCCGCGTCCAGCAGGCCTATGACTATGACAGGGTTTTTTTACTCGACGCGGATGCTCTCGAGCGTCTGTCGGCCCCCGACATTCCGGAGCCTGTCGCCCCCCATTTGGCCGCGCAGGTTCCCGACGTCATCCGCTCGGGCCAAGTCACATTCCTGGATTTCCACCGTGATGCTCCCGGACTCCCCATCCACCTGTCGATCCTGGTTCCTGTTCTCGACGACGGAAATCATCCTCGGACATTGGGAGTCCTCGTCCTAAAGGTCGATCCCGAAAAATACCTCTATCCCTTCATTGTTCGCTGGCCGACGGCCAGCCGCACGGCCGAGACCCTTATCGTCCGCCGCGAGGGCGAGGACGTTGTTTTTTTGAACGAGCTCCGTTTTCAAAAGAGGACTTCACTGAACCTGCGCCTCCCGCTCACCGGCACAAGAATGCCCGCGGTCCGGGCGGCCCTGGGCTATGAAGGCATCATGGACGGCATCGACTACCGCGGCGTCCCGGTTGTCGCCGCTTTGCGCGCCGTCCCCGACTCGCCGTGGTTCCTGGTCGCGCGCATGGATTCCGCTGAAGTCTACGCCCCCGTGCGCGAACGGCTGTTGGCCATGGTCCTTGTGCTCGGCGCATTGATCGCTTCCGCGGGCATGGGAGT
>MEYF01000045.1 GCA_001775755.1 Candidatus Aminicenantes bacterium RBG_19FT_COMBO_65_30 | reverse complement strand
CCTTTCGATGCCGGCGGGGCGGAGACGCGATGATCGATCGGGAGATCTGGTTGCTGGCCGGCACGGCGGCGACAATCGGCCTCGTCCACACCGTGATCGGCCCCGACCACTACCTCCCCTTCATCGTCATCGGCCGGGCCCGGAGCTGGACCCTGCGCAAGACCCTGTTCGTCTCCTTCCTGGCCGGGCTGGGGCACATCCTGAGCTCGGTCGTCCTCGGCTTCCTGGGCATCGGCCTGGGCATCGCCGTGGCCAAGCTCGAGGGCGTGGAGTCGACCCGGGGCGAGATCGCGGCCTGGCTCCTTATCGGGTTCGGGTTCGCTTATTTCGTCTGGGGGATGCGCCGGGCCTGGAGGGGAAAAGCCCATACCCATGCCCACCTCCACGCCCTGGAGGGGGAGCATGCCCATCCCCACGGCCCGGACTCCGGCCACGAGCATGTTCACGAGCACCCCCACACCCACGAGCTCGCCGAGCACGCCCATCCCCACGGCGAGGGCGGCAAAGCTAACATCACGCCCTGGGTCCTGTTCACGATCTTCGTCTTCGGCCCCTGCGAGCCGCTCATCCCCCTGATCATGTACCCGGCGGCCCGCCACAGCACGGCCGGCGTCGTTCTGGTCGCCGCGGCCTTCGGCCTGGTGACCATCGCCACCATGCTCGTCATCATCACCGCCGCCTCCTGGGGGGCGAGCTTCGTCCGGCTGGGCAAGCTCGAGCGCTATTCGCACGCCCTGGCCGGCCTGATGATCTTCGTCTCCGGCCTGGCCGTCCAATTCCTCGGCCTTTAGGGGGTCGCCCCATGACCTTCGTCGCCGACTGCATGCTCGGCCGGCTGGCCAAGTGGCTCAAGATCCTCGGCTTCGACGTTCTCTACTTCTCCAAGGCCGAGGATAAGGACCTGGTCGAGCTCGCCCGGCGCGAAGGGCGCGTCCTTCTGACCCGGGACACGGGGCTCATCGAGAAGACGGTCAAGCGGCCGAACCGTCTGTTCGTCCGCAGCGACGTTTGGGAGGACCAGGTCGTCCAGGTCCTCGATGAATTCGAGCTGTGGGGCGAGGTCCGGCCGAACACCCGGTGCATCGAATGCAATCTCCCGCTCAAGCCCCTGAGCCGGGACCGGGCGCGAAACCTCGTCACGCCCCACGTCCGGGAGAACGCGTCGTCGTTCGCCGTCTGCTCCGGCTGCGACCGCGTCTTCTGGCAGGGCACCCACTACGGCGACATGGAGCGGAAGATCGAGCGGCTTATCGAGCGAAGAGGAAAGACTATAACCGGATGATCCCGGCCTCGTTGGCGTTTGACAATCCGGTTTTATTCCTTTAGAAAAAGGACTGAAATAATCCCGCCCGTATCAAGGAGGGCCGGTCCATGAGGCCAAAAGCCAGATTCCTCGCCTGTTCTTTCCTTTTGATGAGCTCCGCGGTGTCTTTCTCTGTTCTTCCGGCGGAGGCCGCGGCCTCGAATGACGGTCAGTCGGCGGCTCCGGCCTACAGCCGGGACGAGCTCTTACGCTCCGGGCCGGTGCGCACCTTCGAGGGGCGGGCCCTCAACGAGGTCGCCTTCCCGCTCGGCGGCATCGGCACGGGCACGATCTCCCTCGGCGGCCGCGGCAACCTCCGCGACTGGGAGATCTTCAACCGGCCCGGCAAGGGCGTCCACATGCCCTTCACGTTTTTCGCCATGTATTTCGAACAGGCGGGAACGAAGCTAGTCCGCGTCCTCGAGGGCCCCATCGAGCCTCCGTTCACGACCGGCTTCGGTTTCCGCCGCGTTTTTGTCCCCGGCCTGCCGCGCATGGAAAAAGCCCGGTTCAAGGGCGAATACCCCTTCGCCGAGGTCGAGCTCTCCGACAGCCAAATCCCGCTCGAGGTCACGTTCGAAGCGTTCAATCCGCTCGTCCCCATGAATCCGGACGATTCCGGCATCCCGGCCTTCGTCCTCCGCTTCCGGGTGAAGAACACGGGCTCCGCTCCGGCCAAGATCACCATCGCCGGCTCGGTCATGAACCCAATCGGCTTCGACGGCGTCGGCCAGGTCGACGGGCTCGGCCACGACAAGTTCGGCCAGAACGTCAACGAGATCAAGCAGACGCCGGCCCTCCGCGGCCTGGCCATGTCCTCGCGGAAGGTCAAATCCGAGGAAGCGGCGTTCGGAACGATGGCCCTCGCGACCTCCTGGCCCGACGTCACCTACCTCTCCCACTGGGTCCGGGGCGATTGGTGGGACGACCTCCAGATCTTCTGGGACGACTTCGCCGCCGACGGCCGGCTCAAGGACCTGGCCGAGATCTCGCCGTCGCCCGACAAGCGGACCGACGTCGGAACGCTCGGCCTGATGGCCACCGTGGCCCCCGGCGAGGAAGTCGTCCTGCCCTTCATCCTGTCCTGGAGCTTCCCGAACGTCCTCAACTATTTCGACATCGTCCCCGAACAGCGCGGCCGCATCTTCAAGAACCACTACGCCGAGCGATTCCCGGACGCCTGGGCCGCCGCCGAGTATCTCCAGGCGAACCTCGGCCGCCTCGAGAGCGAAAGCCGGGCCTTCGCGCGGGCTTTCTTCTCGACGACCCTGCCGCCCTACGTTCTCGACGCCGTCTCCAGCCAGGCCGCCATCATCCGGACGACGACGGGACTCTGGCTCGAGGGCGGCCGGTACTTCGGCTTCGAGGGCTGCGGCGATCAGGGCGGCTGCTGCCCGCTCAACTGCGCCCACGTCTGGAACTACGCCCAGTCGCTGGCCTTCCTCTTCCCGTCGCTCGAACGGACCATGCGCGAGACCGATTTCCTCGACAACGTCAAGCCCGACGGGGCCATGGTCTTCCGCACGTCGCTCCCGCTCGGGAGCGGGATCTTATGGAACTTCAAGCCGGCGGCCGACGGGCAGATGGGCCGCGTCATCAGCCTCTACCGCGACTGGCAGATCTCGGGCGACACCGGCTGGCTTCGCAAGCTCTGGCCGCAGGCCAAGAAGGCCCTCGAGTACGCCTGGACGTCGTGGGACGCCGACCGCGACGGCCTGATGGAGGGCGAACAGCACAACACCTACGACATCGAATTCTACGGCCCGAACAGCATGATGGGCGGATTCTACCTCGGCGCGCTCAGGGCCGGCGCGGCCATGGCGGCCGCGGTGGGCGACCGGGCCGCGGCCAAGGAATATTTGGCCGTCTTCGACAAGGGCCTGGCCGCCTACGACCGCCTCCTCTGGAACGGCGAGTACTACGTCCAGAAATACGAGCAGGTCATGGAGAAAAAATACCAGTACGGCGAGGGCTGTCTCTCCGACATGCTCCTCGGCCAGTGGCTGGGCATGGTCGCGGGCCTCGGCCGGTACCTCCCGGCCGAGCGCGTCCAATCCTCGCTCCGGGCGATCTATAACTACAACTTTCTGAACGACTTCCGGAACTTCTCCAACGTCCAGCGGACCTACGCCCTCAACGACGAGAAAGGCCTTCTCCTCTGCTCCTGGCCGCGAGGCGGCCGGCCGCCCCTGCCGTTCCCGTATTCCGACGAGGTCTGGACCGGGATCGAGTATCAGGTCGCCTCCCATCTCATCTACGAAGGCCTCCTCGAGGAAGGGTTGAGCGTCGTCAAGGCCGTCCGTGACCGCTACGACGGCTTCCGGCGCAATCCCTGGGACGAGGTCGAGTGCGGTCATCACTACGCCCGGGCCATGTCCTCCTGGGGCGTCCTGCTGGCGCTCTCGGGCTTCTCGTACTCGGGCCCGGAAATGAAGATGGGCTTCGGTCCGAAGATGAACGGCGACGATTTCCGGACGCTCTGGACGGCCGGCTCCGGCTGGGGCGTGTATTCTCAAAAGGCCGGTTCGGGCGGGGGCTTTGTCCTGGGGCTCGAGGCGGGCGCGGGCACGCTCGACCTCAAGGAGCTCACCGTCGTCCTCCCGCCGACGCTGGCCGGAAAGTCGGTCCGTTCAGCTAAGGGGACCCTGGCCGGCGTCGCGACGAAGGCCGCGTTCCGTCAGTCCGGAAATCTCGTCCGGATCCGGTGGCGCAGGCCCATCCACGTTGAGCCGGGAAGGCCGCTCGTCCTCGAAGTCGCGTTTTAGCGACGATAAGAGCGCGGACGGGTGCTCGCCGTGGAGCGGTTGACGTTTCTAGAACCTGAGGGCAAGGTCGGTTATCGCTGGGGCCGGGACGGCGCGGAGCAGGAAACGATGGATTATCTGGAGTTCATCGCCCGCGTGACCTCCCACATCCCTGATAAGGGCCAGATGGTGGTTCCGATATGATCCTTGGACGCGGTTTTCCCGGAAATTGACATTGCCGTCCGGCCGGGGGTACAGTTCCACCATGGACTGGGGGGCAAATTCAATGCCGGGAGGGGGAATTCAGCTCGCTCGGAAAAAGCAATTTCTTATCCTTCATTTCCTATAGAATTAATCGGATTTATGTTCTATGCTATGGAGAAAGGAGAAGCCATGAAAAAAGCCGGTTTCGCGCTTGCGCTGTTCATTTTGACCGCCGTTTTGGGTTCGGCCCAGACGTCCGAGCAGGACCAGGCCAAGATGATGGAGGCCTACATGAAGGCCGGGGCCGTCACGGCCGATCACGAAGCTCTTAAGTTTTTTACCGGCCGCTGGAAGGTCGAAGCCAAGATGTGGGCCGCGCCCGGAGCCCCGCCGACCGAGTCGGTCAACACCAACGAGGGCGAGATGATCCTGGGCGGCCGCTATGTCCGCCTGGCCTACAAGGGTGAGATGATGGGCCAGCCGTTCGAAGGCCTTCAGATCACGGGCTATGACAACATCGAAAAGGCCTATAAGACCTTGTGGATCGACAACTCCTCGACCAGCTTCTACCTGTTGACGGGGAAGTACGACGCGGCCAAGAAGACCTACACATTCACGGGCCGTTGGACCGATCCCATGGGCGGCATCACCCCGGTCCGGATGGTGATCAAGATCGTCTCCCCCGACGAGTACATGTCCGAGACGTACATGGCGATGCCGGACGGCAAGGATTTCCTGAACATGTCCGACCGCAGCGTCCGGGTGAAATAGGCCGCCGATGAGAGCCGGACGGGAAGCGCCCGGGAGCGTCGACGCGTACATTGCCGGATTCCCTCCCGAAGTCCGGGAGGTCCTCAACAAGGTGAGATTGACGATCAGGAAAGCGGCCCCGGACGCGGAGGAAAGGATCGCTTATGGGATGCCGTCCTTCGCCCTGAAGGGTGCCCTGGTCTATTTTGCCGCTTTCAAAAAGCACCTCGGATTCTTCCCCACGTCGACGGGGATCGAGAAGTTCAAGTCCGAGCTGGCCGCTTATGAGACGTCGAAGGGCACGGTGCGATTCCCGCTGGGCCGGCCTGTCCCTTACGGCCTGATCGCCAGGATAGTGAAGTTCAGGGTCAAGGAGAACCGGGCCCGGGCGGAGGCCCGCACCAAGAGCAAAACCGGATCCCGGTAAAGGAGCCTTCGACCATGAAGCGCGATTCCCTTGTAGGCGTGTCGGTTCTTGGATTGATCGTCGTCCTGGTCTACCTGGGCGCGGCGACGGGCATCATCAAAGGGGCGGACAACCTCACGCTGGCCCTTGTTTTCGCGATCGGCCCGGTGGCCATTATCGGAGTCGTTTCCGCCGCCGCCCTTCTGGCTTTCAACCTTTATACATTCCCTTATATCCCAGCCGATTCCGGACTGGTCGACCTTGGTCCTATTACGGGGCTGTGGTGGCTCGCGGTGATCGTCCAGTTTTTTCGGCTCGAGCGAAAAGCCCGCGTCGTCGCGAAGTCAGCCGCCCCAAGCGCCTGAAGCGGCTCGCCGAAGAGCGCCGTAAATACTGAAATTTCCCCCTTGACAAACGCCTGCGGCGGTCTTATTTCAGCAGACCCTATCATAGAAGCCTTCAGTTCTCTCAAAGGATCAAGGCGGTCTGCGTGGTCTTTTGCCCATGTAATCCACTTTTCGAGCCACTGCCTGGTATCGTCGGGGAATTGCTTCTCTACCGCTAGGCTTTCGACTGCCTGGATAAATGCTCGGAGCAATCGGGTCAGCTCGCAGACGCGCAACCCGTAGAACTCAGGCCATCCCCCAGGCAACCTTTTCCCGGGCTTTACAGAGACTTTCCCCGGATAGCCGGACCGATCTTCGACCGGGCGATCTCGATGAATCCGACCGGACGATGATCGATTCTACGGATTGCTGGGCGCGGCATATGCCAGGCTCGGAATGAAGAAAAAGGATCCGGGCTTTCAGAGACTGATCCGGAAATAAGGTCAATGAGCGAAATTATTTGTTTGACGTTCAAAGGATATACTTGTGGACTTGCTTGGCTGTGGGATCGTGCAAATTATTGATAAGAAAATGGTGGGCGATAGAGGACCTACGCCCTCAACGACGAGAAAGGCCTGCTCCTCTGCTCCTGGCCGCGAGGCGGCCGGCCGCCCCTGCCGTTCCCGTATTCCGACGAGGTCTGGACCGGGATCGAGTATCAGGTCGCCTCCCATTAGGGAAGGCTTCCGGTTTCCTACTTGAATGATGTATATTGCTGGAGAAAAAACG
>MEYF01000044.1:25570-25807 GCA_001775755.1 Candidatus Aminicenantes bacterium RBG_19FT_COMBO_65_30 | reverse complement strand
GGCAGGTCGATGCGCGACCAGGTGTCGACGAAATAGGTCATATCCTGCGAATAGGTGACGGAGTGGTTGCCGTCGCCTTCCGTCAGCCGGACGAGGCCGGTCCCGTCGAGGTTGATCCGGTAGGCGTCGACAAAATACGGGTCCTGACCGGGGATGAGGCCGCTCGCCTGGAAATAGATCCGGCGCTTGTCCTCGTCGACCTTGTCCGCGGAACGGACGACCCACTCCCCTTTCGTG
>MEYF01000044.1:24653-25462 GCA_001775755.1 Candidatus Aminicenantes bacterium RBG_19FT_COMBO_65_30 | reverse complement strand
CCGCTGTAGCAGAAGAACGTCCCGGCCTTCTCGTCGACGACCGCCCGGGCCGCGCCCGTCGTCCCGTCGACCTCGACGATCCGGTAGGCCTGGTGGCCGCGCTGGTTGTATTCGAAGGTGAAGGCCCGGCTGTCCTTTCGCCAGGCGAGATCCGTAAGCTCGTAGGGATTCGGGAAGAGCGCGTCGTCGACTTCGAACCCCGTTTTCGTGTCGACGAGAAAGAGAACCGGCCGCTCGACGTCCAGCGCGTCCCCCGGCTTGGCGTACTCCATGGTGTGGTACTTCGGTTGGAGCTGGTCGGCCGGCGAGGATTCGACGTACTGGATGACGCGGTGAAAGCCGCGGCGCAGACGCAGGGCGGCGAATCTCTTCGAGTCGGGCGCCCAGGAAATCGAATCGTAGGTGTAGTAGTCGCCCTCCGATCCGTCCCGGCTGAGGATCGTCTCCTCCTTCTTTTCCTTGTCCCGGATGCAGATGTTGTAGTTCCGGATGAAAGCCTCCCACTTGCCGTCGGGCGAAGCCTTGGCCTCCTTGGACGCGGCTTCGGGGGCCGGCCCCCTTTCCCACATCGTCATCCCGCCTCTCCGGGGGCCGCGCGCCTCGAGCTTCTTGCAGGCGTAGGTGGCGAGGTCGCAGCTCCAGCGGGCGCCGGCCGCCGTGAACTCGACCGATTTTCCGTCCTCGCTGAAGTTGAGGGAAAAGAAGGGCAGGCTGAGGGCCTCGACCTTTTCGCCCGAAGCCGCGGCCAGGGCCGCCGCCAGCTTGGCGTGGTCGAAGGCGATTTTCTTTTCGCGGCTGGCGGCATCGGC
>MEYF01000044.1:24244-24629 GCA_001775755.1 Candidatus Aminicenantes bacterium RBG_19FT_COMBO_65_30 | reverse complement strand
GACGGACTTCCGATACCAGTAGCGGGATGTCTTGCCGATCCACCCTCCCCTGTCGACGATGTTCAGGGCCAGGGGTTGGAGCTTCGCCCTGAGGCCCGTCGCCTTCTCATAGTCGGCCTTGGTCACCTGGGCAGAAGCCAGAGCCGGCAGGAAAAGCATGGACATCAGGATAATCGCGGCGATCGCCCTAAAGCGGGGGTAGTTCATAACGCCTCCTAGATGTAGAGATTTGATAATCTTATTCGACGCTGGCCCATCAAGCAAGGCCCCGGAAGCTCGGATTCACGAACCCGCAAAAAACACGCAGGGGTGCCTTCACAGGAGGCCGCTGGGGAAGGGGCTGAGGGTATCGTCGGAGGGAGCATAAAGCGGTGATTTAGCCATC
>MEYF01000044.1:3819-24228 GCA_001775755.1 Candidatus Aminicenantes bacterium RBG_19FT_COMBO_65_30 | reverse complement strand
CCATCGGCTCCGGCCCGTGATGGCGTTAAGAATCACCGCAGCGAACGGAGACGAGCCCGCGGCCCCTAAGCGGCCGACGAACCGAATTTTGCCAGCGTTCGAGATCAGATTCGTGGTTTAGGGCAGCGTCAGCTGCGTGTGAGCCAAGCACAGAAGCGTCCGGACGGGGACGCCGTACGGACAGGCCCGTTCGCACCAGCCGGCGCACGTCCGGCAGGCGTCTGCCTTGGCCGTCTCCAGTGCGGCGTATTCCTCCATGGCGTACTTCTCGCTGCCCTGGGCCTCGAAATAGTGGTTGTAGCGCATGATCGTGTTGACCGCGACGCCGCTCGGGCACTCCGACTCGCAGACGCCGCAGGCGTGCCGGCAATAAAGCGAGCCGCAGTCCTTTTCGTAGGACGCGAGGAGAACACGGTCCTTCCCGCCGAGGCCCGCGCCGGAGAGGGCCAGGAAATTCTGGACGTCGTCGAAGGTGTTGAAGGCCAGGTTGAGCGTGTGGACCCGGGCGTCGGCCAGGACGAACTTGAGGGCGGCCGCCTTGACCTCGGCCGGCGTTTTCAAGCCGTTCTTCTGGATGAACGCCTCGGCCTGTTTCGCCGTCTCCGCCATCTGTTCCATGGACTTCTGCATCCGCTCGTCGATCGGCTGGCCGTCCTTTGTCATCTGTTCGATGCGGTTCTTCGTGTCATAATAGCGGCCGAGGGGATTCGATTTCATGATCGTCAGGCCGAGGTTCTTCTTGGATGCGGCCTCGAGGATCTTCTCCCCCGGCTCCTTCTGCAGGAAGTTGTAGACGAGGAGCAGGACGTCGAAACGGCCGTCCTCGACCGCGGCGAGGAGGATCGTGTCCATCGGCTCGCCCTGGCCCGGCATGCGGCTGCCGTGGGTCCCGGCGCCCGAGAACCTGACCTTGCCCTGTTTCTTGAATTCCTCGATGGCCTGATGGTAGACCTCGTTCTTGACCGAGGCCGCCGTCGAAGGTCCCAGCATCAGGCAGTCGACATAGTCGGTCTGCAGCCGCTCCAGGGACTGATCGAGCTTCGCGGCGACGGCGGCCGTGTCGGCCAGCCCGTCGAACCGGAGCTTGGTCGTGATGAACAGGGACTTGCGGTCGCGGCCCTTGATGGCCTCGCCGATGCTCCGTTCGGCCTGTCCCCGGCCGTAGCCTTCGCTCGTGTCGAAATAATTGACGCCGGCGTCGAGGGCGGCCTTGAGGACCTCGGTCGGGAAGGTCTGGGACGTCCCGATGCCGATGTCGGAGGCCTTGAAGCCCGTCCGGCCGAGCGTCCGGTAGGACTTGATCTTGGCCGATACCGGAGGAGCCGTTTGCCCGCTCGCCGCGGCCGGCCCGGCCGCCAGCGTCGTGCCTACTCCCGCCAAACCGAACGCCGAAGCCTTGATGAAGTCTCTCCGGTCCAGTCCTTTTCGTTTGCTCATAATTGTTCCCTCCCGGTTTGGTGTTTTTATTTATTATAACACGCCGGGCCCGGTTCTATCTCGCCGGACCGACGGCAGAAAAAAAAGGATCATCTCCCGATTCCGGGATATCCATCTCTCCGGCTTCGCTCAGGATATCGCCCCTCGCATCCCCGCGCCCCGGAAACCTCCGTAAACGGTTTCCCCCGCCTCCGGCGGGTCCCCCTTCCCTCACGGGGGCTTCGTGGCGACATCCATCGCCGCCTCCGGGTGGATTTCCCGGAAATCGGAGAAGAACCAAAAAAAAGGGTGTGGGCCTCAGCCGAGGCGCACACCCCAAGATCACGCTTTTCCGCCTTCTGGCAGAATGAGAAAACGGTCTGCCGCTACTTCTTCTTGGCGGTCCACTCGATCTCGCGATCCATCATGGACATGGTGCCCTTCATGGTATCGCCTTCGACCGTGCCCTTGTAGGTCATGACCATCTCGCCCTGAGGGCCCTGGCGGACGATCTTCCACTCGATGGCGTTGCCTTCGATCGTGCCTTCGCCCGTGATCGGGTCGCCGCCCTGACGACCCGGCATGGTGACCTTGATCTTGTTGCCATCCTGGACGATGGTGATGTCGCGTTCCATCATCGCGCCGTCGCGGCCGGGAGAGGACATGGTCCAGGTTCCGGAAACGTCGACGGCCCAGGCGGCGAGAGAGAGGATGGCCACGATGGCCAGAGCGGCGAGTGAGGCTTTCTTCATTGAGGTGACTCCTTTCTTGTCTTATAGAATTCGGCCTTCATAGTATTAGACTCAACGGCGTCGATTTTCTTCCACCTTGTCCCCGACCCTGCGACAGCCCTATTTCTCCTGATAAACGACGGCCAGGACGGTCCGGCCGACCGCCGCCAGGGCGTCCCTGTCGATCTTGTCCAGGGTGTCCCCGACGGTATGCCAGCTTTCGGGAAAGCCGCCGCGGACGCCGTCGTAGTCGATGATGTCCACGGTCGGGATGCGGGCCAATTGGTTGATGTAGAGATGGTCGTCGATGAGCGGGTCGGACTCCTTGTCGACGAAATATTTCGACAGGCCGAGCCCGCGGGCCGCGGCCCAGACTTTCTTCACGACCGCCGGGGCAAAGTGCATCGACGTCCCCTCCATGGGAAAGACGGCGCCGAACGCCCCGACCATGTCGAGCAGGATCCCGAAGCGGGCCGTGTAGCCGGGGCGGTGCGGGTTCCGGGCCCAGTGCTGGGAGCCGAGGGCCCAGCTGTCGGCGGCCGAGCCCCTCCAGTTCCGGTGTTCGCCGAAATCCTCGAGGTCGAGGAGCAGGATATCGACGCCCACGGCCGGCTTCCTGAGCGAAAGACACCGGGCGACCTCGAGCAGGACCCCGGCCCCGCTGGCCCCATCGTTGGCCCCCAGGACCGGCTTGAAATGATTGGCCGGATCGGGGTCGTGGTCCGCGAACGGCCGCGAGTCCCAGTGGGCGCAGAGGAGGATCCGGTCCTTCGCGTCCTTGTTGAAGGAGGCGATGATGTTCTTCCCGTCGAGCGGTCTCCCGTCGAAGGCCTTGGCCCGGAAATCCTGGACGAGGACGTCGGGCGTCCACTGCCGGAGCGTTTTGACGAACCATTCGGCGCAGGCGGCGTGGGCGGGAGTGCCGGGAACGCGCGGCCCGAACTCGACCTGCATCTTGACGAAGCCGTAGGCCGAGGCCGCGTCGAACTCCGCCGTTCCCTTCTCGCCGCCGCAGGAGAACGCGGCCACAAGCAGGACCAGCGCGGGAATCAAGCTCGCCCGTTTCAGCATGTTGGTTCTATTATACCCCATATTCGCGACGTTTGAATCCGGCGCGCGTTTTCATTATAATCCGCCCTTATCGGTCACGCGACAATTAAGGAGGTCTTCATGAACCGCGTCTTCAGGATGGCGCTCGGCGCCTCAGCTCTTCTTCTTCTCGTCATGGCTTTCACCGGGTCGTTCGCGGCCCAGCAGACCGGACCCGGCCCCGACACATCGAACCTGACCAAGCATCTCCGCTGGCGCTCGATCGGCCCGGCCAACATGGTCGGCCGCATCTCCGACTTCGAGGCCCTGGACAACGACTTCAGCCAGGTCCTCGTGGCCTCGGCTTCGGGCGGGGTCTTCAAGTCCGTGAACGCCGGAACGACCTGGGAGCCCATCTTCGACCGCTACGGTTCGGCCTCGATCGGCGACGTCGCCTTCTTCCAGAAGGACCCGAACATCATCTGGGTCGGCACCGGCGAGGAATGCGTCCGCAACAGCATCGCCTGGGGCGACGGCGTCTACAAGTCGACCGACGGCGGCAAATCCTTCACCAGAATGGGCCTGGAGACGACGCAGACGATCGCCCGCGTTGTCACGCACCCGAGCGACCCCGGCATCGTGTACGTCGGCGCCTCCGGTCACCCTTGGGGATACACGGGCGACCGGGGCCTGTTCAAGACGACCGACGGCGGCCAGTCCTGGACGAAGCTCGCCGGCGGACTGCCGAACGACGGCAAGACCGGCGTCATCGACCTGGTCATGCACCCGACCGATCCCGAAACCCTCTATGCCTCCTTCTGGCAGCGGCTCCGTCAGCCCTGGCGGTTCGACTCGGGCGGCCCGAACGGCGGCATCTTCAAGACGACCGACGGCGGCGCGACCTGGACGAAGCTTATCCAAGGGCTTCCGACCGGAGAGCTCGGCCGCATCGGCCTGGCCATCTCCCGCTCCAATCCCCAGGTCCTCATGGCCGTCGTCGAACACGGCTTCCAGCCCCAGCAGAACATCGGGACGGGGAACGAGCAGAAGCCCAATCCCGATTACAGCGACATGACCAAGCTCGGCACGGGAATCTACCGTTCCGAAGACGGCGGCGCGACCTGGAAGTTCATGAACCGGATGAACAACCGGCCGTTCTATTACAGCCACATCTACATCAATCCGCTCGAGGACACGTGGGTCTATTTCCTGGCCACGAGCATGAGCTTCTCGAGCGACGGCGGCAAGACCTGGAGTCCGGTCGGCGGCCTGCACCCCGACTTCCATACCATGTGGCTCGACCCGACGAACAAGAACCGCTTCTACGTCGGCCAGGACGGCGGCGCCTCCATCACCTACGACCACGGCCGGAGCTGGGTCTTCTTCGACAACCTCAGCTTCGCCCAGTTCTACGCCGTCAGCGCCGACATGCGCGACCCCTACTACGTCTACGGCGGCCTCCAGGACAACGGCACGTGGGGCGGCCCGTCGATGCACCGCGAGGGCCAGATCCTGACCGATTTCTGGTTCAACATCGGCGGCGGCGACGGCTTCCACACCCAGAACGACCCGCAGGACTGGCGCACGGTCTACCTCGAAAGCCAGGGCGGCTCGATCCAGCGGGTCAACGTCGAGACGCGCGAGGGGAAGCAGATCCGGCCGACTTCGCTGAACATCGTCAACTACAAGGACTACTTCCCGCCCGCTCCGCCCGATAAGAAGGCCCCGGCCGCCAAGGCCGCGGCCAAGCCGGCGGCGAAGCCCGAGGCCAAGGCCGAGCCGGTTTCCCCGGAAGAGGCCATGCGGGCCAGGAGGCAGCAGGAGCGCGGCCCCTTCCGCTTCAACTGGAGCACGCCGATCGTCATGTCTCCGCATAACCCCCAGACGATCTTCTTCGGCGGCAACCACCTCTTCAAGTCCACCGACCGGGGCGACCGCTGGATGCTCATCAGCCCCGACCTGACGACCAAGGACAAGACCAAGTTCGGCGCCCGCGACGGCGGCACGGACAAGCCGACGGGCGGCATCACGTCCGACGTCACCGGCGCCGAGACCCACTGCACGATCATCACCATCTCGGAGTCGCCCCGCGTCCCCGGCCTGATCTGGGTCGGCACCGACGACGGCAACGTCCAGCTTACCCGCAACGGCGGCGTCAACTGGACCAACGTCCGGCCGAACATCAAGGGCGTTCCCCCGGGCACCTGGTGCAGCCGGGTCGAGGCCTCGCGTTTCGATGACGCGACCTGCTACGTGACCTTCGACGGGCACCGCTCCGACGATTTCCACCCCTACGTCTTCAAAACGACCGATTACGGCAAGACCTGGACGGCCGCGTCCGCCGGCATCCCCGACGGTCAGCCGGTCTACGTCATCCGCGAGGATCTCGTCAGCAAGAACCTCCTCTTCCTGGGCACGGAATTCGCGGTCTATTTCAGCCGCGACGCGGGCGCGACCTGGTCCGGCCTGAGCCTGAACATGCCCACGGTCGCCATCCACGACCTTTTCATCCACCCCCGCGACAACGACCTCATCGCCGCGACGCACGGCCGGGGCCTGTGGATCCTCGACGATATCTCGGCCCTGCGCAAGGCGACCGACGAGGTCCTCGGCCAGGACGTCGTCCTCTTCGAGCCGGCCAAGGCCGGCACGCGCTGGCTGCGCATCGCCCGCGGCGGCTACAGCCGGGGCGACCTTTTCTTCAAGGGCGAGAACCCGCCCGACGGGGCCCTGCTCCATTTTTATCTCAAGGCCAAGCCCGAGACGCCGGCGACCCTGGAAGTCGCCGACCTGGCGAGCCCGATGAAGACGACCTTCATCCTCGACTCCGCCGGACCGGGCATCAACCGCGTCGTCTGGGACCTCCGCTTCGACCCGCCGGCCGCGACCACCCAGACTCTGGCGTCTAACCTCAAGAGGCAGATCGAGCCGGCGCTCCAGCGGACCGACCTCACCGACGAGCAGAAGGCCTCTCTCAAGCAAGCCGCGGCGGACCTCGAAAAGGCGGGGACGAATTTCCGCAAGGTCAGCGAGATCCAGAGGACCGTTTTCTCCATCATCCGCGGCGGAGGGGGAATGTTCGCCGGCATGAGCTTCCGCGGCATGGGCGGCGGCCAGGCCGTCGGGCCCGGCACCTACGCCGTCAAGCTGACGGTCGGCGGCAAGACCTACACCGGAAAAGTCGCCGTTCGGCTCGACCCCATGCAGACGGAAAAATAAGGCAAAAAAAGGGGGCGTTCCCAAGCGGGAACGCCCCCGTCGTTTGTCCGGGCCGATTACCGGCCGTCGGTCCCTAAGCTACTTGAATAGCGGGTCGGGGCTGACCTTCACCGTCTTGGTGGCGATGTCCTTCCCGTCCACGTTCAGGGTCACCTTGTAAGCGCCGTAGTCGACGAGGTTGGCCCCCCGGCCGCGCATGCCGCCGGCGGGGCGCGCTCCGGCGGCCTGCTGGGCGGGATCGACCCGCCGGGCCAGGTTCCAGTCCGCTTTCTGGAGGCCCTTCTTGGCGTTGCCGGCCAGCTCCTGGACGAGGGTGCCCTCGAGGTCCTTGACGATAAGCTTGACCGACTTGGGCTCGGCCTTCAGGTAGTAGTAGATCGTCGTGCCGATGGCCGGGTTGGAGACCTTGGCGAACTCGCCGTAGGACTCGCCGCGCCGCTCGAGGCGGTTCCAGCGGACGGCCTCCTCGATGTCGAAGAGATGGGCGTCCTTGGCCAGGATGTCGGCCTTGAGCTCCTTGAGCGGGGCGATGTCGGCGATGTAGATGCCCCGGCCGTACGTGCCGATGACGAGGTCGCGGTCCCGCTTCTGGATGGCCATGTCGCGGACGATGACGTTCGGCGCCGAGGTCGAGAACGGCGTCCAGCTCTTGCCCTTGTCGATCGAGACGTGGATGCCGTAATCGCCGGAGATGTAGAGGACATCGGGATTGTCCGGATCCTCTTCGACGTCGAAGATGGGATTCGCCAGGCCGCCCGAGATGTCCTCCCAGGTCTTGCCCAGGTCGCGGGTAACGAAGAGCCAGGTCTTGTCCTCGTTGTGGGTCCGGTAGCCGCTGAAGCCCACGTAACAGGTGTTCTCGTCGTAACGGGAGGGCACAACCCGCTTCACCCAGCGGTCGAACGGGATCAGGGCGCCCTTGACGCCGGGCTTGGGCTTGCCGGTCTTCATGTCGTAGAAATTCGCCGTGATGTTGGTCCAGGTCGCGCCGTTATCGGGCGACATCTGGACGTTGCCGTCGTCGGTCCCGGCCCAAAAAAGGCCGGGCTTCTTGGCCGACTCGGCGAAGGTGTAGATCGTCGCGTACTGGAGGTTGGTCTTCTTCGACTCCTCCAGCCGCGTCTTGTCGGCCCGGGAGAGGTCGGGGCTGATGGTGACGAACGTGTCCCTGTCGCCGCGGCTGAGGGAGCGGTGGACGAACTGGGAGCAGATGTAGACGATGCCGGGATTGTGGGGCGAGAGGACGATCGGGGCGTTCCACTGGTAGCGCTGGGCCGGCATCCCCTTGGCCAGCTCCTCCGGGGTCGTCCGCTTGGCCAGCTGGGAGATCTCGCCGGTCTTGAGGTTCTGCCGGCTCGACGAGCCGAACTGGCTCTCATAATAGATATATTCGGGGTTCCACCAGTCGCGGACGACGTAGAAGCCGTCCCCTGTCGGCAGGTAGTTCCAGTCGGCGGCGTAAACGCCGTTGTTGTTCCGGTTCTGGGACGGGCCGATCCAGGCGCCGTTGTCCTGGGTGCCGCCCATGACGTTGTAGGGCTGTTCGTTGTCGGCGGCGATGTCGTAGAACTGCTGGGCGCTGACGGTCGCCTTCTGGCTCCAGTGCTTGCCGCCGTCCCAGGTCTCTCCCGCCCCGCCGTCGTTGGCGCTCATGATGTGGTTGGGGTTCTGCGGATCGACCCAGAGGGCGCGGTGGTCGACGTGGAGCTTGAACGCGCCCTGGTCCCAGCCGGTCGTCTTGAACGTCTTGCCGCCGTCGGTCGAGACGGTCGTGTTCGTGTCGACGCAGTAGACGGTCTGATCGTTCTGGCCGTCGACGTAGAGCCGGGCGTAGTAGCCGGCCTCGGTCTGGTTGACCAGCGCGCTGCCGCCGACGTGCTTGTATTCCGTCATCTTCTTCCAGGTCTCGCCGAGGTCATCGGAGCGATAGACGACGCCCGAGCGCTTGACCGGCGCCTGGTTGCGCAGGACGCCCGCGTAAAGCATCTCGAGGACGTGGCGATTGACGACCTGGGAGCGGCCCTTGGCCTCGCTCGAGTCGGCCTTGGGGGCCTCCCGTTTTTGGAGCGCCTCGATCTCGTCGATCGCGGCGACGATCTCCTTTTTCCCGGCGTAGGCCTTGCGGGCCGCCGCGTCGAGCTTGGCCAGGTCGACGCCGGACTTCGTCAGGAAATCCTTGTCGGCGACGAGCTCATTGAGCTTCTTGACGAGCTCGGCCTCGTCGGCGGCCGTGATCGGCGTGAACTTGGGGGCCTGCTTGGCCATTTCGGGGTTGATCTTGAAGGCCTTGAACTTGTCAAAGGTGTAGGTCTCGGCGAACAGCCCGCCCCCGCCGAAGCCGCCGCCGCCGAACCCTCCGGCCGCCCGGAAGTTGGCCGCGCCGTCGCGCTCGGCCAGGCCGAGGTTGACCTCCTCGTCGAGCCGGGCGTAGACAATGTTCGGGTTCTTCAGAAAGATGCCGAGGCCGGCGCGGCCGAAATCGGCTCCGACGGGCAGCCCCTCGACGAGCTTTTTCCAGGTCTTGCCGCCGTCGGTCGTCTTGTAGAGGTGGTTTCCGGGCTGGCGGTCGATGAAGGTCCAGGACCGGCGATAGGTCTTGTAGGCCTGGGCGATGACGACGTTGAAGTCGCGCGGGTCGACGACAAAGTCGCCCACGCCCCGGTCGTCGAGCGGCCACAACCGCTCCCAGGTCTTGCCGCCGTCGGCCGTCTTGTAGAAGCCGCGCTCAGAGTCCATGGCGTTGTCGTAGAGCTTGCCCTCGGCGGCGACGTAGACGACATCCGGGTTCTTGGGATCGACCTGGACCTTGTTGATGAAATAGCTGTTCTCGAGCCCGACCTTGGTCCAGGTCTTGCCGGCGTCGGTCGACTTCCATACGCCGTTGCCGCGAGAGCTCGAGCGGGCGTGCATCGGCTCGCCCGTGCCCAAGTAGAGGACCTTGGGATCGGACGCGGCGATGCCGAGGGAGCCCATGCTCATGTTGCCGTACTTGTCGAAGATGGGCTCGAAGTGCGTGCCCGCGTCCTCGGTCTTCCACAGACCGCCGCTCGCGGTCAGGACGTAGTAGACAGCGGTTTGCCCGGGCGGCACGGCGAATTCGGCGATCCGGCCCGAAAAGTTGACGGGCCCGACCCAGCGCCAGGTGAGCTGGTTGAGATCGTCGGCCGTGACCTGCGCTTGGGCCAGGACCGCGCCCCCGGCGCCCAGGACGAAGCCCAGGGCCAGGAGGGCGATGAAGTAACGAGACGGACGAGTGGACATTGATATTCCTCCTATGGATTTAAAAGCAGACAAATTCGGCACGTCAGCATTTGGACGACGGACGACCAGTGTTTCTTCCCGAATCCTCCGTTCCCTCTTAATAGCCCAAACCGGCCGCGAATGCAATATCCCTTAGAAAGCCGGGCGAAGCCGCTTGCGGAACCACGGCCGGAGGGCCTTCATCTTTTCGACCTGGGAGGCGGGCGTCCGCCGGCGCGCGGTCATGAGCTCTTCGCTGCCCTCGGGGGCGCCCCAGCGGATCTCGACGCTGTCGTTGGGGTTGTAGCCCATCTCGAAGGCCTCTTTCCTGCCGAAGATATCCTCGAGCGTCAGGACGCGCGGCGACCCGTCCGACCTCTTGTAGGTGATGGAGAGCTCGGCCGCCCGTTTTTTCCGCAGGGCCAGGAGCTCGCGGCGGACCTCGTCGGGCGTCTTCTTCCCGGCCATCTCGAAAGCGCGGGGGTCGCGGGCGGCTTTGTCCGGGAATTCGAGGATGGTGTCGATGGCGATGAGCAGGCGCAGATCGCGGTTGGGGGTCGAGTAGTCCTCCCAAGGCCCCAGGGACTGGAAAACGGCCTTCCCCGAAGGCATGGGGATGACCGTTCCGGGGTGGGTCGTCATGAACTCCTCGCCGTTCGCCACCGAATCGACGCGGACGATGAGCTGCTCGTGGAGGGCCCGGAAGAGGTCCTCGAACGCGGCCTCGGCGTCCAGGGGCTCGGGATTGATGAGTTTTTCCATGGCCGCGTAGAAATCGTCGCCCGCCATTCCCTCCTGTTCGAGCGAGAAATCGCCGTAGTCGGGGCTGGCGGCGATCTCGCGGTTCGTCAGGAGCCGCGGCCGGCCGGCCTCGAGGACGATGGGCCGGAAGGCCTTGAATCCCGGCTCGCCGACGACGTCCTCCGTGGTGAATAGGAAATTCCCCTTCCAGAACCTCTTGATGCCGATCGTCCCGTCGGGCTGGGCGTCGACGGCCAGGAGCAGGCCGGGGCGCTTCCGCGTTTGGGCGACCCAGCGGACGATGACGAACGTGTGCCCGTACGGGTCGGCGTAGACAGCGCCCGGCTTGAGGGCATTCCTCGCCAGCGGAAGCGGGTAGAAATCGGTCCCGTCCGCCCGGAGAGCGGTCCGGCCGTTGCCCGCATGGACCGTGTTTTTGATAAGGGCCAGCAGGCGCCTCGTATTCGGAACCGGATTTCCCGACCTTGTCCCGGACGACGGGTCGCCCATCCGGAGGCGCCCGGCCCGGGGCGGCGACTCGGGCGTGCCCCAGCTCGTCTCGTGGAAGCCGAAGGGAAGGCCGAGCTTCCAGGCGAAATAGGCTCGCAGGAAATAGGGGTTGTCGGCGCAGTCCGGGGTCATCTCCATGGCGTTCGCGCCGGACGCTTCGTCCTCGCCGAGGCCGAGGTGGCCGTGGAGGAGGTTGCGCGACGGGTCGCGCAGGACCTCGTGAAGGGCCGGCCACGAAGAGCGCTCGTCGGCCTCGGCGAAAAGGGCCTCGATCCAGGCGGCGTAGAGGTCTTCCCCGGCCCGCGACCAGCCGTTCGCCCCGGTCCCGAGGCCTTCCGGATCGACCTCGATCTCTTTCCGGCCCTCGCCGAGAACGACCGCGAATTTTCCGGCGGGTGCGGCGGCGAATTCCGCCGCGACCCAGAACGGGGGGCCGCCTCCCCTTTTCGTCTTATGGGGTTCGACGTCGCCGGTCGGTCCGCGGAGAGAGAGCCGGATTTTGGCGGCATCGGCTTCGAAGGCGGCCAGGACGCGGAGCGGCGCGCCGGGGCGCGGGGCTTTCGGGGAGATCAGAACGGCGCGCGGACCGGAGAGCGCCGAAGCGACCGCGCCGAGAACGGCGGCCGGTTTTAGGAAAGCGGCGTCCCCGCGCGGAATCAGGGAGAACATGATGCCGGCTAGGACGGGAGCGATGGCCACGGCGGACGGCCGGCGAGAACCGATGATCAGAAATAATATCTGAAGCCGACGGCGCCGGCCATGCCGACCTCGGTCGACGGGACGAGATCGATCATCGGGACGACTTCGAGGAAAATCTCGGCGGGGGTCTTCTCGAACTCATAGGAGATGCCGATCGGGATGCGCAAGCTGACGGTCAAGCTGTCGGCGAACTTCAGCCGGCCGCCGAAGCCGTAGTAGAGGGCCATCCGGCCCGTTTCGACCTTGAAGAGGTTGAAGTTGTGGAAAAGCAGGTCGCTGTGGATCTGGAAGTACTTGCCGCCGATGAAGGACCAAGCCGCCCCGCCATCCCAGGCCACGGTCTGTCTGTTCCATATCTTCAGGCTGATGCCGGTCGGCTCGCCGAGCATGATGCCCAGCCCGACGTTGTGGTTGCTTTGGCCGAAGGAAAGTCCGGCCAGGCAGCCGAACAGGATAACGATGAGAGCGGTTTTTTTCATGGTTATGGCTCCTTGTCGCCTACGGGTCAACGGGTCATTGAAAACAATACCAAAAATCGCGACCCAGGTCAACCCTGAAAGGGGGCGGCGCGCTCCGGCCCGGCCGGCGCCTCGCGGGCGACCTCGAGGTTCATGCGCATTTGCTCCAGCCGCAGTTGTTGCAGACGGGGCACTTCTCGTCGGGGAGAAGGGCGCCGCAGATCTTGCAGCGGACGGTGTAGAAATCCTTGGCGTTCTGCTTGACCTCGCCGAAGTGCTTCTCGAGGACCTTGGCGATGGCGTCGGGGATGGATTGGATGAGGCCGCCCTCGGTGAAGATGGGCTCCGAGCCGCCGATCCCCTTGAGCTGCTGGATGACCTCCTCGGCCTCGACGCCGCTCCGCAGGGCGGTCGAGATGAGCCGGCCCAGGGCCTCGGCGTCGGCCATCGTCGAGTAGCCGCTCTTGCCGATCGAGGCGAAGACCTCGAAGGGCTTCTGGTTGTGGAAGGAGATGGTCACGTAGAGGTTGCCGAAGCCCGTCTTGATCTTGTCGGTGACCGACGGGAGCGAGGTCGGGCGGTCCTGGGGATAGAGGATCTCCGTGCCGTTCTTGTAGAGGACTTGGCTCTCGCGGCAGCCGTCGCGGTAGATGGTGATGCCCTTCGTCCCCGAGTTCCAGGCCAGCATGTAGGCCTTCTCGACGTCCTCGACCGAGGCCTCGTGGGGGAAGTTGATGGTCTTGGAGACGGAGTTGTCGACGTGCTTCTGGAAGGCCGCCTGGGTCTTGATGTGCCATTCGGGCGCGATCTCGTGGGCGGCCCGGAAATACTCGGGCAGGGGCTTTCCCGGGTTCTTCTCTTTCCAGTCGGCGTAGATGGGGTGGACGTCCTTGAGCTCGGAGTCGATGATCTTCGAGGTCACCTCGAAGGCGAAGACGGGCTCGATCGAGGAGGAACAGCCGGCGATGCGCGAGATCGTCCCGGTCGGGGCGATGGTGAAGACCGTGGCGTTGCGCATCTTCCCGCCTTTGTAGACGGACCGGCCGACGGCCGGGAAGCTCCCCCGCTCGGCGGCGAGGTCGCGCGAGGCGGCCGTCGCTTCGGCCCTCAGGAACGCGGCCGTCTTGTCGGCCAGGGAGAGGGCCTTGGCCGAGTCGTAGCGGACCTTCATCAGGAGGAGCAGGTCGGCCCAGCCCATGACCCCGAGCCCGATGCGGCGGGCGGCGCGGGTCATCCGGTCGATCTGCGGCAGGGGGTAGCGGTTGACGTCGATGACGTCGTCGAGGAAGCGGACGCCGAGGCGGACGATCGCGGCGAAGCGGTCCCAGTCGAAGCGGTCCTTTTTCTTGGCGTCGAAGAAGTTGGCCAGGTTGATGGAGCCGAGGTTGCAGGACTCGAAGTCGTGGAGGGGCTGCTCGCCGCAGGGGTTGGTCGCCCGGATGGGGCCGAGGCCGGAGGTGGGGTTGCCGGCGTTGACGCGGTCGATGAAGATCAGGCCGGGGTCGCCGACCGCCCAGGCCGATTCGACGATGAGCCCGAAGACCTTGCGGGCGTCCTTGCGGCCGGCGGGCGTCCCGAGGTGCGGGTCGACGAGGTCGTAAGACGCGCCGGCCTTGAGGGCGGCCATGAACGCGTCGGTGACGGCGACGGAGATATTGAAGTTCGCGACCGACGTCCCGTCGAGCTTCATCTGGACGAACTCCTCGATGTCGGGGTGGTCGACGCGCAGGATGCCCATATTGGCGCCGCGTCGGGTGCCGCCTTGCTTGACGGCCTCGGTCGCGGCGTCGATGACCTTGAGGAAGGAGACGGGGCCGGAGGCGACGCCCTGGGTCTTGCGGACGAAGCTGCCCTTGGGCCGGAGGCGGCTGAAGTCGAAGCCCGTGCCTCCCCCCTCCTTGTGGACGAGGGCGGCGTTCTTGACGGTCTCGAAGATCGAGTCGAGGGAGTCCTCGATGGGCAGGACGAAGCAGGCGCTCAGGCACATGCCCCGGCCGGCGCCGGTCAGAGTGGGGCTGTTGGGCAGGAAATCGCGGGCGGACATGGCTTTGAGGAACGCCTCGGCGCATTTTTTCCGGTCCGCCTTGTTCTTCTCGGCGGAGGCGACGTAGGTGGCGACGCGGCGGAAGAGGTCTTCGGGAGACTTGTCGACGAGCTCGCCTTTCTCGTTCTTCAGGAAGTAGCGGGCCTTCAGGATCTTGAGGGCGTTTTCGGAAAAACCGCCGGATGCGGACATTCTATCCTCCAACATATCGACGAATTCCCACCCGAGGAAAATAAATCCTAGTGGAATAGTAAGAATTATAGAACGGAGCGCCCCGGAATGCAAGAAGAAAAGAAGGGGTCAAACCTTAATTCTTATAATTTTCGCTTGGGTTGAGAGGTTCACGATTAGAAAATTATAAGAATTAAGGTTTGACCCCTTCCGGCCCCTTCCGGCCCATGGGCGAAGACGGCATATCGGATAAGCTCGAGATCCCGGAGATCGAAGACGGCGCCTGGGTGGCGCCGGGCGTCATCGCCGCCGGCGTCCCGGCCAAGGTCCGCCGCGAGTTGACCGACGCCGACCGGGCCCGTCTCGAGCGCGCCTGGAAGACCTACGCCGGCCTCCGCGACCTCCATAAACCGCAATAAATCCCCAACCCCCCCTGCCCTCCGGCAGCCTGGCCGGGGGGCCCTCTTTTGGGGGCCAATGGAGGGGATGGACAATCCCCCCCCCTTTCACCCCCAACGGCGATGGACTCCCTTCAGGGGTGGTTTATCATCGGTACGGTGAACGGAATCGCCGAGCTCATCTGAGCGAGAGGATCGGAAAGAGAGCGCCCAATGCGCGAAAACAGGAAAGACAAGCGGGTCGCCGAAGAGAACAGGGTGGCCATCGAGCTCCCCGGCACGCACTCCTCGGCCGAGCCCCGCATCGTCAACGCCCTGACCAAGGACATCTCCCTGGGCGGCGCGCGGATCCTCACCGACCGGCTCTTCGAGGTCGGCTCCTCGCTTCGGATGACGCTCTGCCTGTCCAAGTCGAAACAGCTCGTCAAGGTCCGGGCCGATGTCCGCTGGAACCGGATGATCGATGACGGCCTCTATGAGATCGGGGTCGAATTCGAGCACGGCATCCCCAACGGCGTCCTGGTCCTCATCAACCATCTCTACGGAAAAGGCCAGAACGGGCCGACGGCCGTCCAAACTTAAAGGAGGTCCCCATGAATCCGAACTCAGAAACCGCGATCGATCAAAAAGCCTTCATCGACGACATCGAAAAGCGCGTCAACGAGATCTTCTCGGCCAAGAACGAGGTCGAACAGACCTTGATCGAGAAGATCAACCACGAAAAAGAGGACGCGGAGAGAAGGATCGAGGCCGTGAACAAGGAGTACGCCCAGGTCCGGGGCTTCCTCAAAGAGCACAAGACCGTCATGTCCGAGCTCCAGGCGACCGAGGAGCGCTTCCGGGCCGAGATCCGCGGGCATTTCGAACGCGCCGTGAACTACCAGAAGATGATGGAGAACGCCGCGGGCCTGGCCGGGGACGAGCTCGAAAAGATCGGCGGCCTCAACCAGGAGCTGGAAAAGATCCGGGTGCGGGCCGAGGACGAATACGCAAACCTCAAGAAGCACCTAGCCGGCTACGCCGGCATTTTCGCCCAGATCCCCGCGCCCGCCGGCATGGCCGCGAGCGACGTGGATTGGAACGAGGAGCTGGGCAAGCTGCGCAAAGTCCGCGACCTCCTGGCGACCCTGCGGCAGTCCGAGCCCTCCCCCGCCCTCTCCCCCGCTCCCGGGGAGGCCGAGGCGACCGCTCCTCCGGCCCCGGAAGCCGAGGAGCTCGCCGCCTCCCTGGGGCTCGTGGACGAGGAAGACGAAGGTGTCCGGGACGATGTCGAGTTCGTGCACGAAGAGGCCGCCGACCTGCCGGCCGAGCCCGAGGCCGAGCCCGCTGCCGCGCTAGCGACCGCCGCCGTTCCCAGCGCGGACCTCGAATTCATCCAAGGCGCCCTGGCCCGCTACCGCAGGACCGAGCCCGTGAACAACGGCATCGAGCTCAGCTTCTTCGCCGCCGAAACGGGAGCTGTCCTCGACGCCGAGTCCTTCATGACCGCCGTCGGCAAGATCGTCGAGAGCGCCAACCAGCTTCACGCCCAGCTGACCCAGACCGGCTCGGTCAAGGACCTCTTCCTGCTCAAGCAGGAGATCCTCAACCAGCAGGAAGTTCTGCGCAAGGTGTTCTTCCGCGTCGTCCGTTTCTGCGAAAAGGAGAACGGCGGCCTGCCCGAGACGCTCAGCGAGATCATCAGCGCCCAGGGCATGAAAGACGTCATCGAACGGCTGACGATGGCCAACTGGAGCGACCCTTCGGACTTCAAGCCCTTCCTCAACGAGCTCAAAGCCATGAATCGGGCCTTCGAGGTCCGGACGGCCGCCTCCCCGAACCACCTCCAGTCCGTCCTCGATCAGGTCGAAGGCCGCGACAACTAACGTGCCTTGGCTGCTGCTTCTTATTAATAATAAAGAGGTTGACCCTAATTAAGGATTCTAAAAAGCCCCTAAAAGGCCCTTTTTAGCCCATAAAGCCGTAAATCCGCATAGAGAGAAAGCTTATATTGGTATATTGGCTTCTCTAGGGCAATCCCAATATCCTGTTTTTTGGGGAAAAAAGGGAGTTTTAGCCGGGAAAAACCATCGTTAGAAAGGCCTTTCTTATTCTTTTTCTTATCGTTACGTCAGCCAAGGCAACTAAATGATCTCCAGGTGATCCTTGTCCGGGAGCTTGGGGAACTTGGCGTGGGGTTCCTGCTGGTACCAGAACGCGACCGAGGCGATGTCGTCCTGGAGCGGCAGGTAGCGCCCGCCCGACCGCCAGCCCAAGGCCTGGATGGTCACCTTGAGGTCCATCCCGAAACGAATGGGGTCGGTGATGTGCCAGCGGTACATGCCGAACCTCTGCTGGACCTGGTAGTGCCCGTCGCCGCGGATGACCTGGGGCAGGCCCGTGTAGGGCGTCGTGAACTCCCGGTACTGGATCGAGCCGTCGGGGGCCTTGGCGTCGAAGTCGTAGGAGCCGCAGAAATAATCCTCGGTCCCCGTGCCGGCGATCGTCGGGAACTTCGTGTCGCCGTCCATGTAGAACTTGATCTCCCCCTCGCCCCACCAGCCGTTGTTGTTGACGCCCCAAGCCATATAGGTCCCGACGTAGTGGCCCCAGCCCTTGACGCCGTCGAGGATCGTATAGACGTCCTTATAAGGAAGCGGGTTGACGCGGCGGAACTGGGCATGGAAATAGGCGGCGTCGTCCGGGACGTCGGTCAGCGTGTAGTTGATCTGGTAGTAGACGGTGAAGACGTTCGCGGCCGCTTCGCCGGGCAGGGGCTTGTCGGCGATGTTCTCGATCGTCACCTTGAAGCCCTTGCGGAAGGGCATCTCCCAGTAGCAGTTGAAGGCGCTGCCCGGATTGACGCAGACGGGGAGCGAAGTGACCTGGGCGTACTGGCCCCAGCCGCAGGCGAAGAAGTCGCCGACGGGACATTCGACCGAGGGCTCGGTCTCGCCGTCCCAGTAGAAGCGGAGGATGGCGGTGCGCCAGTTGCCGGCGGGCGTCAGCCAGATCTGTTGGATGGCCCCCTCGCCCTTGACGTCGGCCATGACGAACGTCTCCTTGGGCTGGACCCGGACATAGGGCGAAACCTTCCAGCCCTGGCCGAGGTCGCGAGCCGCTTTCATGGCCGGGCCGTCGGTCGACATGCCGGCCTGGCCCTTCTCGCCGGTGAAGTTCTCCGGGCTGATGGAGCGGGTTTGAGCTTTCGACAGGCGCGACAGGTTGCCGAGGCCCATGCCGAGGCCGTTGAACTTCTTGTCGTCCTGGGCCCCGGCCGAGACGAATACGGCCAGCGCGAGGAGCGCCAGGCCGGCCTTGAACCAGCGTGCTTTATTCATGCTTGCCCTCCTTCGGAATGCGTATGCGCGCCCATTTTAAGCCAGCCGGCCAGACGGGGTCAAACAATTGGGGAAATTCGGAAACTGGTATTGTTTCCCCGAATTTGATGGATTATTCCGGCGGGCCGGATGTATCATCGAGTGAGGGCGGGAGGTCCGCCGGGAGGAACGCATGAACAGCCAAGAACCCACTAAGGAATCCCCAAAGAGACATCATTCCCGGAGGCTCGGCCCGGCCGTCCCGGCGATCGCGGTCTTGGCCGCAATCCTGGCCATCGGGCTTTACGCCGGCTTCGCGAACCGCCCCTGCCCCCTGTCGGCCGGGTCCGTATCCCCGGCCGCATCCATGCCCGCCGATTCGCAAGCCCAATCGAAGCTCAAGGCCGCCCGCCAGGCCGTCGACAAGCTCGTCGACGAGCAAAAATTCGAAGCCGCCGCCGCCGAAGCCGCCCGCATCCGCGAAGAGGCCAGGAAGGCCGGCGACAATTCCCTCTGGACCTGGGCGCTCATCAAGGAAGGCCAGCTCCGCTCCGCCCTCCACGGCTACGAGACCGCGGTCCGGTTCTTCAAGGAACAGCCGTGGCCCGACTCCCCTCTCGAGCGCGACATGCTCGATCTTTTCTTCGGCCATTCCCTCGTCGTTTACTACCACTCCTACTCCTGGGAAATAAACAGCCGCGAGCGCGTCGAGGCCAAGGGCCCCATCGACCTCAAGTCCTGGACCAGGGACCAGATCTTCGACGAGGCCTGGCAGGCCCTCATCCGCGTCTGGAAGGACCGGGAACGTCTGGCCGGGCGCAAGGCCGCTGAATTCCCCGACTTCTGGAGCCCGGGCGATTACCCGGCAGGCGTGCGCGATACCCTGCGCGACGGGGTCGTCTACCTCATGGCCCGGCTCCTCGCCGACACCGGCTTCTGGACGCCGCGCCAGTCGAACGAGGCCTGGCTCCTCGACCTGACCAAGCTCCTCTCGCAAGCCGGGAAAACGAACGCCTCGGACGCCGCCGGCATCCTCGAATCCGTCTCGAGCCACCCGCTCGAAAAAACCGCCGCCCTGCTCGGCGAACACGAGGCTTGGAGCCGCCGCTCCGGCCGGCCCGAAGCGGCCCTCGAAGCGCGCTTCGAGCTCGTCCAGGCGCTCCACGAAGCGTTCGACGGCGAGGACAGCCGGTCCCTCATCCGCCGGCATCTGGCCGATTTCCTGTCCTCCAATCGCAAGCACGCCTGGTGGGCCGTCGGGCAGGCCCTCCTCGCCGAATACACGCGCGAAGAGGACGTCCCCGACGCGCTCGTCCGGGCCCGAAAGATCGCCGTCGAAGGGGTGGAGCGATTCCCGAAGTCCCCCGGCGGGCTGCGCTGCCTCCACATCCTCAAGTCGATCGAGGCGCCCGAGTACTCCGTCGAAGCGATGCGCGTCGACGCGGCCGGACGCCGCTCCGTCCGCGTCACCCACCGTAACCTCGACCGCCTGTTCCTCCGCGCCTACGCCCTCGACGTCGAGGCGCTGGTCAAGACGTCGAAAGACTACAACCTCTTCCCCCAGGGGGACGAAGCCCGAAAGATCGCCGAGGGGCGGCGGCCGGAAGCCGCGTGGAAGGCCGACCTCGCCAAGAGCCCGGACTACCGCGACCACCGCACCTTCACCAACATGCCCGAAGGCCTCGCGCCGGGTTTGTATCTTGTCGCCGTTTCCGCCCGGGAGGATTTCGCCGGCGCCGATAACAAGACCATCGGGCTCAGCGTCATCCTCGGCGACCTGGTCCTGGTCAAGCGCCAGGGCGGCGGGACCGCCCGCGTCGGGACCGCGGACGTCAGGGGAGGCGCCGAAGTCCTCATCCTCTCCGGCGGGACGGGACGTCCCGTCCCCGGAGCGACGGTCGACCTCTACGCCTTCGATTGGAGGAAGGGCCATGACAAGGTCGAGTCGAAGACGACCGACGCCCAGGGCCGCGTCTGGTTCGCGCCGCGCCCGGGTTCAGGCGCCCATTTCCTTTTGGCGAAAAAAGGCCGGGACATCACCTTCGATCCCGACTACCTCTATCTTCAGGGAAGCCCCGAACCCAGGGATTCCCGGGCCGCCCTGATCTACACCGACCGGTCGATCTACCGCCCCGGACAGAAGATCTTCTGGAAGGTCCTGGCCTATAAGGGCCGGACGGACCTCGGCAAGCTCGGCCCTGAGGCCGGGGCGGCCGTCTCCGTCTGGCTCGAGGACATCAACGGCCAGCGCGTCGCCCAGGCCTCCGTGTCGACGAACGCCTTCGGCACGGCCGGCGGCGAGTTCGTCGTCCCGGCGGCCGGCCGGCCTCTCGGGGGGTGGCGCCTGCGCTCCTCTCCTCAAGGCTACGCCGGGGTGCGCGTCGAGGAGTACAAGCGGCCGACGTTCGAGGTTTCGGTCAAGGACCCGGAAAAACCGCTGCGCCTGAACCGGCC
>MEYF01000044.1:0-3709 GCA_001775755.1 Candidatus Aminicenantes bacterium RBG_19FT_COMBO_65_30 | reverse complement strand
ATACCGGCAGCGGCCGCAGTCAGACCGTCGCCGGCGGCCGGGCGAAGATCGACGCCGACGGCGTGTTCAACGTCGAATTCACGCCCCGCGCGGACGAAAAAAAGGACGGGGCGGGATCGGGTCTGTCCTACCGCTACACGCTCTCGGTCGACGTCACGGACGAGGGCGGCGAGACGCGCTCCGCGTCCCGTTCGTTCAGGCTCGGCTTCGTCAGCGTCGAGGCCCGGCTCGAAGCGGCCAGCGCGTTCTTCCGCGCCGACGCCAAAGGCGTCTTCACGGTCGCGCGCGCCGACCTCAACGGGACGCCGAAGGCCGGGAAGGGCGCGTGGCGCGTCGTCCGGCTCGTCCAGCCCGAAACAACGCTGCTGCCGGCCGACCAGCCCCTGCCCGCGCCGCCGGGGACGGAAGACCCGAAGTTCCCGCCGACTCCGGGCGACCGCCTGCGGGCCCGGTGGGATTCATGCTCTCCGGAGACCATCCTTCGCCTGTGGCAGGAAGGAAGCGAAGCGGCCAAGGGAACGGCCGATCACGACGCCAAGGGGATGGCCACGGTCGGTGTCCCGGCGCTCGGGCCGGGCGCCTATCGCCTGCTCTACGAGACGAAGGACGATTTCGGGGCCGTCTGCCGCGACAGCCTGGACTTCCTGGTCGTCGACGGCGTGAAACCCGCTTTCAAGCTGCCGCTCGTCCTGCGGGCCGAGAAGCCGTCCGTGCCGGTCGGCGGCACGGCCAGGTTCCTCGTCGATGGCGGCTGGATCGGCCAGCCGGTCCTCCTCGAAACGTTCCGCGGCGGCGATCTATGGGAGCGCCGCTGGATCGAAGCCGGCAAGGACGGCGGCGTCATTGAGATCCCGATAGCGGAGGACTTGAGAGGCGGGTTCGGGGCCCGGGTCACGGCCGTCCGCGATCATCAGTTCATGAGCGAAGAGGCCTCGGTCTTCGTCCCGTGGGACAGCAAGGAGCTGGGGATATCCTTCGCTTCGTTCCGCGACAAGCTCACGCCCGGCGGCCGCGAGACCTGGCGCGTCACGGTCAAGACGCCGTCGGGGAAGACGGCGGAAAAGGGCGCGGCCGAGCTCCTGGCCTACATGTACGACCGGAGCCTCGACCTTTTCGCCCCGCACCGGCCGCCGCGCCTGACCGGTCTTTACCCCAACCGGACGGGCACGCTCTGGTGGGATGCGGCGCTCGGAACGGCGCCGATGTCGTTCGCCTTCGATTACGACTGGCACCGCGTCCCCGGCTATCCGTCGTTCCGGCCCGACGAGCTATTCTCTCTCGCCGCGTACGGGATCGGCGGCCCGGGCAGGCGCGGCTACCGCGGAGTCGCGGGCGGTGTCGTCGGCGGCGTTCTCGGCGGAGTCGTCGGCGAAGTCGAGGCTCCCATGCCCTCCATGGCGAAATCCATCGCTTCAGACGAGATGGCCCTGCGCGAGGGCAAGAAGGAGAAGGAAGCGAACTTGTCGGCGCAGGAAGCGGCGGCGGCGGGCGGCGAGGCCCCCGAGCTCCGCTCGAATTTCTCCGAGACGGCCTTCTGGCAGCCCCATCTTCTCACGGGGGCGGACGGGACGGCGACCATCGAATTCACCGTGCCCGACTCCGTGACGGGCTGGCGCGTCTTCGTCCACGGCGTGACCCGGGACCTGATGGGCGGGACGCTCGAGGCGGAGGCGAAGTCGGTGAAAGACCTCATGGTCCGGCCCTATCTGCCTCGCTTCTTCCGCGAAGGCGACAAGGCCGATTTGCGGGTCATGGTCAACAACGCCGGGGACGCGGCGCTCGCGGGCGAGGTCGCGCTGGAGATCTTCGACCCGCTGACGAACGAGAACCTGGCCCCGGCTTTTGGGCTTCCGGCGAGCGTGCCGGCCCGGCCGTTCAAGGTCGAGGCCGGGGGCGGGGCGTCCGTCGTCTTCGCGCTGGCCGCGCCGGCGCGGGTGGGCACGGTCGCCTTCAAGGTCGTCGCGAGATCCGGCGCCCTGTCCGACGGCGAGCTCAGGCCGCTGCCGGTCCTGCCGGGACGGATGCATCTCGTCCAGTCGCGGTTCGCGACGATCAAGGAGGGCAAGCCGCGCGAGCTCAAGTTCGACGACCTGGCCAAGACGGACGACCCGACGCGCATCAACGAACAGCTCGTGGTCACCGTGGACGCCCAGCTCTTCTATGGGCTCCTCGAAGCCCTGCCCTACCTCATCAATTATCCCTACGAGTGCACGGAGCAGACGCTCAACCGCTTCCTTTCGACCGGCATTCTGACGAGCCTCTACGATAAATATCCGCAGGTCGCGCGCATGGCCCAGGAGCTGAGCAAGCGGGAGACGGTCTACGAGACGTTCGACGCCGCCGATCCGAACCGGAAGATGTCCCTCGAGGAGACGCCCTGGCTCGAAACGGCGCGCGGCGGCAAGGACGCGGGGATGGGCGTCGAAAAGGTGCTCGACCCGCGCGTGGCCAAGGCCCAGCGAGAGACGTCGCTGGCGAAACTCCTCAAGGCCCAGACCTCGCTCGGCGCTTTCCCGTGGTGGCCGGGCGGGCCGCCGTCGCCCTATATGACCCTGTACATCGTTCACGGCTTCTCCAAGGCGCTCGAGTTCGGCGTCAACGTGCCCAAGGAAGCCGTGGTCAGGGCCTTCGCCTACCTGCACCGGCATTACCTCGACGAGATCGTGTCGATGCTCATGGCCCACGACACGGGCTGGGAATTCGTCACTTTCCTCAACTACACGATCAGCAATTTCCCCGACGCATCGTGGACGGGAGGCGTCTTCACCGACGCCGATCGAAAGCAAATGCTCGACTTCTCGTTCAAGCACTGGCCAGACCACGCCCCCTATCTCAAGGGATATCTGTCGCTTACGCTCAAGCGGGCGGCCCGGCCGAAGGACGCGGCGCTCGTCTGGGACAGCGTCATGGACAGCGCCAAGACGACCGTCGACGGCGGGACGAGCTGGGCCCCGGAGGACCGCGGCTGGCTCTGGTACAACGACGCGATCGAGACGCACGCCTTCGCCCTGCGGACGCTCATGGAGCTGAAACCGGCCGACGCGCGGAGCGAGGGACTCGTCCAGTGGCTCTTCCTCAACAAGAAGCTCAACCACTGGAAGTCGACGCGGGCCACGTCCGAGGTCATCTACTCCGTGGCTTATTTTCTGAAGAAGACGGGCGCGCTCGCCGTCCGGGAGTCGGTCGCGGCCGAGGCCTGCGGCACGAAGACGACGTTCACCTTCGAGCCGGACAAGTACACGGGGAAGAAAAACCAGCTGGTCATCCCCGGGGACAAGGTCGGGCCGGAGTGCGCGACGGTCCGGGTGACCAAAGGCGGGAAAGGCATGGCCTTCGCCAGCGCGACCTGGCACTTCAGCACCGAGAAGATGCCCGAGAAGGGCGACGGAGACCTGTTCGCGGTCGAGCGGACCTATTTCAAGCGCGAGAAGAAGGGCGAGGAGGTCGTCCTGAGGCCGCTCGCGGAGGGCGCCCTGCTCGCCGTGGGCGACGAGATCGAGGTCCATCTCTCGATCCGGGCCCGGCACCAGGCCGAGTACGTCCATTTGAGGGACCCGCGGCCGTCGGGGTGCGAGCCGGTAACGCTTGCGTCCGGTTACAAGTGGGACCTGGGGCTCGGCCGCTACGAGGAGATCCGGGACAGCGGCACGAACTTCTTCGTCGAGTGGCTGCCGGAGGGCGAGTACACGCTCAAGCACCGCATTCGCTG
>MEYF01000043.1:0-10598 GCA_001775755.1 Candidatus Aminicenantes bacterium RBG_19FT_COMBO_65_30 | reverse complement strand
ATCAATACGCCCCTCAAGGAAGGCCGGCCGGTCGACACCGTGACCATGTGGCTCATCATCGTCGCCATCGGCGTCGCTTCGATCGTCGGGCTGTGGATCTACGACCGGGTCGTCGTCAAGGAAAAGAAGGTCTGACCCGCAGGAGGGCTATTTCTTCTTGGCCTGCGTTCCGTCGTCGCAGGGCAGGTCTTCATCGTTGTTGCGGGCCATCTCGGGGTTGGGGGCTGTCGTGCAGAACGGCAGCGGCTCCATCTCTTTATGACAGCAGAGGGGGATGGGTTTCCCCTTCTCGACCGTGGCCTTCTTGCCGCACACCGAACATGTATATGTCACACTGCTCATAGCACTCTCCTCCTGTCGGTCTCGCATCCTTATTTTAACACCTCACGCCTACGTCATTCAATACGATCAGGCAGACAAGAACAAGCCCGCTAGCAAACGCTCGGGCTATTCCCGCCGTCGGCCGCGGCCCGGCCCGGGAGCGGCGTGAAGAATCACCGCAGCGAACGAAGACGATACCCGAGGCCCCTATGCGGCCGAAGGCGGGAATAGGCCGAGCGTTTGAGAGTGGGTTCGCTCTAAGGCCGAGGTTGACAGCGGTTCGGCGGTTCTTGTAGTGTCATAGGGAGTTTTCCGATCATGACTACGCTCGTCACGGCCTCCGGATTGACCAAAAAATACGGCGACCTCGTCGCCGTGGACGGCATCTCTTTCGAGATCCGGGAGGGCGAGTGCTTCGGCTTCCTCGGCCCTAACGGCGCGGGGAAGACGACGACCGTCCGCATGATCCACTGCGTCTCCCCGGTGACCTCGGGGACTCTCACCGTCGGCGGCCTCCCGTCCGGGATCGGCAACCGCGCCCTGAAGATGATGACCGGGGTCATCCCCCAGGAGATCAACCTCGACAACGATCTCACGGTCCACGAGAACCTGGTCGTCTTCGCCCGCTTCTTCGACATCGGCCGCAGGGAGGCCCGGGTTCGGATAGCCGAGCTCCTCCGCTTCGTCGAGCTCGAAGCCAAGGTCGGGAGCAAGATCTCCGAGCTGTCGACGGGCATGAAGCGGCGGCTGCTCATCGCCCGGGCTTTGGTCAACCGGCCGCGGCTCATCGTCGCCGACGAACCGACGACGGGCCTCGACCCCCAGGCGCGCCACCTCATCTGGCAGAGGCTCCGCCAGCTCAAGACCCAGGGCACGACCCTCGTCCTGACCACGCAGTACATGGAAGAGGCCCAGCAGCTCTGCGACCGCATCGTCGTTATGTACCAGGGCAAGATCCTCAAGGAGGGCACGCCGTCCAAGCTCGTCGAAGAGGAGATCGGTCGGGAGGTCGTCGAGGTCCGCATCCCGCAGGAGGACGACGAGAGAGTCCTCCGGCATCTCGCCGCCTTCCCCTGCGCCCACGAGCGCGTCGGCGACACTCTCTATTTCTACTGCCGGGACGGCCACGGCCTCATGCGCCGGCTCCTCGAGCTCGACCTGCCCAACACCCTGAACAGGCCGGCCACCCTGGAAGACGTCTTCCTCAAGCTCACCGGCAGGAGCCTCCACGAATGAGCCTGTCCTACCGGATCGCCTACGTTTTCCTGCGGAACCTTTATTCCTACAAGAGGTTCATCGTCCCGACCTTCCTCGTCAGCCTCGTCGAGCCCCTGTTCTACCTCATTACCTTCGGCGTCGGCATGGGCGCCTACATGGGCGCCTTCGGGGGCAAGCCCTACCTTCACTTCCTCGTCCCCGGCGTCCTCGCCTCGGCCGTCATGATGTCCTCGTCGTTCGAATGCCTTTACGGGACGTACATCAAGATCGTCCACGAGAAGGTCTACGATTCGCTCATCGCGACGCCCGTCTCGGCCGACGAGGCCGTGGCCGGAGACATCGCCTGGGGTTCGTTCCGGGGCCTGGTCAGCGGCACGCTGATGATGAGCGTCGCCCTGCTCATGGGCGTCGCCCCAGCCTCGCCGGTTCGCCTCGCCCTCCTCCTCGTGTTCATGGTCTTCATCGGCGTCCTCTTCGGCTCCCTGGCCATGATCGTCACCTCGGTCGCCCCGAGCTTCGACTTCTTCAGCTACTACACGGAGCTCGTCATCACGCCGATGCTCTTTTTTTCCGGTGTCTTCTTCCCGCTCGACAACTTCCCCCCCTGGATGAAGACTCTGGCCGAGTTCCTGCCCCTAACCCACGCCGTCCGCATCTCGCGGGCGGTTTTCACCGGCGAGCCCGCGGCCGGCCTCGGCTGGAGCTTCGCCGGCCTCATCGTCCTGACGGCGGTCATCTTCACGATCTCCATCCGGATGATGAGAAAGCGCCTGATCAAATAGGAGCGCCCCATGGCACAACGGTCTCTCCGCGCCGCCGCAGCCGCGGCCTCGATCGTCCTCCTCCTCGCCGCCTCGGCGGGCCGGAGGGAATCTCCCGCATCTCAGGACAAAGAAGCGGTCGGGGTCAAGACGGCAAGCCGCACGGTCGTCCCCGTCAACCAGGTCGTGACGCCGATCGGGATCCAGGTCAGTCTCCCGGGCCTGCGGCCCCAGGCGCTGGCCCTCTCCCCCGACGGGAAGATACTGGCCGTCGCCGGGAAAACCCACGAGCTTGTCATCCTCGACGCCTCAACCGGCGAGGTCCGGCAGCGGGTCGTCCTCCCCCCCGAGGACCAGGGCACGCCGCAGCGCCAGGCGCCTTCTCCGAACGTCCTTCAGTCCGACGACGAAGGCCAGCTGAGCTACACCGGCCTCGTCTTCGCCCCCGACGGCGGCCGCGTCTACATGAGCAACGTCGACGGCAGCGTCAAGGTCTTCTCCGTCGCCGCGGACGGCGCCGTCGCTCCCTCCCATTCGATCCCGCTCCCCCCGGCCGGCGCGCCGCGCCGGGCCGAGGAGATCCCGGCCGGACTAGCGCTCTCGGCCGACGGCCGGCGGCTCTTCGTCTGCGGCAACCTGTCCAACCGTCTTCTCGAGCTCGACGCGAAAGCCGGGACGGTCCTGCGGACGTTCGACGTCGGCGTCGCGCCCTTCGACGTCGTCCTCGCCGGCGGCAAGGCCTACGTCAGCAACTGGGGCGGACGCCGGCCTGGGCCGGGCGACCTAACCGGTCCGGCCGGACGGGGCACCGAAGTCAGGGTCGATCCGGTGAAACACATCGCCAGCGAGGGCTCCGTCAGCGTCATCGACCTCGCCTCCGGCACGACGTCGGCCGAGATCCTCGTCCAGCTCCATTCGTCGGCCCTGGCCCTCTCGCCGGACCGCCGCTATGTCGTCTGCGCCAACGCCGCGTCCGACAACCTCAGCGTCATCGATACGGCGACCGACACCGTCGTCGAGACGGTCTGGACCAAGGCCAGCCCGGCCGATCTCTTCGGCGCCTCGCCCAACGCCCTCGCTTTCTCCCCCGACGGCAAGACGCTCTACGTCGCGAACGGCACTCAGAACGCCGTCGCGGCGATCGAGTTCAGCCCCCGCGAGCGGAAGTCCCGGCTGAAGGGGCTTATCCCCGTCGGCTGGTACCCGGGGGCGATCGCGTTCAACGCCTCCCGGAGAACACTCTGCGTCGCCAACATCAAGGGTCACGCCGTCGAGCCCAAGCCCTACAAGCCGACGGGCGCCCCGGGCTTCAACACCCACCAGTACCACGGTTCGGTTTCGATTGTCCGCGCACCCCGACAGAAAGAATTGCGGGCCATGACGGACATCGTCTACGCCAACTACCGCCGCGAGCGGATCGCCCAGGCCCTGCTCAAGCCCCGGCCCGACCAGCCGCCGCGGCCCGTCCCGGAGCGGATCGGCGAGCCGAGCGTCTTCAAGCACGTCGTCTACGTCATCAAGGAGAACCGGACCTACGATCAGGTCCTCGGCGACGTCGCCGCGGGCAACGGCGACCCGTCCCTGTGCATCTTCGGCGAGAAGGTGACGCCCAACCAGCACAAGCTCGTCCGCGAGTTCGCCCTCCTCGACAACACCTACTGCAGCGGCATCCTCAGCGCCGACGGTCACCAATGGTCGACGACCGCGTTCGGAACGGACTACCTCGAAAGGTCCTTCGCCGGCTGGCCGCGGAGCTACCCCGACGGCATGGGCCCGGACGAGATCGACGCCCTGGCCTACGCGCCGAGCGGCTTCATCTGGGACAACGCCCTCAAGCACGGCGTGTCGCTCTGGAATTTCGGCGAGTTCACCATGCACAACTGCGGCTGGACGGACCCGAAGCGCAAGGGCGACCCGCAGTGGAAGGATTACTGGGACGAATACCACCACGGCCGCGGCGAGGTCAGGATCGGAAGCCGCCCGGCCATCGAGACCGTCCGCCCCTTTTCGCCGACGGACACCCTCGGCTGGAACATGGCCGTCCCCGACGTCTGGCGGGCCCGCTACATCGCGGACCAGGTCGCCGCGTGGGAGAAGGAAGGCCGGATGCCCCAGCTCATCCTCGTCTGCCTGCCCGACGACCACACCAGCGGGACGTCGGAAGGCTCGCCGACGCCGGAAGCCTGCGTCGCCGACAACGACCTAGCGTTCGGCCGCATCGTCGAGGCCTTCAGCCACAGCTCCTTCTGGAAGGAGACGGTCGTCTTCGGCATCGAGGACGACCCCCAGAACGGCTGGGACCACGTCAGCGGCTACCGGACGACGGCCTATTGCGCCAGCCCCTACACGAAGCGCGGCGCCGTCGTCGGCACCCAGTACAACACGACGAGCATCCTCCGGACGATCGAGCAGATCCTCGGCCTGCCGCCGATGAACCAGTTCGACGCCACGGCGACGCCGATGTTCGATTGCTTCACCGCAACGCCGGATCTTGCGCCGTTCGACTCGGTGCCCAACATTATCCCGCTCGACACGATGAACCCGCCGAAAGAGAAGATCGCCGACGCCCTGCTCCGCCGCCACGCCATTCAATCGGGGCGCCTGAACTTCCGCCAGATCGACGCCTGCCCGGAGGACACCCTCAATCGCATCCTCTGGCACGCCGTCAAGGGCTCGGCCGCGCCCTATCCTTCGTGGGCCGTAACCCTGGTCCCCGATAAAGACGACGACCGGCGGGGAGCGGATTCTGAGAAGCGACCGATAAAAGCGCGGCGGAGCGGCTCGGAGCCGCGCTTTTAGGAGATATCTAAAACGAGTCCTGGATTCTCTCCGCGCGGGGGCTTTAGGACGACATCCCTCGCCGCCTCACGATGAGTTCCCCGGCAGGCGATCCTCGGGCTAAAAAAGCTCTTTATGGCGGGGCCCGGGCTGATGTAAAATCGGGCCCGGCCGCGCAACCTGCGCCTAAGGAGCGGACATGGGCGTACTGAAACCTCTTGACTGGATCATCATCCTCGTCTACTTCGGCATCATCCTCGGATTGGCCTGGAAGGTCATGCGCCAGAAGCAGAAAACCTCGGACGAGTACTTTCTGGCCGGACGCAACCTGGGCTGGCTCATCGTCGGCGCGTCCATCTTCGCCTCGAACATCGGGGCCGAGCACCTCGTCGGACTGGCCGGGTCGGGCGCGACCGACGGCGTCGCCATGGCCCACTACGAGCTCCACGCCTGGTGCCTCCTCGTCCTCGGCTGGGTCATGGTGCCGTTCTACATGCGCTCGAGGATCTTCACCATGCCCGAGTTCCTGGAACGGCGCTTCTCCCCGGCTGCCCGGACCATCCTCTCGCTCATCTCGCTCGTGGCCTACGTCCTGACCAAGATGGCCGTCGGTATCTTCGCCGGAGGCATCGTCTTCAGCGTCCTCCTGCCCGAGATCAATTTCATGGGCCTCGACAGCTTCTGGATCGGCTCCATCCTGGTCATCGTCATCACCGGGATCTACACCGTCATGGGCGGGCTCAAAGCCGTCGCCTACACGGAAGCCATCCAGACGTTCATCCTCATCATCGGCTCGGCCCTCGTGACCTACTTCGGCCTGAAAGCCCTCGGCGGCTGGGGCCAGCTCCGGGAGATCGCCGGAGGGGAGATGTTCAACCTGTGGAAGCCCCTCGTCCCGGCGGGGGTTGAGGGCACGTGGGCGCCCATCAAGGAGGCCGGCCGGATGGCCTGGTACTTCAACGACAACTACCCCTGGATCGGCATGCTCTTCTGCGCGCCCATCATCGGCCTGTGGTACTGGTGCACCGACCAGTACATCGTCCAGCGCGTCCTCGGCGCCCCGAACCAGCGCCAGGCGCGCCGGGGCTCCATCGCCGCGGCCTTCTTCAAGCTGCTTCCCGTCTTCATCTTCATCATCCCGGGCATGATCGCCTTCGCCCTGGCCAAGAGCGGCCAGAGCCAGACCCTCCATCAGGAGCTCTTCGGCACGGGCGGCGAGCTCATCCGGGCCAACGCCCAGAAGGCCTTCCCCATGCTCGTGGCCACGGTCCTGCCGGTCGGCGTCCGCGGCATGGTCGTCGCCGGATTGCTCGCGGCGCTCATGAGCTCGCTCGCCGGGGCCTTCAACGCCGCCTCGACCCTCTTCACCATGGACTTCTATCAGCGCCTGCGGCCGAAAGTGACGCAGGAACGGCTCGTCTGGGTCGGCCGGGTGGCCACGGGGGTCATGGTCCTCATCGGCCTCCTCTGGATCCCCGTCATCCGCGGCGGCCGAGGCCTCTACGACTACCTCCAGGGCGTCCAGTCCTACCTGGCCCCGCCGATCTTCGTCGTCTTCTTCTTCGGCGTCTTCATGAAGCGGCTGAACGCCAAGGGCTGCCTGGCCGCGCTGGCGACGGGCTTTTCGCTCGGGATCTTCCGCCTGGCCGTCGACACGCCGGTCAAGCTCATGAGCGGTTTTTCCTACGCCGAGGGCTCGTTCCTGTGGATCGTCAACCACATCTTCTTCCAATACTACAGTCTGATCATCTTTCTCGTCAGCGTCGCCGTCATGATCGTCGTCAGCTACCTGACCGAGCCGCCGGCCTACGAGAAGATCAGCGGGCTGACCTACGGGACCGTCACGGCCGAGCACCGGAAGGAATCGCGGGCCAGCTGGACGGCGGCGGACATCATCGCCTCCGGCATCGTTCTGGCCCTCATCCTCGCCGCATATCTCTACTTCACGGGGTGATGACCGGAGGGCATTCGACCCCGATCGCTTATTGACGCCCCGGGAGAGGGTTGGTATAGTCACGTCTCGGGCGTTTCCCACTCTATCCTTTCCGAGGAGGTTTCATGGACAGAAAACCCCATCTTTCTTTCTTGAGAATCGTCGTTCTCGTCGCCCTCGTCCTGCCGCTCGCCGTGACGACGGGCGCCACCGCGGGGACGAAAAAGCCGATCACTTACGACGCCTACGACGGCTGGCGCTCGATCCAAGGGACACAGCTCTCGCGCGACGGACAGTGGCTCGTCTACGCCCTCGCGCCCCAGGACGGGGACGGCGAGCTCGTCGTCCTGAACTTGAAGACGAACAAAGAATACCGCGCCGCGCGCGGCCGCCAGCCCGTCGTCACCGTCGACGGCAAGTTCGTCGTCTTCACGACCGCCCCCGTCAAGGCGGATGTGGACAAGGCCAAGAAAGACAAGAAAAAACCGGAGGAGCAGCCGAAAAGTGGCTTCGGTATCATGGATCTGGCCACGGGCCAGGTGACGACGGTCGACCGGGTCAAGAGCTTCAAGGTCCCCGAAGAGTCCGGCGCCTTCGTCGCCTACGTTCTCGAGCCGCCACTGAAGAAGCCGGAGGAGAAGAAGGACGAGGCGAAGAAGGAGGAGGCCAAGAAGGAGCCCGAGGCCAAGCCCGAGGTCAAGCCGGAGCCTAAACCGGAAGAGGCGAAAAAGGAAGAGCCGAAAAAAGAGGAAAAGAAGAAAGAGCCCGGCAACGACTTTGTCGTCCGCGAGCTGGCCACGGCCAAAGAGACGAAGATCGCCGAGGTCGTCGATTACGTCTGGAATAAGCCCGGAACATGGCTCGCATACGGCGTCTCCTCCAAGACCCCGGAGAACGACGGCGCGTTCGCCTTCGAAGCCGCGACGGGAAAGACCGTCGCCCTGCTCAAGGGCCTGGGCAACTACAAGAACCTGACCTTCGACGAGAAGGGCGCCCAACTCGCCTTCACCAGCGACCGGGACGACTACAAGTCCGATAAATCGGCTTCCAAGCTCTACCACTGGACAGCGCCGGCCGCCGCGGCTGTCGAGCTCGTCCCGGCCGCGGCCAAGGTTTTCCCGGCGGGCATGGCCGTCGGCGAGAACGGCAGACTCCAGTTCTCCAAGGACGGCGGGCGGCTTTTCTTCGGCATCGTTACGGCCCCCAAGCCCGAGCCCAAAGACGCCCCCGAGCCGGTCAAGGTCGACATCTGGAGCTGGAAGGACCCTTACCTCCAGCCCATGCAGAAAGCCCAGGCCGAAGAGGACAAGAAGCGGACGCTGATGTGCGTCATGCACTTCGGGCCGAAGGAGAAGAAGTTCGTCCAGCTGGCCACGGCGGAGGTGCCCGGCATCACGCTCTCCGAGGAGTCCAAGGTCGCCCTCGGCTCATCGGACATCGCCTACCGTCAGCTCGTCTCCTGGGACCAGCGCTACGAGGACATTTACATCGTCGACGTCGGCACGGGCACGAAGAAGATGGTCCTGGAGAAGACGCCCAGCGGAGCCCGTCTCTCCCCCGGCGGCGCCTGGATGTACCACTTCAGGGACGAGGACAACGCCTGGTATACTTATCGGATCGCCGACGGCAAGACCTTCAACCTGACCGGGAAGCTCGCCGTCCGCTTCGACCAGGAGGTCTGGGACTCGCCGAGCGAGCCGAGGCCTTACGGCGTCGCCGGCTGGACCGACGGCGACAAGTCGATCCTCATCTACGACCGCTACGACATCTGGGAGATCTCGCCGGACGGCGCGAAAAGCCGGATGGTGACGAGCGGGATGGGCCGCCGGGACAAGCTCGTCTTCCGCTACAGCCGCCTCGACCCGGAGAGAACCACCATCCCGGCGAGCGGACCTCTCCTCCTACAGACCTCGAACGAGAAGACCCGGGCCACGGGCGCCTATCGCGTCGACCTCTCGGCGCCGGCGGCCGACGCGGTCAAGGTCGTCATGATGGACAAGCTCTTCGGCGGCCTGCAGAAGGCCAAGAACGCCGACGTCTACGTCTTTACCCAGCAGCGCTTCGAGGAATTCCCCGACCTCTGGACGAGCGGCCCGGACTTCGCGGCGGCCCGGAAAGTCAGCCAGGCCAATTCGCAGCAATCCGAGTACAACTGGGGCAAGGCCGAGCTCATCGAATACACCAACGCCGACGGCAAGACCCTCCCGGCCGTCCTGATCAAGCCCGAGGATTTCGATCCGTCGAAGAAATACCCGCTCATGGTCTACATCTACGAGACCCTGGCCTCGGGCCTCCACCGCTACTACCCGCCCTCGCCCGGCACGAGCATCAATTTCACGCGCTACGCGAGCAACGGTTACGTCATTCTCATGCCGGACATCGTTTACGAGGTGGGCTACCCCGGCTCGAGCGCCCTGCGCTGCGTCATCCCGGCCGTCAACAAGGTCCTCGACATGGGCTTCATCGACCCCAAGCGGGTCGGCATCCAGGGCCACAGCTGGGGCGGCTACCAGATCACCTACCTCGTGACCCAGACCCACATGTTCGCCGCCGTCCAGGCCGGGGCCTCCGTTTCGAACATGACCAGCGCCTACGGCGGCATCCGCTGGGGCACGGGCATGTCCCGGGCCTTCCAGTACGAGAAGACCCAGAGCCGCATCGGCGCGCCGCTCTGGTCGCGGACCCTGCAGTTCCTGGAGAACTCGCCCGTCTTCTGGGTCGAGCGGGTCGACACGCCCTACCTCTCCATCCACAACGACGAGGACGACGCCGTGCCTTGGTACCAGGGGATCGAGTTCTTCTCCGCCCTCCGCCGCCTGGGCAAGGAAGCCTACATGTTCAACTACAACGGCGAGAAGCACGGCCTCCGCGAGCGCGAGAACCAGAAGCATTGGACCGTCCACCAGGACGAGTTCTTCGACCACTTCCTGCTGGGCAAGCCGCGGCCGGAATGGATGGAGAAGGGTGTCGCCTACCTCGAGCGCGGCAAGCGCGACGTGACGCCGCTCTACAAGGGCGAAGCGGCCAAGGAAGAAAAGAAAGAGGAGAAGAAGGAGGCGAAATGACATCCAAGCAAGCGGTCACCCTCTATCTCATGACGCTGGCCGTCTTTTTCGTCATCGACATGGTCTGGCTCGGTTTCGTGGCCAAGGGCTTCTACCGCAAGCACCTCGGATCGATGCTCAGCCCCAAGGTCAACTGGGCCGCGGCCCTGCTTTTCTACCTGGTGTTCATCGCCGGACTGCTCATCTTCGTCATCCGGCCGGCCCTGGCCCAGGGCGAGCCGTTCAAGGCGCTCCTCCTGGGGGCGCTTTTCGGACTGATCTCTTACGCCACCTACGACCTGAGCAACCTGGCCACGCTGAAGGACTGGCCGGTGGTTGTGACGGTCGTCGACCTCGTCTGGGGAACGACGCTCGGCGGATTGGTTTCCCTGGCCGGCGCCCTGCTCGGACGCTGGCTGCTCAAGCTCTAAAAGCACAGGCGATCATCTGGTCGATGAGAATACCGAAGGAGGACGACCATGGCCATTCCGATTTTTCAAGTTGACGCCTTCACCGAGGAACCGTTCAAGGGAAATCCGGCCG
>MEYF01000042.1:10461-10567 GCA_001775755.1 Candidatus Aminicenantes bacterium RBG_19FT_COMBO_65_30 | reverse complement strand
GGCCGCTTCGACCGCCCGGGCCGCCTGCTCGAGGGCTTCGGGGGCCGCCGCGAGCTCGTCCATTTTCGCCCGGATGTCGTCGTCGACCGAGGACAGCATCTTGAGC
>MEYF01000042.1:2811-10214 GCA_001775755.1 Candidatus Aminicenantes bacterium RBG_19FT_COMBO_65_30 | reverse complement strand
CCATCCCGCCCCACCGGATCATGCCTTTCCGGTCCGAGCGCCGGCCTCCTCCGCTCATCGATCCTTTCCGTATTGGTGTTCGTCGTCGAGGATGTCGCGCTCCTGCCAGTCCCGGATCCATTCCTCGGCCCGGAAGACCATCGTCCCGCCGTCGGCCGTCGAGCAGACGATCCGGTCGAGCCCGCAATTGATCAGCATCTTCTTGCAGATATAGCAGGGGAAGGCGTTGATCGGCGCGGTCCCGCCCGGCGCGCTGCCGAAGATGTACATGTCCCCGCCGAGCAGGCTGACGCCGGCCCGGGCGGCGTTGATGATGGCGTTCTGTTCGGCGTGGACGCTCCGGCAGAGCTCGTAGCGCTGGCCGTGGGGGATGCCCAGCTTGTCCCTCAAACAGAAACCGTGCTCGAGGCTGTCGCGGGTCTTGCGCGGCGCGCCGACGTAGCCCGTCGAGATGATCTGGTCGTCCCGGACGATAATGGCCCCGATCGACCGGCGGAAGCACGTGCTTCGCATGGCGACTTCCTTGGCGATACCCAGATAATAAAGGTCCTTGGACGTTCTCGGCGGCGTCATGCGACCTCCTCCAGTTTTCGATGAAAGTCCGGTAGGGTTCCGTCGTTGACGATGAGACGATCGGCCGCGGCCATGCAGGCCTCGAGCTGTTGGGCCGTCGCCCCTCCGGCCTGCTCTTGCGCTTCCTTTTTCCGGAAGGCCGCGAGGTCGGCCGCCGATTCGTCCCGGCCCCGGACCGCGACCCGGGCGAACCTCACCTCGATCGGGGCGTCGATGGCCAGCAGGATGAAACCCTCCTGCCGGCGCAGAAAGGCGATCTCCCATGTGTTGCGGATGCTGTCGATGACGGCCCGCTCTCCGCTCCCGACCTTGGCCATGGTCCGCCGGGCCAGGATATCGGCCCCGAAGCGCTCCCGCAGCTCGTTGCCCGTCCGGATCAGGTTGTCGCGGGTGACGGCCTCGCCTCTTGCCTGGAGCTCCTCCCGGATGATGTCGGAGAGCGAGAAGTCAGCGTACCCCTTGGCCACGAAATACGCCACGGCCTCGCCTTTGCCGGCCCCGTTGGTCCCCGTCAGTCCGATGAGTCGCACGGGCTTTTTCATTTGATCAGCCGTCCGTCCTTGGCGGCGACCCCTTTATCCCGCCTGATCCGTCCCCGTCCGGCGGGCCTTCTCTTTGCCGCGGCCGACGACGAGGGCGATCAGGATGCTGAGTCCGTAAAGGGCCAGCATGGGGATGGCCACGATGCTCTGGGTGATGACGTCCGGGGTCGGCGTGATCACGGCGGCGACGACGAAGACGAGGAGCACGGCGTACTTGAAGTTCCGGACCATCCAGCGGGCCGTGACGAGGCCCATCTTGGACAGGAAGAAGACGAGCGTGGGCAGCTCGAAGACGAGGGCGATGCCGAGGAGGACCTTCAGGGCGAAGCCGAAATACTGGTCGACGGTGATGACGGGCTGGAAATCGCGCCCGAGCGTCAGGAAGAAGCGGCAGGCCCAGGGGAAGACGATGAAATAGGCGAAAACCGCTCCGAGCGAGAAGAAGAAGGTCGTCATCAGGACGAAGGGGACGACGTACTTTTTCTCCTTCTGATAGAGACCGGGGGCGACGAAATACCAGAGCTGGAGGAAGACGAAGGGCGACATGAAGAACAGGGAGGCCAGGAAGGCCACCTTCATGTAGAGCATAAAGGGCGCGGTCAGGGTGGTGAAGGCGAGCTTCGTGCCTTCGGGCAGGTACTGGGTCACGGGGCGGGCCAGGATCTCGTAGAGCTCTTTGGAGAAGATCCAGCCGGGGACGAAGCCGACGAAAAGGGCGACGAAGGAATAGAACAGCCGCTTCCGGAGATCCTCCAGATGCTCGAGGAAGGTCATCTCGTCAGGTGACTTTCGGCCCTTCCCCAGTCTCATGTGCCTCGATGTCCTTCTGGATTTCCTTCTTGATGTCCGTGACCCCGGAGGTGAGGTCCTTCACGCCGGACCTGATGTCGTCGACGCCGGATTGGATGTCCTTGCGGATGTCCTTGAGCTCGGAGGCCTCGATCTCCTCCTCGATGCGGCCCTTGATCTCGTCGGACGTCTTCTTGAACTCCCGGAGGGCCTTGCCGACCGACCGGCCGATCTCGGGGAGCTTCTTGGGGCCGAAGACGAGCAGGGCGATGACAAAGATGAGGATGAGTTCCGCCGGTCCGATGCTCCCGAACATGTCCGTCTCGCTGCGGTATTATAGCACGGCCTCTTCCGGGCGCCAAAGTCCATGGGTTTGGGGACGCCGCCCGTTATGGCAGCGTCCAACCTCTCCTTGAAGGGCGGGGTCGGCTTCTTTACTTAGAGGGCCGGCGGTGATAAAATCGAAAGGACGTGAGGTCAATGAAAAAACGCATCGTTCTCGTCTCCCTGGCGGCGCTCTTCCTCCTTCAGACCCCCTCCCACGACGAGGACCTCTGGGCGGCTTCCCTGACCAAGGCCCGGGCGATCGCCGCCATCCTCGAGGAAAGCTACTACAAGCCTCTCGAGGAGGAGGACCTGGCCGTCGCCTCGATCAAGGGGACGCTGGATACGCTCGACCCCCACTCGTACTTCCTCGACCCGGCGAGCTTCTCGCGCATGCGCGAGGAATACAAGGGCAAGTACTTCGGCGTGGGCATGCAGATCCAGAAGCAGGGCGACAACATCGTCGTCATCGCGCCGATCGAAGGCGGTCCGGCCTGGCGCCTGGGCATCCTCCCCGGGGACGTCATCTCCCACATCAACGGCGAGTCGACGGTCCCGATCTCGAGCTACGACGCCATGCAGAAGCTCCGCGGCGAGAAGGGGACCCAGGTCACCATCACCGTCGTCCGCGACGGCGCCGACAAGCCGTTCGAGCTGACCATCATCCGCGAGGAGATCCCGCTCCTGAGCGTCCCCTATGCCTTCCTCCTCGACGACGGGATCGGCTACATCTACATCCGGAATTTCGGGGAAGAGACGCCCCGTGAGCTCGAGGACGGGCTGGTCAAGCTCACAGCGCAGGGCATGAAGAGCCTCATCCTCGACCTCCGCCTGAACACGGGAGGGGCCCTGGCCCCCTCCGTCGAGATCTCCGACCTCTTCCTTCCGAAAGGGTCGCTCATCGTCTCCATGAAGGGCCGGAACCCGGCTTACAACCGGGAGTTCCCGGCCTTTGTGGACAACCAGTACGAGAAGCTCCCGCTCGTCATCCTCATCGACCAGGGCACGGCCAGCGCCTCCGAGATCGTCAGCGGGGCGGTCATGGACCACGACCGGGGCCTCATCGTCGGCGAGGACTCCTGGGGAAAGGGCTTGGTCCAGACGGTCTTCCCGCTGGCCCCGAACATGGCCGTGGCCCTGACCGTGGCCAAGTACCTGACGCCGAGCGGCCGGTCCATCCAGCGCGATTACAGCCAGATCGACGATTACATGATGAGCAAGCGCGCCCCCGACGACAGCCGCGAGGTCCGCTACACAGACCGCGGACGCAAGGTCCTCGGCCAGGGCGGCATCACGCCCGATTACGCCGTCAACTCCCTGCTCAAGCCGTTCACCGGGCGGCTCCGCCTGAGCGGAGCGTTCTTTTCCTACGCCCGACGGCTCGTCCAGCACCAGACCGACCTCGGCCGGAATTTCGTCTTCCCCCAGGACGCGAAGGACGCCGGGGCCGCCGCGGTTGGCAAGATCCAGGTCGGCACGGTATTCGTCGTCAACGCCGATGTCGTCGCCGATTTCCGTAAGTTCCTCGGGATGCGCAAAGTCGAATACGACGAGAAGACGTTCCGGGAAGCCGAGCCGGAGATCCGCTGGGAGCTCGAACGCGAGATCGCCGGCGCCATCTGGGGCGTCGACGCCGGAGTCCGGGCCGCGCGCAAGAACGATCCCATCGTCAAGAAGGCGGTCGAGGTCATGCCCGAAGCGGCCAGGCTCCTCGAAAAATGAAGATCGCGCTCGCCTCCGACCACGCCGGTTTCGAGCTCAGGACCGGGGTGGCCGATTACCTGCGCGCCCGGGGCGTGGCCTTCGAGGACTTCGGCTGCGGTCCCGGCGAATCCGTCGATTACGTCGATTACGGGGCCAAGGGCGCCCGGGCCGTCGTTTCCGGCGTCTGCGACCGGGCCATCCTCATCTGCGGCACCGGCCTGGGCATGGCCATCGTGGCCAACAAGTTCAAGGGCCTCCGGGCGACGCCCTGTTCGAGCGAATACGCGGCCGAGATGAGCCGCAAGCACAACGATTCGAACTGCCTGACCCTGGGCGGGCGGACGCACGGCCTCGAACAGGCGCTGGGCATCGTCCGGGTCTGGCTCGAGACGGACTTCGAGGGCGGCCGTCACGGCCGGCGGGTCCAGAAGATCCGGGACCTCGAAGACGAGAATTTCAAATAAGGAACGGTCACATGCTCCCATTCGCAGAGAAAGCCCAGGACCTGGCCGCCCGGACCGAGCGGAACAGCGCCTGGCGCCAGAAGGATTGCTTCAACCTCATCCCGTCGGAGTCGACGCCGTCCTTGCTCGTCAAGATGTGCGAGATCGCCGACCCGGCCGGCCGCTACGCCGAGCACCGGACGATGAAAGGGGAGGAGGTCTACTTTTATCAGGGCACGGACTTCATCCGCGACGTCGAGGTCGAAGCCCAAAAAGAGCTGGCGGCCTATTTCGGGTGCACCGACGTCGAGCTCCGGCCGGTCAGCGGCCAGATGGCCAACGAAGTCGTCTTCAAGGGCCTCGTCAAGTTCCTCAACCGCGGCCGGGCCGAGGGGCAGCCCTCGCGCCGGATGCGCCTCGTCCTCAACAACGACCTCATCTACGGCGGGCACCTCAGCTCCCAGCCCATGGGCGCGCTCTTCAATTACGTCGAGGAGGACCCGGCGACCGGCAAGGAACGGGTGGTCAATCTCCCCGTCCTCAAGGACAATCCCTACAAGCCCGACCTCGACAGGCTGGGCGGACTCCTCGAGTCGTACCGGCCCGAGCTCGTCGTCTTCGGCAAGAGCATGTTCCTCTACCGCGAGCCGGTCCGTTTCGTCGCCGACATCGTCCGGGGCTGGAAGGACCGGCCCGTCCTGATGTTCGACATGGCCCATGTCCTCGGCCTCTACGGGGCCTTCCAGGACCCCTTCGACGAGGGCGCCGACGTCGTCACCGGAAGCACGCACAAGACCTTCTTCGGGACGCAGCGCGGCGTCGTCGCCGGCAACTTCCCCAAGGGCTCGCCCCTGAGGAACCTCTGGCTCGAGATCAAGGGCCGCGCCTTCCCCGGTTCGACGAGCAACCACCATCTCGGCACCCTCCTCGGCCTGCTCATGGCCGCCTACGAGATGAACGCGTTCAGGGAGGCCTTCCAGAACCAGGTCCGGGCGAACGCCAAGGCCCTGGCCGGGGCCCTCCACGCCCACGGCATCCCGGTCGAAGGGGACCCCGCCGACGGCTATACGGAAACGCACCAGGTCATCATCCGGGTCAAGGCCTTCGGGCCGGGCATGGAGATCGCCCGGCGCCTCGAGACGAACAACATCCTGACCAACTACCAAGCCCTGCCCGGCGACGCCACCTTCCTCGAGTCAAGCGGCATCCGCCTCGGCGTCCAAGAGATGACCCGCTTCGGGATGAAGGAAAAAGACTTCGACACACTGGCCGGCCTGATGAGCGACATCATCGTCCGGAACAAGCCCGCCGGCGACGACGTGGCCCGGTACCGGAAGAACTTCTTGACCATGGGCTTCACGCTCCCGCCCGCCGAAGCCCTGCCGCTCGCGGCGCGGATCCTCGCGAGCGTCATCCCCGAACCCGGCTACGCCGCCCTCTTCGCGGAGAACCTCCGCCTGGCCGCCGGGGCGTGAACACGGGAATTTGCGGATGTGAACGGAGGTTGAGACGATGAAGATCCTGATCGTCGGCTCCGGCGGCCGCGAACACGCCCTGGCCTGGAAGATCGCCCAGAGTCCCCGCGCCGAGAAGGTCTACTGCGCTCCGGGGAACGGCGGGACGCGGCTCGTCGCCGAAAACGTCCCCCTGTCCGAGACGGACATCGCCGGCCTGGCCGATTTCGCCGAGCGGGAGAAGATCGGCTTGACGGTCGTCGGCCCCGAGATCCCCTTGACCATGGGCATCGCCGACGAGTTCGAGCGGCGGAAGCTGAGGATCTTCGGACCTTCGAAAAAAGCGGCCGAGATCGAGGCCAGCAAGGTCTTCGCCAAGCAGTTCATGGAACGCCACCGCATCCCCACCGGCCGGTTCAAGGTCGCCGACAACTTCGACCAGGCCAAGAAGATACTGGCCTCGGGCGAGTTCGGCTTCCCCGTCGTCCTCAAGGCCGACGGACTGGCGGCGGGGAAGGGGGTCGTCGTCTGCCCGACCCAAAAGAAGGCCGAGGATACGGTCGGCGAGATGCTCGTCCAGAAAAAGTTCGGCCCGGCCGGCCGGCGGATCGTCATCGAGGAGTTCCTCCGCGGCCGCGAAGTCTCGTTCATCGTCATCTCCGATGGCATGAGGGCCCAGCCCCTGGTCACGGCCAAGGACCACAAGGCGGCCTACGACGGGGACAAGGGGCCGAACACGGGCGGCATGGGCGCCGTCTCGCCGTCGCCCCTTATGACGGAGAAGCTCTTCAACGACGTGATGACCACCGTGATCGCTCCGGCCGTCACCCGACTGCTCGAGGAGGGACGGAAGTTCAAGGGGGTCCTCTACGCGGGCCTGATGATCACCGAGGAGGGGCCCCGGGTCCTCGAGTTCAACGCCCGTTTCGGCGACCCGGAGACCCAGCCCCAGATGCTCCGCCTCGAGAGCGACCTGGTCGAGCTCCTGACCGCGGCGGTCGAGGAGGACGTCCTGCGGAACGACGTCCGCTGGTCGGCCAAGCCCTCGGGCTGCGTCGTCGTGGTGTCGGGCGGCTACCCCGTCCACTACGAGAAAGGCAAGATCGTCTCCGGCCTGGCCGAGGCCGTCCCCGGAGTGACCGTCTTCCACGCCGGGACCAAGTTCGAGAACGACACTTACGTCACGACCGGCGGCCGCGTCCTCGGGGTTTGCGCCTCGGAGGAGAACCTCGCCGAAACCATGGGCAAGATCTACGACGCCTGCGGCCGGATCTACTTCGAAGCCATGCACTACCGCCGCGATATCGGCGCGGTCAAGGAGGAGCGGACATGAAGGTCATGGTCTTTCTCGGCAGCGAATCGGACTACGCCACGATCGAAGACGGGCTGGCCGTTCTCAAGGACTTCGGCGTCCCCTTCGGGCTTGAGGTGACCTCGGCCCACCGGTCGCCGGAGCGGACGCTCCGCCTGGTGAAGTCGTCGGAGGCCGCCGGGACCGAGATCTTCATCGCCGTGGCCGGAAAAGCCGCCCACCTGGCGGGCGTCGTCGCCGCGCACACGGTCAAGCCCGTCAT
>MEYF01000042.1:0-2803 GCA_001775755.1 Candidatus Aminicenantes bacterium RBG_19FT_COMBO_65_30 | reverse complement strand
CTGTCGAGAGCGAAGCGCTGGCCGGGATGGACGCCCTTCTATCGACCGTCCAGATGCCCAAGGGCATCCCCGTGGCCACGATGGCCTTGGGCAAGCACGGCGGCACCAACGCGGCCATCCTCGCGGTCGAGATCCTGGCCCTCAAGGACGAGGGGCTCCGGACGAAGCTTACCGCCCATCGGGTGAAGATGGCGGACAAGGTCGAGACGGCTTCCCTCAAGCTCAAAGAAAAGTCTTAAACCCCGGCGATGCCCTCTTTTGCCGTCCGGAACTTCGGCTGCCGCGTCAACCAGGCCGAGGCCTTCGCCTGGGCCGACGCCTTCCGGGAGAGGGGCCTGCGGCTCGAGCAGGATTGGGGCCGGAGTGACGTCGTCCTGGTCAATTCCTGCACCCTGACCGGACGGGCCGACCGGGACGTCCGCAAGTTCATCCGGACGGCCGCCCGCGAGAACCCCGGGACGAGCATAATCGTCACGGGGTGCTACGCCGAACGGGCGCCCGCGGAGGTCGCCGGGATGCCGAACGTCGTCGCCGTCCTCCCGAACAGCGCCAAGAGCCGGCTCGCGGACCACGTCATCGAGCTCGCGGGGCGGCGGTCGACTCCATCCCAAAACGGGATCGCGAGGACGGACGCCGCCGCAGTCGTCGACGCGGGCGTTTCGCTCCGGGCCCGGGCTTACCTGAAGATCCAGGACGGCTGCGACAACCGCTGCGCGTTCTGCGTCATCCCCAGCGTCCGGGGGCGGAGCACGAGCGTCCCCCCGGACGAGGTCGGGGCCGCGGTCCGGAATTTGGCCGGCCGTGGTTTCCGGGAGATCGTCCTGGCCGGGATCCACCTCTCGTCCTACGGGGAGGACCTCGAGCCGCGGGGCTCGCTTCTCGACCTTCTCCGGGAGATCGAGAAGGTCTCCGGCGCTTCGCGGCTGAGGTTGAGCTCCCTCGACCCGCGCCGGACCGGAGACGGGCTCATCGCTCATATCGCCGGGAACCGGAAGATCTGTCCCCATTTCCATCTTTCGCTCCAGCACGCCTCGGAGTCCCTCCTCCGGCTGATGGGGCGCGCCGTGGAGGCGGGATCGTACGGGCGGATCCTGGGGGAATTGAGGCGCCTCGCGCCCGACGCGGCCCTCGGGGCAGATATCATCGTCGGCTTCCCCGGGGAGACGGAGGCCGATTTTGACGAGTTGCGGGGCTTCCTCGACGGGTCCCCGCTGACCTATGTCCACGTGTTCTCGTACTCGCCGCGGCCGGGCACCGCGGCCGCGGCCCGGCCCCGGCTCCCGGACAATATCGTCACAGACAGGGCGAAAACCCTCCGGCGTCTGTCGGCCGGAAAGGACTTCCGCTTCCGCCGCCGGTTCCTGGGACGGGAGCTCGAAGCCGTGGTCATCGGAAAATCGGAGCGGGGCGCCGAGGTCCTGACGGGGAACTCGATCCGAATTTTCGTCCCCTCCTGCCGGGCTCCGGAACGGGAGCTCGTCCGGGTCGCGATCGGCCGGGTCCTGCCCCGCCGGACGGAGGGCGAGGTCGTCGAATGAGAAAGATTCATCTTCTGCCGGAGGACGTCGCCCAGAAGATCGCGGCGGGCGAGATCATCGAGAGGCCTGTTTCGGTCGTCAAGGAGCTCGTCGAGAACTCCCTCGACGCCGGGGCGACCGAGATCCGCGTCGAGCTCGCCGACGGCGGCAAGAGCCTGATCAAGGTCCAGGACGACGGCGCCGGCATGGACCGGGAAGACGCCGCCCTTTGTTTCCGCCGCCACTCGACGAGCAAGATCGCCAGGGAGGAGGACCTGGAGCGGATCACGACGCTCGGCTTCCGGGGCGAAGCCCTGGCCAGCATCGCCGCCGTCTCCCGGCTGACACTGCGGACCTTTGACGGCGCCGCCGACCGCGGCACGCTGATCGAGCGGGAGGGCGAGCGCCTCATCTCGGTCACGGACATCGCTTTTCCGCGCGGCACGAGCGTCGAGGTCCGGGATCTCTTTTTCAATCTGCCGGCGCGGCGGAAGTTCCTCCGCTCGGGCCAATCCGAGCTCGGGCCCGTGACGAAGTACGTGACCCAGGCCGCGCTGGCCACGCCCGGCGTCCGCTTCACGCTCCTCCACGGGGCCCGCGAGATCATCGCCTGCCCGCCTGTCATGACCCTCAGGGAACGGGTGTTCCAGATCTTCGGGAAGAAGATGGTCGACGGCCTGATGGATGTCGCCGCCGAGGAGGACGGAGGCCGCGTCGAGGGCCTGGCCTCGCTTCCCCTGGCCGGTCGGCCCGACAGAACCGTCCAGCACTTTTTCGTCAACGGCCGGCCCGTCAAGGACAGGATCCTCATAGCCGCCCTAAACCAGGCCTATACCGGGATCCTCGAGCGGGGCAGGTCGCCGGAGGCCTTCCTCTTCCTGTCCCTGCCCTTCGCCGACGTCGACGTCAACGTCCACCCGGCCAAGGCCGAGGTCCGGTTCAAGGACACGCAGCTCGTTTTCAGGCTCGCCCTCAGGGCCGTGGGTGAAGGCGCCGCGCGCGGACATATTATTAAGGAAGTCGTCCCGGCCGGCCGCAAACAGGGGCCGACGAATCGAGTCGCCGAGGACGGCGAAGGCTATCCGGCTCCCGGGCTCGGATTCGGGCCGGCCGCCGCGGACGTTCTTGTGTCCGGCGCAGCCGTCAGGGCCATAGCGTCGCCGCCGGGAAAGGGACCCGTCGTCCTCGGCCAGTACGAAAACATGTACATTATCGCCGCCGGGGAGGACGGTCTTCTCGTCATCGACCAGCACAACGCCCACGAGCGCGTCCTTTTCGACAAATAC
>MEYF01000041.1 GCA_001775755.1 Candidatus Aminicenantes bacterium RBG_19FT_COMBO_65_30 | reverse complement strand
GGGACAAGGTCGCCGCCGAACGGGAGGCGATGAAGGCCGAAGCCAAGGCCGCCACCGAAGCCGAAAAGCTCACCGCGGAGAAGATCGCCATTGCCGCCGAGCGGGACGCCGTCAGAGCCGACCGGGACTGGGTCGCGGCCGAACGGGAGGCCATAAAGGCCGAAGCCAAGCGGCTGGCGGAAAGGGCCGCCCTCGAGCAGAGGGCGACCACGGCCGAGGTCGAATCCCAGCGCATCGCCCTGGAGCTCAAGGAAGTCCAGGTCCAACGGGAAGCCCTGGCCGGCGAAACCAAGAACCTGGCCCGGCTCACGGAAAAGCTCACCGCGGAGAAGGATGCCATCGCCGCCGACCGGGACGCCGTCAAGTCCGAGCGGGACAAGGTCGCCGCCGAACGGGAGGCCATAAAGGCCGAAGCCAAGGCCGCCGCCGAAGCCGAAAAACTCACGGCGGCGAAGGATGCTGCCGCCGAGCGCGACGCCGTCATGGCCGAGCGGGACAAGGTCGCCGCCGAAAAAGAGCGCGACGAGCTGGCCGGGATGCTCAAGGACGCCCTGTCCTCGGTCGCCGAAACGACCGAAACGGCCCGGGGTGTCGTCGTCAGCCTCTCCGGCCTCTTCGATGTCGGCAAGACCACACTCAAGCCGGCCTCCCGGCTCTCGGTGGCCAAGCTGGCCGGGATCATCATGGTCTTCACGAACATGAACTTGAGCATCGAAGGTTACACCGATTCCTCCGGCTCGCGCGACCTCAACATGAGGCTGTCCGAGGCTCGGGCCCGCTCGGTGTACGAATTCCTCTTGGGCCAGGGGGTACCCGACAGCCGGATGAAACACCAGGGCTTCGGCCCCGAAAATCCGGTGGCGCCCAACGACACGGAAACCAACCGGGCCAAGAACCGGCGGATCGAGGTCGTCCTCACCCAGGCGGTCAAGGCCCCGTAGAAAAACCTAAGAAAAAGCGTCTTTTCCAGAACTTTCGTCCCCAGCTCTACGTCTCTGTGGTTGTAAGCCGACGTCAGAGGTGCATCATGAAAAAGTGGATTTTCCGCGGCGTATCCCTAGTCCTCCTCCTCACGTTCTTCTATTTCCTGTTCGCCTGCGGCAAGAAAAAAGAGGAGACGAAGCTCGTCTCCGCCGCCCGGGGCGACATCCGGGAGAAAGCCCTGGCCGTGGGCACGATCGAGCCGGAGAAAGAGATCAGGGTGAAATCGACCATCCCCGGCATCGTCGCCGAGGTCTTGTTCAAGGTCGGCGACGCCGTGAAAGTGGGGGCGCCGCTCTTCAAGATCTCGCCCAACCCGACCCCCCTCGAATACGTCGAGGCCCGCCGCAGCATGGAGCTGGCCGAAGTGACCATGCAGAAGCTCAAGAACGACTGGACGCGCCAGCTCGAGCTCTATAAGGGGAACCTCATCTCCCGGGCTGAAATGGAGGCCACCGAGGGCTCCTTCCGGGAGGCGGAGCTAAGGCACAGGACTTCCGCTGAGCGCTTCGAGCTCCTCGAAAAAGGGCGGATCCGCATGTCCAACAGGGATATCGATTCCCTGCTCAGGTCCCCGATCACGGGCATCATCCTGTCCCAGAGCGTCTTCCAGGGCGATCCCATCGTCCCCCTGACCAACTTCCAGCCCGGGACGGAGCTCTGCTCGCTGGCCGACATGGCCAGCCTTCTCTTCAAAGGTACGGTCGACGAGATCGACGTCGGCAAGATCACGGAAGGCATGGCGGCCGAGATCCAGATCGGCGCCCTGCCCGATACGAGAATCCCCGGCCGGGTCGACCGGATCTTCCCGAAAGCCAAGAAGGAGGGCAACGCCACGCTCTTCGATATCTGGATCATTATCAAGGAAACGGCCGGGGTGACCCTGCGGGCCGGCTTCTCCGCGACGGCGAGCATCCAGATCCGCGAGCGGAAGCAGGTCGTCCTCATCCCCGAGCGCCTGGTCGTCTTCGAAGACGGCAAGAGGTTCGTCGAGGTCCCCGATAGCGAGAGCAAGGGCGAACAAAAGACCCGCAAAGTCGAGATCCAGACAGGCCTCTCCGACGGCCTGAACATCGAGGTCCTCTCCGGCCTCAAGGAGGGCGACAAGGTCGTCGAGAAGCCTCCCCGCGAGATCAAATGATCGGCATTTTTTTCCGCAACCTCTTCCGGGACCTCGTCCGCCAGCCGTTGAGGACCGCCCTGACCCTGTCCGGGGTCGTCTGGGGCACGTTCTCGGTCGTCCTGCTCCTCGCTTTCGGAGCTTCCGTCTCCAAGGCCCAGATCAAGAGGTTCCACGGCATGGGCCAGGGCATCGTCCTCGTCTTCCCCTCGCGGACGACGCTCCCATGGCAGGGGTTCCTCAAGGGCAAAGCCGTGCGGGTTACGCCGGAGACGGTCGAGGCGATGCCCGAAAAGGTCCCGAGCATCGAGCTTATCAGCCCGGAGTTCGTCGGCAGCCGCCTCATCCGCTACGGGCGCAATGAATACCGGAACACCGTCCGCGGCGTCAACCCCGGCTTCGAGCTGATGCGCAACACCATCGCCGCTAAGGGGAGGTTCATCGACCCCGAGGACATGGCCGCCCGCAAGCGCGTCTGTTTCATCGGCGACGTCCTGGCGACCGACCTCTTCGGGACCGAGGAGCCCGTCGGCGAGGCCGTCTTCATCGACGGCGTCCCGTTCCTGGTCGTCGGCGTGATGCGGACCAAGCTCCAGAGCTCCAACTACAACGGCCAGCGCGATGAGCGCTGCGCCTTCATCCCCTGGACGACCTACTCCTCGCTCTACGGCGCCAAGTACGTGTCGAACATCATCTTCCGCCCCCGCGACCTCGGCCGGAGCAAGGCGGTCATGGAGGACGTCAAGGGGCACCTGGCCAAGCTCGTCGGCTTTTCCCCGGCCGACCCGGACGCCCTCGGCGTCTGGGACACTCTGGACTTCGAGAAGCAGTTCACGACCTTCTTCCTGGCGTTCACGGTCTTCCTGGGGGTCATCGGCTCGTTCACCCTCCTTGTCGGCGGGATCGGCGTGGCCTCGATCATGAGGATCGTCGTGGAGGAGCGGACGCGCGAGATCGGCGTCAAGCTGGCCGTCGGGGCCCGGCGCCGGACGATCCTCTGGCAGTTCTTCAGCGAGTCGCTCGTCATCATGCTCTTTGGCGGCCTCGTCGGCTTCGGGCTCTCGGCCGGCGTGCTCCAGGCGGCCAAGGCCTTCCCCGCGGGCGGCTTCACCGACTTCGTCGGCGTGCCCGTCCTCAACCCGATGGTCATCGTCTCCACGGTCCTGATCCTGCTCGCGATCGGCGTCGTCGCCGGGATGATCCCGGCCAGGACGGCCGCTTCGACCGACCCCATCGAGGCGCTGAGGAAATAGGGAGGCGCCGTGAACCTGACCCTGCCCCGATTCTTCTGGAGCGAGTACCGGAAGCGCCGCAAGAGGGCCGCGCTCATCACCTTCGCCCTGTTCTGGGGGACGCTCTCGATCCTCCTGCTCATGGCCTTCGGCCAGGGCATGACGACCCAGTTCAAGGTCGCCTTCAGCGGCCTCGGCCGGACGCTGATCATGGTCTACGGCGGCCAGACCTCGCTCCCGTTCGAGGGCCTGCCCAAGGGGCGCCCGATCTCCCTCTACCCCGAGGACGTCGATGACCTCAAGGACAGGATCCCGGAGATCCTTCGTATCGCCCCGGAATCGTACAGTTTCCTCCAGGTCTCGGCCAACGGCAAGGAGATCAACCGCACCGTCCACGGCACGACCGCCGAATTCGGCCTGATGCGCACTCAGGTGCCGCAGATGGGCGGCCGCTTCCTCAACGCCGCCGACGGCGCCGAGGGCAGGAAAGTCGCCTTCATCGGCTGGAAGGTGGCCGCGGACCTGTTCGGGAACGAGAATCCCGTGGGCAAGGCGGTCGTCATCAACCGCATCCCCTTCACCGTCATCGGCGTCCTCCAGAAAAAGATCCAGGACTCGATGTACAACGGCCCGGACGCCGAGCAGGTCTATCTCCCGTTCCACGCCTACCGCCAGATCGACAACCGCCGGCGCATCAACCAGATCCACATCCAGCCCCGCGAGGCGTCCCAGTCGAAGCTGATCGAGGCCCGGGTCCGGACGCTCCTCGGCCGCAAGTACCGTTTCGACCCCGACGACCGTTATGCCACGAGCTTCTGGAACACCATCGAGGACGCCAAAGAGGGACAGGCGATCTTCAAGGGCATCGAGATCTTCCTCGGCATCATCGGCGCCCTGACGCTCTTGATCGGAGCCGTCGGCGTCACCAACCTCATGTACGCCGTGGCCAAGGAACGGACCAAGGAGATCGGCGTCAAGCTGGCCATCGGGGCGCGGCGCCGGGTCATCGTCGGGCAGTTCTTCCTCGAGACGGTGTTCGTCTTCGCCAAGGGGACGTTCTGGGGGTTCATCACCGCCTTCAACGTCGTCCATCTCATCCGGCTCGCCCCGATCAACTACGAGTCGTTCGGGATCGAGGCCTATCTCCTGCGGCCGGAATTCTCCCTCAGGATCTTCGTCGCCTACACCGTCGTCCTGGGCGTCCTCTGCTTCCTGTCGGGGATCTTCCCGGCTCTCCGGGCGTCGCGGGCCAACCCGATCGAGTCATTGCGCTATGAATAGAGGGTCATCATGATCGAGCTCCAAGGCATCACCAAGGTCTACCGGACGGGAAGCCAGTCCCTGGAAGCGCTCCGGGGCGTTTCCCTAAACATCGGCAAAGGCGAATTCGTCTCCATCATGGGCCCCTCGGGGTCGGGAAAATCGACCCTGATGAACATCATCGGTTGTCTGGATACGCCGACGGCGGGGGAGTACGTCCTCGACAGCAGCAAGGTTGCCGGGCTGACGTTCGACCAGCTGGCGGCCGTGCGCAACCGCAAGATCGGCTTCGTCTTCCAGAATTTCAACCTCCTGCCCTACGCCACGGCCTGGGAGAACATCGAGTTGCCGATGCTTTTCGACGGCAAGAACGGGAGGCGGCGGCGGGAACGGGTCACGGAGCTCCTCAACGCCGTCGGGCTCCTCGATTGGCGCGATCACCGCCCCACGGAGCTTTCGGGAGGCCAGCAGCAGCGCATCGCCCTGGCCAGGGCCCTGGCCAATGACCCGCCCATTCTGCTCGCCGACGAGCCGACCGGGAACCTCGACTCGAAAAGCGGCGAGGAGATCATGGCCATCCTGACGGAGCTCTGGCGGGAGGGGCGGACGATCGTCATGGTCACCCACAACGACCATATCGCCGCCCATTCCGAGAGGACGATCCGCCTCTTCGACGGCCAGATCCTGCCCTGACCGCGGCGGCCCCCGCCGGGCCGGTTTGACATGGCTCGGGGCGGTGGCTATCATGCCTCCATCCCCGGGCGCCGATCCCGGCGGGTATTTTGCGGTGAGGAGGGACGTCATGAAAAAGACCCTGTATCTCGGGATCTTCGCGTTGGCGGGGCTGCTGGCGCTGGCATCGCCGTCCTCGCTCCAGGATCTGAACTGGCAGCAGTACAAGATCTACGATGTTCCCTTCGTGCCCACGCCTCCCGAGGTCGTCGACGAGATGCTCCGCCTGGCCGACCTCAAGGCCGGGGACATCCTCTACGACCTCGGCTGCGGCGAAGGCCGGATCGTCATCGCGGCGGCCAAACGGCACGGGGTCAAAGCGGCGGGCATCGACATCGATCCCGTCCGGATCGGCGAGAGCAACGACAACGCGGCCGCGGCGGGTCTCGGCGGCAAGGTCCGCTTCATCCAGCAGGACCTCTTCGAAGCGGATTTCAAGGACGCCACGGTCGTCACCTTGTACCTCCTGACGTCGGTCAACCTCCGCCTCCGTCCCAAGCTCCTGGCCGACCTCAAGCCGGGGACGCGCCTCGTTTCGCACAGTTTCGATATGGGGGAGTGGAAGCCCGACAAGACGAGCCTCGTCGCGACCTCCTGCGACGACCAGCGGGACGTCCATTTCTGGATCGTCCCGGCCAACGTGACGGGGCGCTGGGAGTGGGACCTCGCCGCCGGCCCGCGGAAGCGGCATTACACGCTCCAGGCCAGCCAGCAGTTCCAAGCCGTAACCGCGTCGGGAACGGGTGGCGATCGGCCGCTCGCCATCAACGACATCGGACTCGTCGGGGACGAGATCAAGTTCCGGCTCGAGGTCGAGGCCGACGGGAAGATGGCCTCGTTCCTCTACGAGGGAAAGGTTATGGGCGACACGATCACGGGGACGGTCAGGCCGGCCGACGATGCCAAGGCTGCCGCCGTCGACTGGAAGGCCGCGCGGGACCCCAAGACGATCGAGTCCATCGTGAAGTGATGCGGGCGGTCTTCATCGGCCTGCTCGTCGAAAATCGGGAAGCCCCGGAGAAGGCTCGGGGCTGATCAGTGGGAGACGACGGAGGGGACGCCGTTCTTTTCGGCGTAGAGATGCTTGATCAGTGAAAGAAGCGTCTGGGAGATGCTGTGCAGGAACTCGACGCCGCTCTCGAAGAGGTCGTCGTCTTCTTCGCTCTTCCTGGTCCACTTGACCTCGCCGTCGACCTTGACGGACTGATGGGTCCGTTCGAGGTCGATGACGATGCGGACGACGCTGCCGACCGGGAAAAAATGCGGCGTGCAGATCCTCGCTCCGGACAGGGAGATGTCATGGGTATGGGCGTTGATCCCATGCCGGTAAAGGGCTTCTTGGGCTTCCGAGGTCGACTTGATGAAAACAGTGTTCCGTTCCAAGAACCGCTTGTCTTTCCGATTGTCCATCGTTCGCGTCCTCCCAGCGAGGGTAATGGCTAATTCCACGACAATTTTACCCTGGAGGTGACCGCGGTCAATCACCCCTAAAGGTGATTCGTGAGGTGATATGTCACCCCTCGTGAAGCAGCGGGGGATCCTAGCTCCTGCGGCTAAGACTGTAATCCAGAAGGCTTTGCAGGATTTCCCGGTGCTTTTCCCCGATGCGCAGGGCCCGGACTTCAGCCGCCGCCCGCCGGCCGAGGCGAGCCATGACCCGCTGGACGTCCTCCCGGACGCCGAGACGCTCAGCCAGGTCCCGGACGAAGCAGATGTCCGCGTCCGAGGCGTCCGGCCGCCCGAAAACGGCCTCGAGCCGGTCCCTCTCGGGGCCGGCCGCCTTATCGAGGAGGCGCAGGGAGAAGAGCGTTTTCTTCCCCTGGCGGACGTCGGAGCCGACGGGCTTGCCGATGGTCCTGGCATTCCCGAACAGGCCGAGCTCGTCGTCCTTGATCTGGAACACCAGCCCGAGGTCCTCGCCGAGGCGCTGAAGGCTCGGTAGGTCCGAGTCGCGCCCTCCGCCCAGGATCCAGCCTGCGGCGAGGGGCAGGGAAAAGGAGTAGCGGGCGGTCTTGTACCGGTAGATGTCCAGGACATCGCGCTCCGAAAGAACATGGCGGGAGGTCCCGGCCTCGATGTCGCGCATCTGTCCGAGTCCGACCAGGCCGAATTCGGCGGCGAAGAGCTTCTGGACGGCGGCCGCGCTTTTCGCCGGGCCGGGGAGGCCGGCCAGGGCCTCGAAAGCGAGGAAGATGGCGATCTCTCCGGCGCAGATGGCCATGCTCGTCCCGAAATGGGCCGCGTCGGATCCCCCCGAGCTCTTGGCCAGGAGGGCGTACTGTTCGTGGATGGACGGCGCCCCCCGCCGCCGGGCGTCCCGGTCCATGATGTCGTCGTGGATGAGCAGGCCCGACTGGATAAGCTCGAAGGCCGTGCCGGCCCGGACGGCGGCCGGGGAGATCTTCCCCCCGGCCATCTCGCAGCCGAGGGAGACGAGGCCGCCGCGGATCATTTTGCCCTTCCGCGTAAACGTTCCCAGGCGCCGGAGGACATCGCCTCCCCAAGCTCTCGGCCGAGTGACGTCCTTCTTCTTGCCGGACAGGAATCGGTCCAGGTCGTCCCGGAGCCGGTCTTTCGTTTTCCGGGAATATCTGTCGAAGGTCATGCGGCGCCGTCCTTCCGGTCCGGCGCGGCGTCCCGGGCTTCGAGGCGCCGGACGACCTCGACGATGAGCTCCCCGGGCGTCGACGCTCCCGAAGCGATGAAGACCGTCGCCTCGGCCGGGATGGCGATGTCCTCGACGCTCTCGGGCTTGTCGATGAGATGGGTCCGCGGGTTTATGCCGCGGGCGATGTTGAACAGGTGCATGGTGTTCGCGCTGTGGCGGGAGCCGATGACGATGACCCAGTCGGCTCTTCGCGTATGGACCTCGACCTCGCGCTGGCGGATCTTGGTCGGCTGGCAGATCGTATCGTGGAAGACGACGTCGGGAACAAGGGCGCGGATGCGCTCGACGATGCGCCGGGCGTCCTCCTCGATGAACGTCGACTGGGCCACGACGCCGGCGCTTCGGACGCCCTCGAAAAGCTCGGGCGTCACCTCGTCGGGGGTCTTCACGACGAGGGCCCGGGCGACCTGGCCGACGATGCCCTGGACCTCCTCGTGCCCGACCTGACCGATGACGACGGGCGTGCGGCCCTGGGCCTCGACCTCGCGGATCCGGTCGTGGATGATCCTGACCATGGGGCAGGTGGCGTCGACGTACTCGAGACCTCGGGCCTCGAGCTCGCGGTAGCGTTTCCGGGTCGAGCCGTGGCTCTGGAGGATGACGACGCCGCCCGGCGGGACGTCTTCGAGGGTTTGGACGATGCGCAGGCCCTTGGCCTTGAGGGCTTCGACGACGTGTTCGTTGTGGACGATCTCGCCCAACATGTAATAGGTCCGGTCCGGGCGGTCGGCCAGGAGCCGGTCCGTGAGCTCGAGGGTCTTGCGGACGCCGAAACAGTAGCTCAGCGTTTCGGACAGGACGATCTTCATGGGACGCTCACTCCCAGCGGAAGGCCTTGGCCGAGACGGCGACCCCGACGACGAGGAGCCCGGCCAGTACGGCGAGCTCGAGGACGTGCTTGCCCAGCGGATCGCCGATCCACAGCCCCTGGAGGAGGTTGACGACGTGGGTGAGCGGGATGAATTTCCCGGCCGCGCGCAGGGCCTGGGGAAAAGTCTGCTTGGGAATGGTCGCCCCGGAGAGGAAGAGGTTGGGGAAATAGAGGACCATGCCCAGGATGTAAGCGCTACGAGCCGTTCGGGCGACGCTGGCCAGCAGGAAACCGACGGCGAAGAAGCTCAAACTGCTCAAGGTGAAACCGAGGAAGACCGGCACGATCCGTCCTTCGAAACGGAGGCCATAGACGAGCCGGGCGGCGGCGACGAGCAGGATTCCGCCGAGGAGCGTCATCAGATAATGGACGACGACTTCTGAGGCCAGGACGGCGGCCGGCCGGAGCGGCGTCGCCCGGTAGCGCCGCAGAACGCCCTTCTCCCGGTAGCTCGAAACGGAGATGGCGATGGAGAGGAGCCCGGTCGAGCCGATAATCATGGCCAGGTAGGCCGGCGTGCTGACGTCGACCATGCCCCGGCCGCCGAAGAAGGGGTTGGGCTTGTTGCCGTAGATGCTGCCGAAAAGGAAAAGGAGCAGCATGGGGAAGACGAGGGTGAAAAAAGCGGCCTCGGGCTGGCGGAGATAGATCTTGATCTCGACCCAGGCGAGCTTCCAGAAGCCTTTCATCGCGCTCCTCCGTCGAGGCCGGACTCCGCGGTCAGGGCGAGGAAGACGTCCTCGAGGTCCGGCTGCTCGGTGCGGAGGTCCCGGAAGCGGACGCCCGCGGCGTCCAGAGCGTTGACGACGACGACGATGAGGCGGTCGCCCTGCCCCGCGACGATGACCTTGTTCCCATTCTTCTCGACGCGGGCGACGCCCGGAAGGGCCCGAAGCGGGGCGGCGTCGAAGCCGGGCTCGGCCGTGAACAGGATCCGCAGTTCGCCCTTGAGGCCCCGGACGAGGCTGGCGGGAGTGTCCAGGGCGACGATGCGGCCGTGGTCGATGACCAGGACCCGGTCGCAGAGGTGTTCGGCCTCCTCCATGTAGTGGGTCGTCAGGAAGACCGTCTTGCCCCTTTCGCGGATGGCCCGGACGAGGTCCCACATGGAACGCCGGGCGTGGGGGTCGAGCCCGGTCGTCAGCTCGTCGAGGAAGACAAGCTCCGGGTCGTTGACCAGGGCCAGGGCGATGAAAAGGCGCTGCTTCTGGCCGCCGGAGAGCTTGGAGAAACGGGTGTTCCTCTTGTCGGTGATCTCGAGCCGCTCCAGCAGCGGCTTCCAATCCGCGGGCCGGCGGTAGTAAGAGGCGAAGAGGTCGAGGGCTTCCCAGACCTTCATGTCGTCGGGCAAGGCGCTCTGCTGGAGCTGGACGCCGATCCTTTCCCGCAGGGCGTTGCCGTCCTTGCGGGGATCGAGGCCGAGGACGCGGACGGCTCCGCCGTCGGGGAAGCGCATGCCTTCGAGGCACTCGATCGTCGTCGTCTTGCCGGCGCCGTTCGGGCCGACCATGCCGAAAATCTCGCCTACGCCGACGCTGAAGCTGACGCCGTCCACGGCCTTGAGCCGGCCGTAGGACTTGGCCAGGGCGTCGACTTCGATCGCCGGAACGCGCTCGGACATTTCGTTTCCACCTTTTCTCGGGCCGAGATCGGCTGAAGTATAGACCGCGGCAGGAAAACCTGTCAAGGACGGCGAGTCGGAAGCGTGACCTTTTTCAGAGGAACGCGTCCCGGAAGTAGACCCAGCCGTCCTCGATCGTCTTGTTTGCGTCGATGTAGGTGTGGCCGAATTCCCGTCTGCTCTTCGAATTGTCGTAAAACGCCGTCCAGCCGCTCAACCGGCCGTAGGCGGCGGTAAGCAGGGG
>MEYF01000040.1:5106-5269 GCA_001775755.1 Candidatus Aminicenantes bacterium RBG_19FT_COMBO_65_30 | reverse complement strand
CTTGCCCCAGAGTCTATTGGTTGTCGCGCGGGATCGTCTGCTCCCAGGTTTTCTCGCGGAGAAGGACGCCGTCCTTCAGCAGCCGCCGTACTCCGGTGTAGTAAAAGTTTTTCCCGTCGCTGCGGAATTGAACGCGGCTCTCCCAGCGGAGCGTCCGGTCCGG
>MEYF01000040.1:0-5061 GCA_001775755.1 Candidatus Aminicenantes bacterium RBG_19FT_COMBO_65_30 | reverse complement strand
GGGATGCGCATCCTCCGCCTCGTGGACGATTATCTCGGTGTTGCGTTCCTCTCCCCACGGGTACCGCACGGCGCTCTCGTTGGTGGCGGTGATCCGGGTCGAATGACGTTGTGGGTTCCGGTCGATAGACGAGATCTCTCCGTAGCCGGAGGATGTCCCGGTGTCGAGCGTCTCGTATCCGGGGAGCGAAGGCTCATCCGTCACCGGTGGCAAGAAAGACGGATGGGGACGTTCCCCCGGGTACACGACCGGGAGCATTAGTCGCGTCGGGTCGGCCCCGCCGAGGTATAGGGACGTCGTCATGGGGAAGGGCGTCGGCCAGATCATCGGCCACTGGGCGTTTCCGACGGCCAGCCTCATCCGATGTCCCTTGGGGAAAACCCAGGACGTGAAATGCATCTCGATCTCCAGGAAGAACGCCCGGTTCGGCTCGAGAGGCTGCGGGTCGCGAGCGGAGTCGCGGTGCGCGCCGTTGAAGCCCGCGCTCGCCACCAGCGTCACCGTGCCGTCGGGGGCGACGTCGTTAAGGCGAACGAACCAATGCGCGAGCGGGGCGTCGGCCGAGACCTGAATCCGCGCCCGCGGCAGGCCCAGGATCTCCACATCGCGGTCGAGTGGCTGCGTGTCGTAGAGCAGGCTGAAGGCGTCGCTCGGTCTTTGGTCGGGGGCGACATCTCCGAACCACATCACGGGTCCACCAGCCTCGATGCCGGTCGTGGGCGCATACCTGAGAAGGTGAACGCCTTCCCCGGCCGGCGTATCCCCGAGCGTCCGGTCCGGCCGCGGATAGAGGGGCTGCTCCCGTATTCGCTCGACAGGCCAGCCTTCCTCGTAGCGCCACTCCCCGGGAGCTTCGTCGAGGTACGGCCCGGGCGGGTGCCAGTTCCGGACGTAGACCGCGAAGCGGGGCTCGTCCATGATCCCGGTGTTATGTCCCTTGAGCCATTGGTCGAACCAGCGGACGGCTTCGTGGCGCCACTCCATCCCCGGCTTCGGGTAGGGCTCGCTCGGGTAAGTGTGATTCCATGGGCCGATGATCGCCTTTACAGGGGCCTTCAAGTTCTCGATCATCCGGGGCAGGCTGTCGCGGTAGCCGTCGTACCATCCTCCGATCAGGAACGTGGGGATACGGATCGACTCGTAACGCGTCTTGAGGGCCGTGCGGTCCCAGAAGGGCCCGTCGCGCTGCTGGGGTTTGTAGGTGAGCATCCAGGGCAGCGTGTCAAAGCGTTCGGCGAAGTATCGCTCGTCGATGCGGTAGTCGGGCGCGCCCGGCACGGCGTTCGCCAGGTCCTGGCTCATCTCCCAGGAGTCGACGTGGATCATGCCGTCTATGAAGTGCACGTCGTCCTGGTAGAGGTCGTCGGTCGCGTCCACCGCAATGATGGCCTTGAGGGCGGGCGGGTTTCGCATGGCCATATGGATAGAGTTGAAGCCGCCCCAGGAAATCCCGAACATCCCGACGTTGCCGTTCGAGAACGGCTGGCAGGCCAGCCAGGCGATGACCTGTTCGCCATCCCGCTGCTCGATCTCGCTGTACTCATACGGGATCAGGGTCCCCTCGCTGTTGCCGGTGCCCCGGATGTCGACGCGCGCGACCACGTAGCCGCGGCGGACGAACCAGGCGTAGAGGGGGTAGCTGCCGCCGCGCCCCTCGGTCTTCCGGTAGGGGAGATACTCGAGGAGGACCGGGAATCGCCCGCGGTCGCCCGGGCCCTTCGGCCGCCAGAGGTCGGCCGCAAGGCGCACGCCGTCGGCCATCGGGATCCAGGCTTCCTCGAGCGCCACGTCGAAGGTGGGCGGCGAGGGGGGCTTGCGTTGCGCGCGCGCAGTCGTGGCGGCCGCAGAGAGAGCAACGAAGCACAAAAGGGCGACAACCGCGGACGCCGCCAGCCAGGGTATTCTGCCTTGATTTCTCCCCATTTTCCTACTCCTTCAAAACCGGATGTTTGGTGTGGAAGTCCGTCGCCTGTTCGTAGGCGAGGGCGACCCGCAGCGTCTTGGCCTCCTCATAGAGCCCGCCGATAAACGAGATGCTCGTCGGCGAGCCCTTTTCGTCGAACCCGTTGGGCACCACGACGGCAGGGTGGCCGGTGAGGTTGGTGAGCAAGCCGTTATCGTCGTCGGATGAGGGAGCGACATAAACGTCGACCGCCTTCATCCTCTCCGCCATCTCCTCCATCAGCAGCGTCCGCACCCGGTTGGCCTGGATGTATTCTACGGCGGGGATAAAGCGGGCCCCGCGGAAGGCGTTCGGCCAGGCGTTCCGCTCCTGCCGGGCCATCAGGTCGTCGCGGTTTGAGCGGGTGAGCTCGTCAAAAGCGGCCGCCGCCTCGACGCTCAAGACGGTAGCAAGGGGCTGGATGGGAAGGTCGGCAGGAAGTTCGAACGGCACGAGCTCGATGCCGGCCGACCGAAGGACGTCCAGTACCGCCTGGTCGTTCTTCTTCGTCTTGGACTCCTCCTCAAAGGCCTTTTTGAGATAGCCGACGCGGATGGTCTTTAGGTCCGCCGCCGGATCCCAGTTGAAGGGGAGGTCCACGACCGAGAGCTCTTTGCCATCTGGACCGTAGATCGCCTCGAAGACCAGGGCGCAGTCTTCGACCGACCGGCAGATGGGTCCGATCTTGTCCATGCTCCAGCTCAAAGCCATGGCGCCGGCGCGGCTCACTCGCCCGTAAGTCGGCCGCAGGCCCGCAACACCGCAGCGGGTCGAGGGCGAGATGATCGAACCCCAGGTCTCGGTGCCGATCGCGAAACCGACCAATCCGGCTCCCGTGGATGAGGCCGATCCCGCCGAGGAGCCGCTCGAGCCCTGCTCATAATTCCAGGGGTTGCGCGTCTTACCGCCATACCAGACGTCCCCCCAGGCCAGCTCGCCCAGCGTCAGCTTGGCCACGAGCACGGCGCCGGCCTGCTCCAGACGCTCGATAACGGTTGCGTTATGGTCGGGGAACTGGTCAATGTATGGCTTGCTCCCCCAGGTCGTGCGGATGCCCTTTGTGGCGAGAAGGTCCTTGGCCCCGTAGGGGATGCCGTGGAGAGGCCCGCGATAACTGCCGGCGGCGATCTCCTCATCGGCTCTTTTGGCTTGGGCGAGTGCCAGGTCTTCGGTCAGGGTGATGACGCATTCGAGGCGCGGGCCGTATCTCTTGAGGCGGGCGAGATACATCGTCGTAAGCTCAGTCGAAGTCACCTTGCGGGAGCGGATGAGCGGGGCGAGTGTCGTCACCGGAGCGAAGGCGAGGTCCTCGATGTTGGATGGCCTTTCGACGGCCGCAGCTTCCGGGAAGGCGTAGGGCCGCTTATCGTGATCGAAGCTCATGCCGGGAAGAACCGGATAGAAACCGACGGCCGGCGGAACACTGTTGGCTATTTTGACTTGGCGGAGCTTGGCGTAGGCGTCAGCGTTTTCTCTGAGGTCCTCGACCATGAGCTTTCGCTCCTTGTGAGTGAAACGGAGGCCGTTGATTTTTTCGGCCGCGGCGATATCTTCGGTGTCGATCTTCTTGCCCTTGATGAAATAGAGGGCGAAGGCCCCGCCGACGACCAGCATGGCCGCCGCAGCCAAGACCAGGAGCAGCCCGAGCCCTGACGACCCTTTGGATTTTAGCGAGCGTCTCGTTTCTTTCCTCTTGGTTCCCCTCTTTGGCAAAGAGGGGTCAGGGGAGATTTTATAAATAGTTAGCAGCTCCATATTCCTTCTCTCCTTATTCATCTTTTCCAAATCCCCCCTCGCCCCCCTTTTCCAAAGGGGGGATGATAAAGCCCTCTTTTCCATGGGGGGGATGATAGAACCCCCTTTCCCAAAGGGGGATAATAAAACCCCTCTTTCTCTAGTGGGGGATAATAAAGATGCCAAGTGCCCGCCCTCACGTGATTATCACTCTGAACGTCATAGAGCCGAGGTATACTTGACATGGGCCTATTTAATAACATATTTTTCAGGCGCATGGCGAGCAAAAAAGCGGAGGACAACCCAACGATGAAAGAAGACACGAAAGAGACCGTTCACAGGCTGCGCTGGTTCGTCCTGGTGATCATGGGGCTGGTCATCTTCGGCGTCTACTATGCCTATGACGCCCTTAGCCCGGTCGCCGATTTCATCATGAAGGGGATCAACATCTCGCGGGCCCAGTACGGCCTGCTCTTCAGCTTCTACTATGTGCCCAACATCATCATGGTCCTCATCGGGGGGATCCTCCTCGACCGCATCGGCATCCGCAAGGCCGGGACTCTGTTCGCCGCCCTCTGCGCCGCCGGCGTCGTCCTGACCGCGGCCACCAAGATTTTCCCCGTCATGCTGATGGGCCGGCTGCTTTATGGCTTGGGCGCCGAATCCCTGATCATCACCCAGAACAAGGTCCTGGCCAAGTGGTTCAAGGGGAGGGAAATGGCCCTGTCCTTCGGGCTCAACCTCATGGTCGCCCGGCTGGGGACTTTTGCCGCCCTCAACAGCGCCGCCCGCATCCAGGCGTGGAGCGGCTCCTGGCGTCTGGCCATCTGGGTCTCCGCGGTCATCATGTTCGTCTGCTTCTCGCTTTTCTTCATCTACACCGGGCTCGACAAAAGAAAGGAAAAGTACTTCGTCAAGGAAAAGCTCATTGGCGAGGACGAGAAGTTCGTCTTCAAGGATGTGTTCGCCTTCCGGCCGTCCTTCTGGTTCGTCTCGCTTCTCTGCATGACTTTCTATTCTGCCATCTTCCCGTTTACCGCCTTCTCGACGGTCTTCCTCCAGTCGAAGTTCGGGTTCAGCGCCGTCAAGGGCGGTTTCTACAGCTCGCTGGTCATCACCGGCACCATCATATTCACCCCGCTCTTCGGGCTGGTCTGCGACAAGATCGGCAAGCGGGCGACGATGATGATCATCGGCTCGCTGCTGCTCGTCCCCATTCATCTGAGCCTGGGGCTGACCCACTTTGCGCCGGCCCTCGCCATGATTATCTTGGGGATCTCGTTCTCGCTCGTGCCGGCGGCCATGTGGCCGTCCATCCCGATCATGGTCGAGGAGAAGCGCCTGGGGACGGCCTTCGGCCTGATGACGCTCATCCAGAACGCCGG
>MEYF01000039.1:0-12139 GCA_001775755.1 Candidatus Aminicenantes bacterium RBG_19FT_COMBO_65_30 | reverse complement strand
ACGGGGCCGGGCTGGTCGTCCTGCGTCCGGCCTCGAAGGGCACGGGCGTCATCGCCGGCGGCGCGGTCCGCGTCATCATGCAGCTCGCCGGGATCCGGGACATCCTGACCAAGTCCATCCGCAGCAACAATCCCATCAGCGTCGCCAACGCGACCCTGGACGCCCTGCGCCGGATCCGGAATCCCGAGGACGTGGCCAGGATGCGCGGCAAGGCCAGAGGTGCGCTGTGACGGACAAAGACACCAAACCCAAGAAGGCGCCGAAGCGCGCGGAGAAGGCGGCGACCGACAAGTTCATCAAGGTCACGCTCATCCGCAGCCTCATCGGCTATCCCCGCGTCCAGTGGGAGACGGCCAAGGGCCTCGGCCTGCGGAAGCTCCATTCCCACGCGGTGCTCAAGGAGACTCCCGAGACGCTCGGGATGGTCCGCAAGATCATCCACGTGCTCAAGGTGGAAACGGTGGAGAAGCCATGAACCTCAGCAACCTGAAACCGGCCCAAGGATCGAGGAAAGACCGAAAGAGGGTGGGGCGTGGCCCCGGCTCCGGCCTGGGCAAGACCTCCGGGCGCGGCAGCAAGGGCCAGAAATCCGGCAGCGGCTATTCCCGCAAGCGCGGCTTCGAAGGCGGCCAGATGCCGCTCACCCGGCGCATCCCCAAGCGCGGCTTCACCAACATCTTCCGGACCGAGATGACGGTCGTCAACCTGGACCGCCTGGCCAAGCTCCGGAAGGACGAGATCGGACCCAAGGACATGGCCGAGCATGGCCTGATCAAGAAGGAGACGGAACGGGTCAAGGTCCTCGGGCGGGGCGACCTCGCCTCGGCCAAGACCATCCACGCCCACGAGTTCTCCGGCTCCGCCGCGAAGAAGATCGAGGCCAAGGGCGGTCAGGCCGTCGTCATCGGAAAAGACCAATGTTAGACAGCATCCGCAACATCTTCAGCATCCCGGAGCTCCGCAAGAGGGTCATCTTCACCCTCCTCCTCCTCGCGGTCTACCGGATCGGCGGGCAGATCCCCAACCCCGGCCTCAGCGCGACGGCCCTGCAGGAGTTCTGGCAGTCCCAGAAGGGCTCGCTCCTCGGCTTCATCGACCTGTTCTCCGGCGGGAACATGTCCCGGATGACGATCTTCGCCCTGGGCATCATGCCCTACATCTCGGCTTCGATCATCCTCCAGCTGCTGACGGTCGTCTGGCCCTATCTCGAGCGTCTGTCCAAGGAAGGGGAGCTCGGCCGCAAGAAGATCACCCAGTACACCCGCTACGGCACGATCGGCATCTGCCTCATCCAGGCCATCGGGATCGCCATCTTCCTCGAGGCCCTCACGACTCCCGCCGGGGCGCGCGTCGTCCTCCATCGGGGCTGGGGTTTCCGGCTGCTGACGGTTCTGACCCTGACGACGGGGACCGTATTCGTCATGTGGCTGGGCGAGCAGATCTCGGAGCGCGGCATCGGCAACGGCATCTCGCTCATCATCTTCGCCGGCATCGTCGTCAGCTTCCCGAGCGGTCTCTTCGGCTTGATCGCCGGCCTGCGGACCGGGGCCATGGACCCCCTGAAGATGATCTTCCTGGGCGCCTTGATGGTCGCCGTCATCGGCTTCATCGTCTTCGTCGAGCGCGGCCAGCGCCGCATCCCCGTTTCCTACGCGAAACGGGTCGTCGGGCGGAAGGTCTACGGCGGCCAGAGCACGCATCTGCCGCTCCGCGTCAACACGGGCGGCGTTATCCCGATCATCTTCGCCGCCTCGGTCATCACCATCCCGGCCACGGCGGCCAATCTCATCAAGGTCCCGGTCATCCAGACGATCGCCGCCCAGTTCGGCCTGGGCATGCCCCTCTACAACCTGGTTTATATCGGGGCCATCATCTTCTTCACCTACTTCTACATCTCGATCATCTTCAATCCCGTCGACGTCGCCGACAACCTCCGCAAGTACGGCGGCTTCATCCCGGGCATCCGGCCGGGCAAGACGACCTCCGACTACATCGACGACGTCCTCAGCCGGATCACCCTCGCCGGCGCGATCTACCTCGCCGCCGTGGCCATCCTGCCCGAGTTCTTGATCACGGGCTTCAAAGTCCAAGCCCTGCCCTGGATCGGCCCCTGGCTCGAGGCCAACCTGCCCAAGTTCATCACCCAGGGCATCGGCGTCGACTTCATGTTCGGCGGCACCTCGATCCTCATCGTCGTCGGCGTGGCCATGGACACCATGCAGCAGATCGAAGCCCAGCTCGTCATGCGCCACTACGACGGCTTCATGCGCCGGAGCCGGATCCGGGGGAGACGGGGATGAGGATCATCCTCCTGGGCGCCCCCGGAAGCGGGAAGGGGACCGTCGCCGAAGGCCTCCGCTCGGCCTACGGCTTCCCTAAGATCTCCACGGGAGACCTGCTCCGGGAAGCCGTCCGGGAAGGAACCCCTCTCGGCATCGTCGCCGCATCTCAGATGGGCAAGGGCGGGCTCGTCGACGACGCGACCGTCCTGGCCCTCCTCCGCGAGCGTCTGGCCAGGGACGATTGCCGCGGCGGCCACGTCCTCGACGGGTTCCCGCGGACCCTCGCCCAGGCCGACAGCCTGGAATCGATCGGCGCGCCCGGGCCGGAGGTCGTCTTCGACCTCCAGGTTTCGGACGAGGTCGTCCTCCGCCGGCTGACCAACCGGAGGACCTGCCCCAAGTGCGAGGCGATCTACCACCTCCTCAACAAGCCGCCGAAGACGGCCGGCATCTGCGACGCCTGCGGGACGGCGCTCGTTCAAAGGAACGATGACACGTCCGAGGTCATCGTCGAGCGGCTCAGGACCTACCACGCCAAGACGGAGCCCCTGGTCGCCCGCTACGCGGCCAAGGGCGCCCTCTATCGGATCGACGGCGACGGGCCGGCCGGGGCCGTCCTTGGCGAGGTCCGCAAGGTCCTGGACGCGGTCCTGGGACGGGCCGAGAGTACGGGTACGGGGGAATGACGATGATCATCTTCAAGTCCGCGACCGAGCTCGAGGCCATGCGCCAGAGCGGCCGCATCGTGGCCGCGGTCCTCGGCGAGCTCGAGCCGCTCATCCGGCCCGGCATCCGGACGCGGGATCTCGACCTCTACGCCGAGAAGCGGACCCGTGAGCTCGGGGCCGTGCCGGCGTTCAAGGGCTACCGGGGCTATCCGGCCTCGGTCTGCATCTCGGTCAACGAGGAGATCATCCACGGCATCCCCTCGGGCCGCATCCTCCAGGAGGGCGACATCGTCAGCCTCGATTTCGGCGTCCTCTACGAGGGATTCTACAGCGACTCGGCCCTGACCGCCCCCGTCGGCCGGACGAGCCCCGAGGCCCTGAAGTTGATCGCCGCGGCCGAACGGTCCTTCTTCAAGGGCCTGGAACAGATGAAGGAGGGCAACCGCCTGTCCGACGTCTCGGCCGCCATCCAGCAGTCGGTCGAGAGCGAGGGCTTCTCGGTCATCCGGCAGTTCGTCGGCCACGGCATCGGCCGGACCCTCCACGAGGAGCCCCAGCTGCCGAATTTCGGGGCGCCGGGGCGTGGTCCGAAAATCCGGCCGGGGATGACCCTGGCCATCGAGCCCATGATCGCCGCCGGCGGCTACGAGGTCGAGATCCTGGAGGACGGCTGGACGGCCGTAACCCGGGACCGCCGCCTGGCCGCCCATTTCGAGCACACGGTGGCCATGACCGGGAACGGCCCGGAGATCCTCAGCGCGAGGACGCCTGACGCCGTCCGGTCGAGGACAACCCTCCTCAAGGAGAGCCCCCATGCCTAGACAGGACATGTTCGAAGCCGAGGGCGTCGTCCTGGAGACCTTGCCGAACGCCATGTTCCGGGTCGAGCTTCAGAACAAGCACGTCATCCTGGCCCACATCTCCGGGAAGATGCGCAAGCACTTCATCCGCATCCTGCCCGGCGACCGGGTCCTCCTGGAGCTTTCGCCTTACGACCTGACCAAGGGCCGGATCACCTATCGATTCAAATAACCTGGACTATTCATGAAAATGCCGCATTATACTATTTCACCCTTCGGGCAGGCCGATCCGGCCGCATCTGCTGCGTTGCAAAGGGTTCGCAGTACTCCGAGTACAGCTTCACCCTTTGACGCCTTGCATCTGCAGCCGCCTCGGCCTGTGAATAATCCAGGTCAAAGGACGGGACGATGAAAGTCAAAGCCTCCGTGAAGAAGATCTGCCGGAATTGCAAGATCGTCCGGCGCAAGGGCGTGGTGCGGGTCATCTGCTCCAACCCGAAGCATAAACAAAAACAGGGATAAACGAGGTCAACATGGCAAGAATCGCAGGCATCACGCTCCCGCCCGACAAGAGGATCGAAGTCGGGCTGACCTACATCTACGGCATCGGCCGCTCCAAGAGCCGCAAGATCCTGGACGAGGCCAAGATCGACCGGAACAAGAAGGTCAAAGCCCTGGCCGAGGACGAGGTCAACAAGATACGCCAGATCATCGAGAAGCGGGAGAAGATCGAAGGCGACCTCCGCAAGGAAGTCACCATGAACATCAAGCGGCTGGTGGACATCGGCTGCTACCGGGGCCTCCGGCACAAGAAGAAGCTCCCCGTCCGGGGCCAGCGGACCAAGACCAACGCCCGGACCCGCAAGGGCGTCCGCGGCCAGCGGATCAAGAAGCTCAGAGAGAAGAAAGTCTAAGGAGGGCTCGCTCCCATGCCTAAAGTCAGCGTCAAGAAAAAGAAGACCCGCAAGGAGATCGGATTCGGGGTGGCCCACATCCAGTCCACGTTCAACAATACGATCATCACCATCACCGACCACGTGGGCGCCACCGTCGTCTGGGCCAGCGCCGGCACCTCCGGCTTCAAAGGCGCCCGCAAGGGGACGCCCTTCGCCGCCCAGCTCGCGGCCAAGGACGCCGCCACCAAGGCCCGGGAGTTCGGCCTCCGCTACGTCGACGTCCGTCTCAAGGGCCCGGGCGCGGGACGGGAGTCCAGCATCCGGGCCATGCAGGCCGCCGGCCTGGAGATCAAGTCCATCAAGGACGTGACGCCCATCCCGCACAACGGCTGCCGCGTCCGCCGCCGCCGGCGGGTCTGAGGGCCGGAAGGAGAGCACCATGGCGAAATACCAAGGAGCCGATTGCCGGCTCTGCCGCGTCGAGAAGAACAAGCTTTATTTCAAAGGCCACAAGTGCCTGACCGACAAGTGCCCCCTCGAACGGCGGGCCTACCCCCCGGGCCAGCACGGGCGTTCGCGGAAACGGGTGCTGGGTTACGCCATCCAGCTGCGCGAGAAGCAGAAGCTCAAAAGGTTCTACGGCATGTCCGAGGAGCAGTTCCGGTTCTTCTTCGAAAGGGCCGAGCGCCAGAAGGGGGTCACCGGCGAGAACCTTCTGTCCATGCTCGAACGGCGGCTGGACAATGTCGTTTACCTGATGGGATTCTCTCTGTCCCGGGGGCACGCCCGCCAGCTCATCGGCCACGGGCACTTCCGGATCAATAACCACAGGGCCGACATCCCGTCCGCCCTGGTCAAGCCGGGCGACGTCCTCGCCTTCCGGCCGCGGTCGGCCAAGAGCGAGGACGTCCAGGCCGTCGTCGCCTCGAACCGGTCCAAGACCGTTCCGGGCTGGCTCGAAGTGGATTGGGAGAACCTGAAGGGCCGGGTCCTCGCGCACCCCACGCGCCAGGACGTCACCCTTCCGGTCGAGGAACACCTGGTCGTCGAGCTGTACTCCAAGTAAGGTCCCCGGACCGAACGGAGGACATCTCCCAAAGGAGGTCACATGACAGAAACAAATTTCCAGAGACCCAAGTGCTTGGAGTGGGATTTCGAGACGCTGACCGGCCACTATGGGCGCTTCCAGGCCCAGCCGTTCGAGCGGGGATACGGGGTGACCGTGGGCAATGCCCTGCGCCGCATCCTGCTGTCCTCGATCACCGGCGCGGCGATCACGTCCGTCCGCCTACACGGCGTCCTCCACGAGTTCTCGACCATCCCCGGGGTGGTCGAAGACGTCACCGACATCATCCTCAACCTCAAGGGCATCCCCCTGAAGCTCCAGGGAGACGCGCCGAAGCGGATGACGATCAAGAAGACCGGCCCGGCCGTGGTCACGTCGTTCGACATCGTCCACGACGCCGACGTCGAGATCCTCGACGAGACCGTCCCGATCGCCTCGCTCGACACCGATGGGACGCTCGAGGTCGAGATGGTCGTCAAGAACGGCCGCGGCTACATCCCGGCCGACCAGAACTTCGACGAGGAGCAAAGCCTCGACTTCATCCCGCTCGACTCCTCGCATTCGCCCGTCCTCAAGGTCAACTACAAGGTCGAGCCGGCCCGTGTCGGCAAGCGGATCGACTACGAGAGCCTGACCCTGGAGATCTGGACGACCGGGGCCATCCGGCCCATGGACGCCCTGTCCCAGGCGGCCAAGATCATGCGCGACCACCTGGGCATATTCCTCAACGTCGTCGACGAGCCGCTCGAGCGCGAATCGGCCCCCTCGAAGAAGGAGATCCCCTACCTTCTCCAGGCCGATATCCTGGCCAAGACGATCGACCACCTGGAGCTGTCGGTCCGTTCCAACAACTGCCTCCGCTCGGCCGGCATCGAGCGGATCTACGAGCTCGTCCAGAAGACCGAGGACGAGCTCCTCAAGACCAAAAACTTCGGCCGCAAGTCCCTGGCCGAGATCAAGGAGACCCTGGCCAACCTGAACCTCGGACTGAACATCGAGCTCCACCCGCGGCTCGTCGAGCGGATCCAGGCGGACATCAAGAGCGGCATGCCCGAGAAGGAGACTGACGCATGAGGCATCAGGTCAAGAAAGGCAAACTCGGCAGGAACACCGCCCACCGCCGGGCGCTCCTGCGCAACCTCGTGACGTCGTTCCTCGAGCGCGAGCGGGTGCGGACGACCCTGGCCAAGGCCCGGTCGGTCCGGCCTGTCGCCGAGAAGATGATCACGCTGGCCAAGCGGAATACCCTGCACGCCCGCCGCCAGGCCCTGGCCTACATGACCAAGGAGTCGGCGGTGAAAAAGCTCTTCGACGAGATCGGGCCCCGCTTCACCGAGCGGCCGGGCGGCTACACCCGGATCGTCAAGCTCGACCGCAGGGCCGGCGACGGCGCCGAGATGGCCATGCTCGAACTCGTCGGCTCCGAGTTCAAGAAGAAGGCGAAGAAGAAAAAGGATACGAAGAAGCCGGCCGGAAAGTAGGCTTCTTATCATTTGGGCCGACGTGCGCCCTGGTAGATCTTCTGCCAGTAGGCGTCCTTGAGCCGGTCGATCCGGACGGTCGGCGTCTCGTGGACCGTCGCGTTGATGAAATATTCGGCGTCGATCATCATGCCGACGTGGATGATCTTATCCTTGGCGCTGCCGAAGAAGACGAGGTCCCCGGCCGCCTCGTCTCCTGCGGCCACTCCGACGAGCCCGCTTCCTTCGAACTGGATGTCCGCCTCCCTCAGAATGGGGATGCCGCCCATTTTGTAAACGAGCTGGACGAAACCGGAACAGTCGAGGCCGAGCGGGGACGTCCCGCCCCAGAAGTAGGGGAGCCCGATGAAGCGCTTCGATAGGGCGACCATGTCCCCGGCGGCGAGCCTCGGCCAGGCCCAGGGGGCCTCTCGGATGTCGCCGTCTCCGTGCTGGATCCAGGCCCTCGTGTTGCAGGGCAGGTTGACCTCGAGCCAACGCTCGTTTTTTTCTCCGGCGACCTCTAGGACAACGCTGATCGGCGCGACCTTAACGGGCTTGTGCTTGGTGACGTCGGGCTCGCGGTAGATGTTGGCCAGCAGGGCCGACACGACGAAGATCTTGCCGGACGAAGCATAGGGTTTGTCGCCGGGCTTCAGGAGGCGCAGGGCGGACGACAGGATCCAGCCGGGGTAGGTGTCGGGTGTCTCGATCCGATACCAGTCTTCCCCGTCCGCGTTCCTCTCCTTTTTGAGGATCCGGACGTTATCGCCGAGCAGGGCCTGGCTGACGACGTCGGACGAAGACGTCGGGCGGCTGTGCATGTTCTCGACGGCGTTGGTCACGACGGCCGCGGCCGGATCGGCGGGCTTCCGGGCCGCGGAGATGGCCAGGCCGGGAAGAAGGACGAGCAGGCCGAGGATGGTCGGTGTTTTTATCATATTCAGACCTCCTTGCGAGTATTTATCATACCAAAATTGTCCCGCTATGATAATCCGGAGCCGCCCGAGAAATTTTTAGCGATTTAGGGTTATAATGCCGGGGAGAGGTGCCGTCATGAAACGGAAAGAGTTCCTGTCGCTGGCCGCCACCGCCGCGGCCGGTTCGCTCCTGACACGTTGTTCCGAGGGCTCCCGCGCCCCCGCCGCTTCGTCGGGCCGGACGGCGGTCTCGGTCAAGCTCTACGACCTCAAGCTCAAGCAGGCCTGGGGCTTGTCCCGGGGGACCTGGACGACACGGCGCAACGCGTTCGTCCGGATCGAGAAGGATGGCGTCGTCGGCTTCGGCGAAGCCGCCCCGATCGCGCGCTACAACGAGACGGCCGAGAGCGCCGCGGCCTTCATCGAAAAGGCCCGGCCCGTCATCGACCGGGATCTCGGCGAATATGCCGTCCGTTTCGGCGAGATCGAGGCCGTCGGCCCGGGCGAGCACGCCGCCAAGGCCGCGCTGGACATGGCTATCCTCGACTGGGTCGGCAAACGCCTGAATGTGCCCGTTTGGAAGCTCTTTGGACTCGCCGGAGCAAGGACCGTGACGACGACCTACTCGATCGGCATCGACGAAGTGCCGGTCATGCAGCAGAAGGTCCGCGACGCCGCCGATTTCAGCGTTTACAAGGTCAAGGTGGGCACGGCCGATGACCGCAAGATCATCGAGGGCATCCGGGCCGTCACCGACAAGCCCCTGCGGACCGATGCCAACGAAGGCTGGAAGACCAAGGAAGAAGCCCTGGAGATGATCGACTGGATGGCCGGCCAGGGCGTCGAGCTCGTCGAACAGCCCCTCCCCGCCACGCGGCTCGAGGACTACGCCTGGCTCAAGGACAGGGTCAAGATCCCCGTCTTCGCCGACGAGAGCCTCATCCTGCCCTCCGACCTGCCGCGGATCGCCCCCTATTTCCACGGCGTCAACGTCAAGATCATGAAGTGCGGCGGCGTCCAGGAGGCCGTCCGGCTGGCGGCCATGGCCCGGGCCCTGGGATTGAAGCTCATGATCGGGTGCATGATCGAGAGCTCGCTTGGGATCTCGGCCGGGGCGGCCATCGCCCAGCTCTTCGACTGCGCGGACCTCGACGGGAACCTGCTCATCTCGAACGACCCCTTCCGCGGCGTCAAGACGGTCAAGGACCGGATCATCCTCAACGACAAACCGGGGCTTGGCGCCGAGGGCGATCTTTTCTAGGAACGACTACTTATCGGAAACGATCCGGCCGATCTCGCTCGAGCGGGCCAGTCGCGCGAGGTGCTCGTAGACGATCCGGGAGATCTTGGCGATGGCCGGGTTGCCGTCGGCATCGCGCTTCAGGTAGGTCGTCATGACACAGAGGACGTAGGGCCGGCCGGTCAGCATGACGATCCCCGAATCGCACCGGACGGCCTCGAGCTCTCCCGGCTTCTCGGCGACCTCGACTCCCTCGGGGACGCCGGCGCGAAGCGGGCTGTCCTTGGGGATGGCCAGGATCGCCAGGAGGTCCTTGCGGTAGGATTCCCCGAGGATCCCGCCTTTCCAGATCTTCTCCAGGAGCGTCATCATCTCCAGGGGGGTCGAGACGTTCTCGCGGCCTTCCGCCGCGGCCTTGAGGTCCATCATCTTCCGGCGCAGCCGCGTTTTGGACAAACCCAGCGCGTCCATCCGCTTGTTGACGGCCTCCATGCCGACCTTGTCGATGAGCAGGTTCGTCGCCGTGTTGTCGGAGAGGACGACCATCAGGACGGCCAGGTCCCGGACCGAGAGGGACAGGCGTGGCCGGCCCAGGTAGAAAAGGACGCCCGAGCCCTCGACCTTCCGGCCTTCGTCGACGATAATGAACTCGTCGAGCTTGAGGCGGCCCTCCTCGGCCTGCTTGAACATCTCATAGAGGACGGCGATCTTGATCGAGCTCGCCTGGGGGAAGACCTCGCGCTCATTGAGGAGGAACGTTCTCCCCGTCTTGAGGTCCTTCAGGGCGACGCCCAGGATGCCGTCGAGGCCCGCTTCGACGTCGCGGACGGCGGCCTGGAACTTGGCATCGAGAACGGCCGGGAAACGGCTTTGAGCAGCGGCGTACAACGACAAGAAAAAAATAAGGATAACGATTATTGCCGCCGATTTGCCGATGCGCATGAAGCCTCCTTCCGTCGCGGCCAACGTTAGCAGAGGTCCGGCCCCCAAGTCAAATGGAGAGGGGAGAGGGCGGCCTCCCGGACGCGGGCGGCTCAGGACCGGCCGGTCTGGATGACCAGCTTCTGCCCGACGAAGAGGATGTCCGAGGCCAGGCCGTTGGCGGTCTTGATCTTGTCCACGGTCGTTTTGTAGGTCTTTGAGATCTGGAAGAGCGTGTCCCCGTTCTTGACGATGTGGGTGATGGTCTCGCCCGGCTTCGCGGCCGGCGCCGGCGCGGGCATTTCGACGCCGCCCCGGGACGGGACCCGGAGGACCTGGCCCGGATAGATCATGGTCCGGCTTTTCAGCCCGTTGAGCCGGACGATGGCGTTGACCGAGGTGCGGTAGCGCCGGGCGATGGCCCCCAGGGTGTCGCCCCTGCGGACGGTATGCCGGTCGGTGACGACGTCCGGCGGGATATACTGGGGGAGGGAGGCGATGCAAGCCAGGCATTGCTCCCCGTAGCCCGCCGGGACGCGGAGGTCGTAGGGGTAGTTCGGGGTCGAGTCGTGCCGGAGCTCGGAGTTGAAGCCGACGAGAAGCGTCGAATCGAGCCCCAGGTTCTGGGACAGGGTCGCCAGCTTGACGGCGGCGTTGACCCGGATCGTGTCGAACTGGAGGGCTGGGTCCGGGGCGGGCAGGTTGAAGCCGTACTTGCCGGGGTCGCCGACGATGAGGAGCGTGGCGATGAACCTCGGGACATGCCGGGCCGTTTCGTAGGGGAGGTTGGCGAAGAGGTCCCAGAAGCTGTCGAAGTAATCGACTTTCTGGGCCCGTATGACCCTCTGGACCTGGCCCTCGCCGCAATTGTAGGCGGCGATGGCCGTCGTCCAGTCGCCGAAAAGGTCGTGGAGCTCGATCATATACTTGATAGCCGCGCGTGTCGCCTTGACCGGGTCCATGCGCTCGTCGACGTACTTGTCCTGTTTGAGGCCGTAGCGGTAGCCTGTCGAACGCACGAACTGCCACATCCCCAGGGCCCTGGCCCGGGACAGGGCGCGGGGCTTGAAGGCGCTCTCGATGAGCGGGATCCAGGCGAGCTGTTCCGGGAGCCGTTCCTTGCGGAGCTCGCCGAGGATCATGTCCATATAGAGGCCGGAGCGCCTGTAGGATTCCTCGAAGGCCTTGCGCTCAATCGTTTGGAAGGACCTGATCTCCTTCATGACCCATTGGTTCTCGACGAGAGGGATGGAACCGTTGACGGAGGAGGCCAGGGTCGTACGGGAGGCCGAGATCTTCTGGATGCGTTGGGCGAGGAGGATGCGCAGGTCGTTTTTCTCCTGGAGGAGGGGGGAGTCGGAGGGGAGGGACATCTTCAGCAGCAAGCCGTAGGCCTCGTCGAGCTTGGCCAGGGCGCCGTCCATGTCCTCGCGGGCGAGGGCGGCCTGGGCTTCCTCGTAAGCGGCGAAAGCCTCTTCGAGGAGGGCCGAGGCGTCCTTTTCCGACTGCTCGCTCTTTTCCGCCTGGGCCTGGGCGTCCCGAGCGGTCTCTTGGCGGGGGCGGGCGGGGTCTTCGGCCGCCGCCGGCATTTCAGCCGCCGGCCGCTCGTCCGTTACGGCCGGAACCGGCTTGGGGGCGGTTTCGGGGACGGTTTTCGCCGCCTTCGGGGCCGAAGAACAGGCGGCCAAGAGGAGGATCAGTGAGAGAACGGCAATAAAAGGCGTGCGGCGTCGTTGACACTTCATATCGAGAACGTTTTATACCACAATGGTTGGCGGCCGTCAACCGGGGCCCTTCCGGCCCGGACCTCACCGGGCCTTCCGGTGCCAGTTCCAGGCGGTTTCGACGATCGTCTCGAGCGAGGACAGGCGGGGTTTCCAGCCGAG
>MEYF01000038.1:981-7132 GCA_001775755.1 Candidatus Aminicenantes bacterium RBG_19FT_COMBO_65_30 | reverse complement strand
CCTCGTAGTTGAAATCGATCAAGATGGCCTTGCCCAGGCCGGCCTCGATGAAGCAGTTCGAGTGGCCGTCGAAGGCCGGCTCGAGCGGCTTGCCTTCGATCGCCCGCAGGACGTTCCCGGCCAGGATCTCGGACTGGAAATGGGCGACGGAGCCCGCCTTCGACGAGGGCAGGTCGGTCGCGTCGCCGATGGCGAAGATGTTTTCGTACTTTTTCGAACGCAGAGTGTTCGGGTCCGTCGGCAGGAAGCGGAATTCGTTGCCCAGGCCCGAGCGCTCGATCATCTCCGAGCCCATGTTCGTCGGGACGGTGACGAGGAGGTCGTAGGGGATCTCCCGGCCGTCGTAGCCGATGATCTTGCGGGCGGCGGCGTCGATCCGCTCGGCGTTGAAATCGGTCACCATTTGCACCCGCTTCTCGTCGAGCAGGATCCCGAGCGCCTTCGAGGCGACGGGCTTGGTGAAGGCCCCGGGGAGGGGAGTGACATAGACGAGCTCGATCTTGTCGCGCCGGTGATGGCGGACGAGGCACCAGTCGCAGAAAAAAGCGAACTCGAGGGGCGCGACGGGGCACTTGATGGGCGTTTCGTTGACGTGGATGACGAGCCGCCCGCCCGGGAAGGCCTTGAGCTTCTCGGCCAGGGCCGTAGCCCCGTCGGGCGTGTAGAAATCGAAGATCGTGTCGCGCCAGCCGTCGAGCATGCCGGGCGTTTCGGCGGGCACGATCTCGGCCCCGGTGGCGACGATGAGGTAGTCATAGGCGAGATTGCTGCCGTCCTGAAGGATGACCTCGTTCGCGGCGGGGTTGATCCTGTCGACCTCGGCGATGATGAACTCGACGCCCCGGGGGAGGAATTTCGACCTGGGCTTGACGATGTCTTCCTTCTTATAGAAGCCGAAGGGGATGAACAGGAAGCCGGGCTGGTAAAAGTGCTCGTTGTCGCGGTCGATGATGGTGATGGCCCATTCGGCGCGGCGGAGGCGCTTGCGGAGGAGGTTGGCCATGACGGTTCCGCCCGTTCCGGCCCCGAGGATGACGAGTCTCTTCATCGGAAATAAATACTACCATTAATATAGTATTTATACAAGAAGAGTTGGGGTCGGACCACAGCAACGCGAATTAAATCAATATGTTAGGCTGTACTAACCCTGTTTTTTTGGCCCTAAATCATCGTTTTTGCCCTTTAAAGTGCACAGATAAACCCCTCTCGTCCGTCTGAGTACGGACTGCGCGCTTGCCTCGCCGAGGGGAGCCATCTCGGCCATCTTCATCTTGCCTCCCAGCTCTGATCGAATTTGCCGGAGGTATTCTTCGCTGCCGACGGCGACGCTCTCCGTCCAGATTGGCTCGCGCTGAAGCTGTCCTTTTCGGATCGCCAGCGCTATCCATTCGGAGCGCATGGTATGCAAGGAATGGACGTCTTTCGCGCCCATCAGCTCCATCAATGGGCCCGTGTCGACGAGTTGCCCTCTCCGGCGGACGCGCACCCGCATGAGCTCGTCATACCCGCAATAAGGCCATTCCCTAGGATGCCCAACGACACCGGCCCTGACCATGTTCATATCGATGTAAATGAGGCAGTTAACGAATTGAGAGCCGCACTCGATCGCCGTGGCGTGATAGCGGTCCTCCCAAAACGCTCCGCGTCGGTTCTTCCTCTCGTTATACGCCTGGGCTACCCTGGACTCCATGAGCTGCAGCGCCCGCGGGATGGCCTGTTGTCCGTCGCGGTGGGCCATCGCCAGCAGATGGATGTGATTCGAGGTGATCATGAAGTTCAATACGATCAAGCCGTACCTGATCTTCGCTTGAAGGGTCCAGTAGATCCAGAGCAGCTTATCCCTGCGGAATTTGAGAAGATACTCCTTCTTGTGACACCGATGGGTGATGTGCCATATACGGCCCGGCAGGAAATTTCGGCTAGCGCGGGACATGCCCTTCTCCTTTTCGTTTATTTGAGCTATCTTTTCTGTGCTCCTTACTCCTTGAAGATAGACGCTTGAGTCAGGGGTGGAATATCATTCATGCAGCTCAAATGTGTTGAAGCTAATATCCTCCTTTTTAGCCATAAGACGGTCGAGTTAAGGCTTAAAACGGGCTTGAAAAAGGGACTATCTTATTAATATTAATTGTGTTACTGTGGTCCGACCCCCAATGATGGTGAATCCGTATGCCCCTGGAGCGGGCTTGCCCGGCCCAACTCGTCTAGTCGTTCACTTTATGCTTGACAAATAGCAGTTTACAACGTATTTAGTGAATAGCAGAAAGCTCCCCGGGGAATGACAGAGAGTCCATTACTCTAAGCTTCGTCCGGCCTCTTCTCGTGGCAGTTGCATGGGCGATTAAATATATCAGGTAGGGCTCTATCCTGCTACCTTGAAAGGAGAAGCAATACAAACTTACGCAGGATGCTGGTGTGATTCGTCGAGATTGGGGAGAGGAGACCGATGAAAGACCTGAGTTATTATTTAAGGCGTATTTTCTTCCTGGCGGCATTCATTCTCGCAGGGCTTGCCGTTGTGGAGAAGATCTTTAACGTATTTCGCTCCACGCTATTTGGGGCACAATACCCTCCTTGGCACCTCCTGGAGTTATCAGCAATCGTCTTGCTTTTTGTGGTTGTGCTCCAACTGAGGGAGATTAATATTTCTTTGGCAGCAAAAACGATAAAAGAAGGGCCGAAGTAACCCGACTTAGCTCGAGATCTATCGCCCCCATTCGGTAATTATCATAACTTCCCCGGCGGAACGCCGTTAGAACGAAAAAGCTGTCGTAAAAAGGAATGGTCTGAGTGAATCGGTCAGACCGGCAAGCATAGACTCGCCCACCAAGCGAAAGAGCTCGATTAGCCGTCGGAAACGCAAGCAATTGAGACAGCTCCCCCCTCTCCTCTTTTTCAATGTCGAGCCTCGGCCCGCCTGCTTCTCATTGGGTTTGTAAGCTCAACGCTTGGATCATTATTGGACTGCGTCCCAGTCCGGCTGTGGCCTTGAAATCCACCGCAGCGGGAGATATAGTGACGGTTCAGGCGGACGGCCGAAGGCCTGAAACCCGGCTGCAAAGGACGCGAACGATGGAAAAACACAAGCGGCCGCTCGAGGATGCGAAGACCCGGTGCTGGGGCGACATCGAGGGAGCCCTCATGCGCGATTACCACGATCTCGAATGGGGAACGCCGCTCCACGACGACCGCAAGATCTTCGAGTTCCTTATCCTCGAGGGCATGCAGGCGGGGCTGAGCTGGAATCTCGTCCTCAACAAGCGCGAGAATTTCCGGCGGGCCTTCCTCGGCTTCGACCCGGAGAAAGTGGCCCGGTTCACGGCGCAGGACGTTCGGCGCCTATTGGGCGACGCCGGGATCATCCGCAACCGGCTCAAGATACTGGGCGCGATAAATAACGCGAAACGCTTCCTCGAAGTGCAGAAAGAGTTCGGCACGTTCGACCGCTACATCTGGGGCTTCGTCGGCGGGAAGCCGTTGCGCGCGGGATTACAGTCGTTCGCGGACATGCCCGCCCGGACGCCCCTTTCGGACACCATCAGCAAGGACCTCAAGGAGCGCGGATTCAAGTTCGTCGGCTCGACCGTGGTTTATTCGCACATGCAAGCCACGGGCATGGTCAACGACCACTTGGTCACGTGCTTTCGGTATCGCGGATAGTTCGGCTATAATGGCCGGGAACGGCCATGTTCCAACCGTTCCGCAAGATCAAGGACGCATACGCCCAGGCCTACCGCGGCTTGCCGCGCCGGGCCTGGATTCTCTTCGCCGTCAACCTGGTCAATTCCTCCGGGGCGATGGTCATTTTTTTCCTGTCGCTCTACCTGACGCGGAAGCTCGGCCTCAGTCCGGCGAGGGCCGGCCAGGCGTTGAGCCTTTACGGCGCCGGCTCGCTCGCCGGGGCTTTCCTCGGAGGATGGCTCGCCGACCGCGTCGGGTCGATCCGCATCCAGAAAGCCAGCCTGGCTGTCTGCGGTGTTCTCCTCGTCATCCTCGGGCAGGTCCGCTCGGTTTGGGGCATCCTGCCACTGCTCTTCAGCTTAGCATTGTTCGCGGGCATGCTCTACCCGGCCAACGCCACGTCGATGTCGAAGATCTGCCCGCCCGAGCTCCAGGTCAAGGGATTCGCCCTCAACCGGCTGGCCAATAACCTGGGGGCGACCATCGGCCCGGCCGTCGGCGGCGTGCTGGCGTTGCGCGACTACCGACTCCTCTTCTGGGCCGATGGCCTGACCTCGCTCGCCGCGGCCGCGGTCTTCGCCCTGCTGTGGCGGGAATCGCGGGGGAGAGAGAATGGAATGGGCGTTACGAGAATGAGCGGGGCCGGGCGCGGGGAACCGAGCGTGGGCAAAGGAGTTGGAAAAGAACGCTCGCCCTGGCGCGACGGCCCCTTCCTCCTGCTCACCCTCATCTTCCTCGTTTGGAGCGCCGTTTTCATCCAGTTCCTGACAGCCTACCCGCTTTACATGAGAAACGTCTATGGGCTGGCCGAGAACCGCATCGGCCAGCTCTTTGCCGTGAACACGATCCTCATCGTCTTCCTGGAGATGATCCTGATGGAGAAGATCCGCAGGTATCCGCTCCTCCGGATGATCAACTTGTCGTTCATCCTGCTCGGCGTCGGGTTCGGCCTGATGCCGCTCGGGCGCGGCTTCGCTTTCGCGGCCCTTACCGTGGCCATTTTGACGTTCGGCGAGATGCTGAGCATGCCCCTGGTCACGGCCCTCATCGCCGGACGGGCGACGGACGCCACCAGAGGCCGCTACATGGGCATTTTCAGCTTGGGCTTCTCTCTGGCCTTCGTCGTCGCCCCGGCGAGCGGCATGGCGATTTACGGCCGTTTCAGCGGGGACGCTGTGTGGATCGTCTGCGCCGCACTCTGCCTGCTCCTGGCAGCCGCCTTCTCGGCGCTACGTCCCGCCCTCCAAGAAGGGGTCAAACCTTAAATCTTATACTTTACCGGCCGAGACCAGCATTTCAGATAGTAAAAAAGTATAAGATTTAAGGTTTGACCCCTTCTTGTTGACCCCTTCTTGCTACATGTTCCAGCGATAAGAAACCTTGAGGAGGAAGATGTTGTCGCCGGGGGCGGCGAACAGATCGCCGATGTCGCGCCCCAACCTCAGCTCCCCCGGGTTGGCGTAATCGGCCCGGTTCTGCGTCCATACGAAATAGAGCAGGCTCCCCGGCCGGTACTCCCACCTCAGGACGACGGTGCCCCTCAGGGATTTATAATTGAAATCCGGGTTCCCGAACGAGAACGGCTCGGCCGCGCCGTCCGGGTCGACCGCGTAGACGTCGCTCGCATCATCGTAACTGATCGTTGACGACCCCTCCCCATACGTGTTGTAGAGAAAAGTCTTGGGTTCGGCTAGTTCCTTGAACATGTCGTAATGTCCGACCGCGATGTACGGCTGCAGGTAGGCCTGGAGGGTCAGCTTTGGCGTGAACGTCCAGTCGAGCCGGATCTCGCTGCCCAGCACCTTCTGGTCGATGCGCGCGAACACGTACCTCGTCCCATACGTCGCCGCCATCGCCGCATCCGTCACCCGCGTCACCCACTGGATATCGTTCCGTTCGAGCTCGACCATCGGCCCGATCGACAGGCTGAAGTTCGACCCCGGTTTCCACTTCGCCGAGAGCCGGCCGTACCACTGGCTCGACGCCCGGGGCCGCTGATAGATCGACGACTCGACCTCGAACACGACCGGCTTCCGGCTGTCCGTCTCCACGCTCACGTCGACCTGGTACCCCGACGGGATGATGGCCAACGGTCCGCCCCGCGTGTGGCTCTTGCTGACCGTGTCCGGATTGTAGGCGAGCATGGTGTTGAACCGCCAGAAGTTCCTGAGCTGGCCTTGGAACGAGAGGAGTCCGCCGTCCCAGTTCTTGTTGCCGCCGAAGTCGTAGTTGCGGAACCAGCCGCCGATGACCAGTGCGTTCAGAAACACCTTGCCCGGCTTCGTCCATTGGTAGCCTGGAAGGAACTGCAAATTGATGATGTCGGACGCGCCGTACTGGAAGCCCGTGTCGTTCGGGTCGAATCCCGGCGAAATCGCGCCCGCGCTCGCCAGGATGAGCACTTTCCCGTTCTGCTTGGCCAGGTTGAGCCGCGCCGCCCAGCCGTCCAGGCTCGTCGCCGCCGGGTCGA
>MEYF01000038.1:820-968 GCA_001775755.1 Candidatus Aminicenantes bacterium RBG_19FT_COMBO_65_30 | reverse complement strand
CGCGTCCGGCCGCTGGAAGTAGTGCATGGACGAGTTCTGAAGCCGCAGGATGTCCTCGACCGTGCCTTCGACACGCGTCGCCCCGGCCCAGCCTCCGACGACCCAGTTTTTCTTCTTATCGAGCGAGACCCAGCCGTCCGCGGCCAGG
>MEYF01000038.1:0-636 GCA_001775755.1 Candidatus Aminicenantes bacterium RBG_19FT_COMBO_65_30 | reverse complement strand
CGAACTCGCGCCCCGTCACGGCGTTGAGGAAGCCGACGTTCCAGCTGCCGCCGAGCTTGCCGGTGAGCTTGGCCGCGCCCAATATCGCCGTCCGGTCGGGCATGCGCACGAACCCGTCCTCGGTGACGTACCCCTGGGGCGCCCGGCCGACGCGCCGGCTGTAGAAGAACTGCGGCTGGGGCCAATTGATATTGGCGTTGATGAAAACGCCGCCGCGCCCGAAATTATTGAATAGGGACGCGCCCTCGATGAAGAAGGGCCGCTTCTCCTCGTAATAGGTCTCGTAGGCGGAGAGGTTGAGGACGGCCGGATCGACCTCGACCTGCCCGAAGTCGGGGTTGACCGTGGCGTCGAGGGTCAGGTTGCTCTTCAGGCCGACCTTGAGGTCGAAACCGGCGTTGGCCAGACCGCGCTTTCCCGTCTCGAAGGGATTGCCGCTCTCCGAGGGCCGGAACTGGGCCTGGGCGACGGCGTAGGGCATGAACTCGACGCGCCCGCCCGGGCTGATGCCGCGCAGGCCCTCGAGCCGCGCGAACCGCGAGACGAAGGCCGATTCGCTCTTGGGGACCCAGTTGAAGCTCGACTGCTCGTTCTTGCGCCGGACCATGCGCCGGAAATTGATGCCCCAAACGTACT
>MEYF01000037.1 GCA_001775755.1 Candidatus Aminicenantes bacterium RBG_19FT_COMBO_65_30 | reverse complement strand
CGGGGGGACATCAGCGGGGACCGGCCCTGCGGCCGTCCTCGACGACGACCCGCCCATTCTTGATCACGGTCCGGACCGGATTTCGACCGGCCTCGTAGGCCAGCGACACGTGATCCGGGATATCGCAGAGAAGAAGGTCCATCTTTTTTCCCGGCTCGAGGCTGCCGACCGTGTTGTGCCGGCCGAGGGCGTAGGCGGCGTTCCCCGTGCAGGCGTTGATGGCCTCTTCGACCGTCATCCCCAGGGTGAAGACGCCGAGCTCCAGGACGAACGGCATCGAGCTCAGGTGCGAGCTCCCGGGATTGAAGTCCGTGGCCAGGGCGACGGCCGCCCCGGCGTCGATGAGGCGCCGGGCCGGGGCCCGCTTGTCCAGCATCAGGAAGAACGACACGCCCGGCAGGAGAATAGCCGCCGTGTCGCTCGCCGCGAGGCGGGCGATGCCCTCGTCGGAAACGGCGATGAGGTGCTCGGCCGACGCCGCCCCGACCTCCGCGGCGAGCTCGGCCCCGCCCAGGGCGACGAACTCGTCGGCGTGGACCTTGATCTTGAAGCCGGCGGCCTTGGCCGCCTGGACGAGCGTCCGCGTCTCCTCGATCGAGAAGACGCCGGGTTCGCAGAAGATATCGAAGAACTCGGCCAAGCCCAGCTTGCTCACCTCCGGGATCAGGGTGTCGACGAGCAGGCGGACATACTCCTCCCGCCGGTCGCGGTATTCCGGCGGGACGTCGTGGGCGCCCATGAAGGTCGGGACGATGTCCGCCGGGTGGAGGGCGGCGAGATCGCGCAGGGCCTCGAGCTGCTTGACTTCGTCCTCGAGGTTGAGGCCGTAGCCGCTTTTGGCCTCGACGGTCGTCGTGCCCGTCAGGAGCATGCGGTCGAGCCGGCGGAGGCAGAGGGCGAGGAGGTCGTCGAGGCTGGCCGCGCGCGTCGCCTTGACCGTCGTCTGGATGCCCAGGCCCCGCTCGGCCAGCTGTTGGTAGGTCCAGCCCTGGATCCTCAGGCCGAATTCCCGGGCCCGGTCCCCGGCGAAGGGGAGATGGGTGTGGGCGTCGACGAAACCGGGCAGGGCGACCATGCCCCGGCCGTCGAGCGTGACCGCGCCCGGCTCGGGCGAGATCCGGGCCAGGAATTCGTCTTCCGTCCCGGCGAAGACGATGACGCCTTTGGACGAAGCCACCCAGCCGTTCTCGACGAGGCCGACATCGCGCAGGGCCCGGCCGCGCTTGGGCAGGGGCCCGGCGCAGGTCAGGAGCTCCCGGCAGCCGGCGACGACGCAATCAGCTGATGTCATGGGGCGATTTTCTCATGGTCGAGTGTTTCGTCCGGCGGATGAACGAGGGCGTCTCGTAGGACTCCCACTGCTTGTCGGTGAACGACGACGGCTCCCAGGCCGGCGCCCCGCCCTTGCTCTCGAAGATGTAGGCCGGGGTGTCCGGCACGACGGGGAACGGCTGGGGCGTTTTCCGGGCGGCCGGCCGCGGCGCTTCCTCGATGGCCGCCGCCACCTTCTCCGGGCTCTGGTCGAAGCCGGTGGCGATGACGGTGACCTTGACCGTTTCCTTCATGCTCTCGTCGATGACCGTGCCGAAGATGATGTTCGCGTCGGGGTCGGCCAGGCTGTGGATCAGCTGGGAGGCCTTGGAGACCTCGTGGAGGGTCATCGTCTTGCCGCCGGTGATGTTGATGAGGACGCCGTGCGCGCCCTCGATGGACGTGTCGATGAGGAGCGGGCTGGAGATGGCCTTCTCGGCGGCCTCCAGGGCCCGGTTCTCGCCCGAGGCCAGGCCCGTCCCCATGAAGGCCATGCCCATGCCCTTCATGACCGACTTGACGTCGGCGAAGTCCAGGTTGATGAGGCCGGGCTTGGTGATGAGGTCGGAGATGCCCTGGGCCGCCTGGCGCAGGATATCGTCGGCGAGGCGGAAGGCGTCCTGGATGGAGGTGTTGAGGTTGACCGTTTGGAGGAGCCGCTCGTTGGGGATGGCGATGACCGTGTCCACGGCCGACTTGAGCTCCTTGAGGCCTTCCTCGGCCTGTTTCGCCCGCACCCGACCCTCGAACCCGAAGGGCAGGGTGACGATGGCGATGACCAGGATGTCGAGCTCCGCGGCGATGTTGGCGATGATCGGCGTCGCGCCCGTGCCCGTCCCGCCGCCGAGGCCCGTCGTCAGGAAGACCATGTCGGCGCCCTCGAGGATCTCGAGGAGCCGCTCCGTATCCTCCATGGCCGCCTGCTTGCCGACCTCCGGACGCCCGCCGGAGCCGAGCCCCTTGGTCAGCTGGCTGCCGATCTGGATCTTCGTCCGGGACCGGTTGCTGTTGAGGGCCTGGAGGTCGGTGTTGACGGCGATGAACTCGACGCCCTGGACGCCGTGTTCGATCATCCGGTTGACGGCGTTGCCGCCGCCGCCGCCGAGGCCGATGACCTTGATCTTGGCCCCGATGTGGTCCTCGACGAGGTGGAATTTCAGCCGGCTCGATTCTTCGCTCATGTGTTCTCTCCTTATCCTTCCTTGAACCAATCTTTGAACTTCGTGAAAGCGCCCTTTTTTCTGTCCTTGGCCAGACCCCTGTCCTGCCAGATGTGAAAACCGTAGAGGACGAGTCCCACGGCCGTTGAGAAATCCGGGGTCGAGACGCGGTCGACGAGGCCGCCGACGCCGCCCGGGTCGCCGCGCCGGACGGGCAGGTCGAAGATCTCCTCGGCGACCTCCTCGAGGCCCTCGAGGAGGGCCGTGCCTCCGGTCAGGACGATCCCCGAGTTCAGCGACTTGTCGTAGCCCATGCGCTTGATGTCGGAGTCGACCAGCCGGAAGATCTCCTCGGCCCGGGGCTGGATGATGTCGGCCAGGAGCTGGCGCGACAGGACCCGCGGCTTGCGCCCCTTGCCGACCGAGGGCACTTCGATCGTCTCCTGGTCCTCGACGGGAGGGCCGGCGATGCAGCCGAACTTCTTCTTGATCCGCTCGGCCTCGGGGATGGGCGTCCGCAGGCCGACGGCGATGTCGTTGGTGAAGTTGTCGCCGCCGATGGGGATGGTCGAGGTGTACCACAGACTGCCGCGCTCGTAGATGGCCACTTCGGTCGTCCCCGCGCCGATGTCGATCTGCCCGACGCCGAGCTCGCGCTCGTCCTGGGTCAGGACGGCCTGGGCTGTGGCGATCTGGTTGAGGACGATCTCCTCGATGCCGATGCCGGCCCGCTCGACGCAGCTTTTCAGGTTCTGGAGCGAGGTCAGGGCGGCGGTGATGATGTGGACGTTGACCTCGAGCTTGATGCCGCTCATCCCGGCCGGGTCCTTGATGCCGTCCTGGTCGTCGACGATGAACTCCTGGGGGATGATGTGGATGATGTCCCGGTCGGGGGGGATGGGGATGGCCTTGGACTGGTCGACGACCCGCCTCACGTCCTCGCGGCTGATCTCCCGGTTCTTGCCCGAGACGGCGACGACGCCGCGGCTGTTGAAGCTCTTGATGTGGGAGCCGGAGATGCCGAAGAAGGCCGAGTCGATCTCGACGCCGGCCATGAGCTCGGCCTCTTCCTGGGCCTTCTTGATGGCCGCGGTCGTCGCGTCGAGGTCGACGACGACGCCCTTGCGCAGGCCGCGCGAGTCGGCCGTGCCGATGCCGATGATCTCGACCTTGCGTTCCTCGGTGACCTCGCCGATGATGGCGACGACCTTCCGCGTCCCGATGTCGAACCCGACGATGTAGTTGTTCTTGGGCATGGCTCAGTCTCCTTTGTCAGGTTGGGGGACATCGTCCCCGACCGGCTCGGCGGCCCTCAGGTAGACCCGGCCGTCGTAGCTCATGTTGACGACCGCCAGGGGGCCGAAGAGGCCCTCCCACTCCGGCCGCCGGCTCCGGAACCGGGCCAGGTCCTCGGCCGGCGATTCGGGGCCCACAACGACCCTGACCGGGTCGTCCTCGAAGACAAGCTCGAGCGTCCGGTAGTCGCTGCAGCGGACGCTGAGGAGCCGAGCCCATTCGGCGGGCGGCAGGCTCTTGAGGCACCGGCCGGCCGTTTCCCACTTCTCGAAGAACCCGGCGGCGAAGCCGTTCTCGTCGGAGACGACGGGCAGGTCGTATTCCTCGAGGGAATAGACCCTTTCGAGGGCCCGCCCTTCCTCGTCCGCCAGGCGGAGGCCGTCCCGTTCGAGGAGGGCGAAGGGCGTCCTCTCGACGATGGAGATCCGCAGGGATGAGGGGAAGACCTTCTGGATGCTGACATCCTTGACCCAGGCCAGGCGCCGGATGTCGGCCCGCAGGGCCTGGAGGTCGCAGAGGAGAATATTGCCGAGGCGCGGCACGGCGAAATGGTTCTCCAGGGTCCGCCGCAGGTTGTCCTTGGCGCAGATGACCTCGACCTTCCGGATGGCCAGTTCCTCCCAGGTGATGAGGAAGAGATAGGCTTCTCGGACGGCCAGGAAGAACCCGGCCTGGAGCGCGAACAGGAGCAGGACGTGCTTGAGACGGAGAACGCGCCGGCGCCTGTTCTTCTGAAGGAGGAGGTCCCTCTCGCCCGTCCTGAGGAAGAGGCGGTGGGTGCCGATGAAGGTCGCCATGTCAGCCTCTCGCCTCCAATCCGGCGATGATGCCCGGGATCGTCCGGTTGATGTTCCCCGCCCCGAGGACGAGGACGATGTCGCCCGAGACCAGGATCTTCTGGAGGACGGCCCCGACCTTCTCCAGGTCGGGCTCGAAGAAGACCTGCTTGTGGCCGAACCGGCGGACCTCTTCATAAAGGGCCCGTCCGGTGACCCCGGGGATGGGGTCCTCGCCGGCCGGGTAGATCTCCGTCAGGACGAGGACGTCGGCCTGGTTGAAAGCGGTCGCGAACGACGTCATGAGTCTGGCCAGGCGGCTGTAGCGGTGGGGCTGGAAGACGGCCACGACGCGGCGCGGCCAGCCCCTCTTCGCGGCCTCGAGGGTCGCCCGGATCTCGGTCGGGTGGTGGGCGTAATCCTCGACGACCATGACCCCGCCGGCGGTCTTGCGGAGCTCGAAACGGCGCCCCGTCCCGGTGTAGCTCTCCAAGGCCTCGAGGATCGTCCGGAGCGGCATGTCCAGGTCGAGGCCGACGGCGGCCGCGGCCATGGCGTTGAGGATGTTGTGCATCCCCGGGACCTGGAGCTTCAGAGCCCCGATCGGCTTCCCTTTGGCAAAGAGGACCGAGGCGCTGCGGAACTCGTCGAAGGCGAAGTCCCGGGCGGTGAGGTCGGGCTGGGCGGAGAAGCCGTAGGTGATGATCCGGCGCTCGATCTGCGGGATGATGCTCTGGAGGTTGGGATCGTCGAGGCAGAGGATGACCGGGCAGTAGAACGGGACCTTGTTGGCGAAGTTGACGAAGGTTGTCTTGAGATCGTCGACGCTCTGGTACTGGTCGAGGTGCTCTTCGTCGATGTTGGTCAGGATGGCGATGAACGGGGAGAGATAGAGGAAGGACCGGTCGCTCTCGTCGGCCTCGGCGACGATGAAATCCCCGGCGCCGAGCTTGGCGTTGGCCCCGATCGTGTTCAGGCGGCCGCCGACGATGATCGTCGGGTCGAAGCCGCCGGCCTCGAGGACGACCGCGGTCATGGACGTCGTCGTCGTCTTGCCGTGCGAGCCGGCCACGGCGATGCCGTATTTCATGCGCATCAGCTCGGCCAGCATCTCGGCCCGGGGGATGACCGGGATGAGGCTCGTCCGGGCCTTCCGGACCTCGACGTTGTCCTCGCGGACGGCCGAGGAGATGACGACGACGTCGGCGTCCTTGAGGTTCTCGGCCCGGTGGCCGATGGCGACGTCGGCGCCGAGCCGGGCGAGCCGGCGGGTGGCGTCGTTCTCCTGAATGTCCGACCCCGAAACTTTGTAACCGAGGTTGAGGAGGACCTCGGCGATGCCGTTCATGCCCGTCCCGCCGATGCCGACCATGTGGATGTGGTTGAGCTTGCGGTAGCCTTTCTTGGTCACGAGCGGATCTCCTTCGGGGCGCGCCTCATCAGGGACAGGCAGAGTCCGGCGATCCGGCCGGCCGGGTCTTCGGCCTGGAGCCGGGCGACGTTGCGCTCCATCGCGTCGAGCTCTTCGGGGTGGTCGAGGTAGCGGAGGATGCGGGCGGCCAGGGCTTCGGCGGTGGCCTCGGCCTCGGGGACGAGGACGGCCCCGCCGACCGCTTCGAGCTCACGGGCGTTCCCGGTCTGGTGGTCCTCGGAAGCGCCGGCGAAGGGGACGAGGATGGCCGCCTTGCGCGCGGCGATGAGCTCGGCCAGGGTCGTCGCCCCGGCCCGGCAGATGACGAGGTCGGCCCGGCCGAAATGCTCCGCCATACCGGGGAAATAGGCGGCGACTTCGGCCCGGTCGAAGCCGCTCGTCCGGTAGGCGGAAAGGACGCGCTCGAGGTCGTTCGTGCCGGTCTGATGCGTCATCCGGATCCTGTCCTTCGCGGCGGCGAGGAGCGGCAGGGCGGCGGCGACGCGCTCGTTGAGGACGCGCGAGCCCTGGCTGCCGCCGAAGACGAGGATGTCGAGCGTCGCCGTCCGCTTTTTCGCCGGGAGGGCGTAGAACTCCTCGCGGACCGGATTGCCGAGGACGACGCCCTTGCCCTTGAAGGCCGGGAGGGTCGAGGGGAAGGCCACGACGGCCCGGCGCACGGCCCGCCGGAGCAGGCGGTTGGTGAATCCCGGCCGGGCGTTCTGTTCGAGGATGACCGTCGGGATCAGGAGCCACGAGGCGAGGAGGACGATGGGTCCCGAGCTGTAGCCGCCGACGCCGACGACCAGCGCCGGCCGGGTCCTGATCAGGATGAGGAGCGAATGGGCGAACGCCAGAGGCAGGAGCAGGAGGCCCCGGAGGCTCTTGAGTCCCCGGCCCTTGAGCCCTTCGATCCGCATGGCGACGAAGCGCACGCCGTGTTCGGACATGATCCTGCTTTCGACGTCGCGGCGCGTCCCGACGTAGGTCAGGGCGACGTCGGGCGCCATGGCCAGCAGCCTCCGGCCGACGACGAGGGCGGGGTAGAGGTGGCCCCCGGTCCCGCCGCCGCTGATGACGACGCCGCGCTTCTTCATATCCTCACCGTCCCTCCGGTGTCTCCCTTTTTCTGGCTGATGTGGAGTAGCAGTCCGATCGCGGCCAGCGTGCAGATGAGAGAGGACCGGCCGTAGGAAAGCAGGGGGAGGGGGGTTCCCTTGGCCGGTCCGAGACCGAGGACGATCGACATGTTCATCAAGGCCTGGGCGACGACGGCCAGCGTGACGCCCGCGGCGATCATCTTGTACGTCGGGTTGGGCGCCGCCAGGGCGATCTTCACTCCTCTCCAGAGAAAGAAGAGATACAGGCCTAGGGTGAAGAGCGTCCCGAGCAAGCCGGTCTCTTCGCCCAGGATGGCGAAGATGAAATCGGTGTGGGCGAAGGGCAGGAAGTAGAGCTTCTGGCTGCTCTGGCCGAGGCCGGCCCCGACGAGGCCGCCCGAGCCCAGGGCGAGCTTGGACTGGTCGACCTGATAGCCGCTGCCGAGGACGTCCTTCTGCGCGGAGAAGAAGCCCTGGAGCCGCTCGACCCGGTAGTCGGCCTGGAAAAGGTAGAAGCCGAATAGGGCGGCGAAGAGGACGCCGGCGCCGGCGAAGTAGCGGACCTTGACCCCGCCGATGTAGAGCATCATCGCCGCCAGGACGGCCAGCAGGACGGCCGTGCCGAAGTCGGGTTCGAGGAGGACGAGGACGACCGTGACGATGAGCACGATCAGGGGGACGGCCAGCGTTTTTTTCTCGTTGAGCTTGTCCTTCTTGCTTTCGATATACGTCGCCAGGAAGAGGATGAGGCTGATCTTGGCCAGCTCCGACGGCTGGAAGCGGATGCCCATGAGGCTGACCCAGCGATTGGTCCTGGCGACCGTCGGCATGGCGAGACAGAGCATGAGGAGGAAGACCGTCAGGCCGAGGAGCCCGTAGACGAAGGCCGGTTGGAGGAAAAAGGACTTCTTGACCGACACGAGGAAAGCGATGAGGACGAGCCCGGCCGCGGCGCCGACGACCTGCTGGGCCATGAAGTGGAAGGATTGGTCGTATTTTTCGCGGGCCATGAAGCTCGACGAGCTGAAGACGAAGAAGACGCCGAGGACGACCAGGAGAAGGGTGACGGCGAGAAGCGGCACGTCGAACCCGAAGCGTCGGCGCGCGTTCATGCCTTGGCCCCTTTCTTCCGCAGGCCCGCGGCCAGGCGGCGGACCTCGCTCTTGTAGGTCCGGCCGCGCTCCTCGAAGTTCTTGAACATGTCCCAGCTCGTGCAGGCCGGGGCCAGGAGGACCACGTCCCCGCGGGCCGCTTTTTCGAAGGCCGTGCGGACGACGTCGCGGTAGGTCGAGACCCGGGCGACGGGCACGACGCCGCCGAGCGCGGCCTCGATCTTGTCCGCCGCCTCGCCGACGAGGACGACCGACCGCACCCTCCTGCGGACCTCCTTGCGGAGGGGCGAGAAGTCGCCGCCCTTGCCGCGTCCGCCCAGGATGAGGACGATCGGGCGGTCGAAGCTGGCCAGGGCCTTGAGGGTCGCGTCCACGGTGGTCGCCTTGGAGTCGTTGACGAAACGGACGCCGCCGACCCGGAGGACGTCCTCGAGCCGGTGCTCGAGCCCGCGGAAGGCGAGGATCGACCGGCCGAGCGTCGGCGCCGGGACGCCCAGGAGACGGCCGATGAGGGCGGCGGCCAGGACGTTCTCCAGGTTGTGCGCGCCGGGCAGTGGGACCCGCGAGGCCCGCAGGACCCTCTCCGGCTCGCCGTCGCGGACGACGACCCAGCCGTCCTCGACGAAGGCTCCCCGGGCGAGGCGCCGCTTGCGGCTGAAGCCGTAGACTCGGGAAGCCGCTTCTCCGGCCAGGTTCCATGCGAGCGGATCGTCGCGATTGAGGACGGCCACGCCGTCCGGGCCCTGCCGCAGGACGAGCTTCTTCTTGGCTCCGAAGTAATTCTCGAAGGTGCCGTGCCAGTCGATGTGGTTCTCGGAGACGTTGAGGACGGCGGCGACGGCCGGCGTGAAGCGCTCGGTGTATTCGAGCTGGAAGCTCGAGATCTCGGTGACGTAGATCTCGTCGTCGCGGCTTTTCTCGACAAACGAGACGAGCGGCGTGCCGATGTTGCCGGCGAGCCGGGCCTTGAACCCGGCGTCCCGGAGGATGTTGTAGACGAGCGCCGTCGTCGTCGACTTGCCGTTCGAGCCGGTGATGCCAACGATCTTTCCCCGCAAGAAGAGGTAGGCCAGCTCGATCTCGGAGACGACCGGGACGCCTTTTTCGCGGGCGGCCAGGATCCCGGCGAGGGGCGGGACGCCGGGGCTGGGGACGATGAGGTCGGCGCCGAGGAAGGATTCCGGCCGGTGGCCGCCGGTCTCGAAGAGAACGCCCTGCTCCGCGAAGGCCCGGACCTTGTCCCCGAGCGCGGCGGCGTCTTTTTTCTCGGTGACGCGGACGCGGGCCCCGCGGTCGAGGAGAAAGCGGCAGAGCGCCTCCCCGGTCCGCTCGAAGCCGACGATGAGGACGTTCTTATCCCGAAGTTCCATGGCTATCTCAATTTCAAGGTCGACAGGCTGAACAGGGCGAAGATGATGCCCAGGATCCAGAAGCGGATGACCACCCGGCCCTCGGGCCAGCCGGAGAGCTCGAAGTGGTGGTGGAGCGGGGCCATCTTGAAGATGCGCTTGCCCTTGCTCAGCTTGAAGTACGAGACCTGGAGGAGGACCGAGAGCGCCTCCAGGATGAACACGCCGGCCACGGTGAAGAGCAGGAACTCCTGCTTGATGAGCAGGGCGATGACGGCCATCGTCCCGCCGATCGATAGGGCGCCGACGTCGCCCATGAAGACCTGGGCCGGGTGGCAGTTGAACCAGAGGAAGCCCAGGCATGCGCCGGCGAAGGCGCCGGCGAAAACGGTCAGCTCCGCGGCGAGCGGGACCCGGGCGATGTTGAGGTACTGGGACCAGAGGGCGTGGCCGGCCACGTAAGTCAGGGCGGTCAGGGCCGTGGCGCTGATCAGGGTCAGGCCGATGGCCAGGCCGTCCAAACCGTCGGCGAGATTGACGGCGTTGGACGATCCGACCAGGATGAAGACGATCCAAGGCAGGTAGAACCAGCCCAGGAAAGGCACCCACTGCTTGAGGAAGGGGAAACTCAGGCTGAGGTTGAAATCGCCGCGCGCGCCCATCCAGAGGAAGACGAGGCCGATCGCCGCGGCGAGGAGGGCCTGGAGGAGGATCTTCTGTCCGGGGCGGAGGCCCTGGGACCGTTTCCGGCGGACCTTGAGGATGTCGTCGACGAGCCCGATGAGGCCGAAGAGGACCATCGACAGGACGGCGACCCAGACATAGACGTTGGCCAGATTCCCCCAGACGAGCGTCGGGAGGAGCGTGCAGATGATGATCAAGATCCCGCCCATCGACGGCGTCCCTTTCTTGGCGTAATGGGACTGGGGCCCTTCGGGCCGGATCTCCTGCCCGATCTGCCGGCGCTCGAGGAGGCGGATGAGGCGTGGGCCGAGGAGGAAGCTCAGGACGAGGGCGGTGATCCCGGCCGCGGCCGTGCGCACGGTGATGTAGCGGAAGACGTTGAAGAAGAAGATTTCGCCGCGGAGGGGAACGAGGAGCCAGTACAGCACGGCCTACTCCTTTCCTCGGGTCCGGAGGGCGTCGACGATCGTCTCGGTCTTCATGCTTCGCGAGCCCTTGACCAGGACGAGGTCGCCTTCGCGGACGATCCCGCCGATCGCCGACGCCGCGGCCGTCGCGTCGGCGAAGCGATGGAGAGAGGCGGCGCCCATCCCCGCCGCGGCCGCGCCCTCCGCGATGAAGGCGGCAAGGGGGCCGACGGCGACGAGGACGTCCCATCCGGCCTGGACCAGGACTTCGCCGGCGCGCCGGTGAAATTCCTTTTCGGACTCGCCGAGCTCGAGCATGTCGGCCAGGACGGCGACCTTCCGGGCGGCCGGCAGGGCGGCCAGGCTGTTCAAGGCGGACTCGAGGGCCCGGGGGTTCGAGTTGTAGGTATCATCGTAGACGCGAATATCCCGGCCGGCTTCGACAAGGAGCCCGCGGTGGGCGGAAGGCCTGAGGCCGGCGATCGCCGGCCGGATCTCTTCGAAGCTCAGGTCAAGCGAGAGAGAGACGGCCGCGGCGGCCAGGAGGTTCTCCACCGCGGCCTCATTGAGGAAGGGGAAGGAGGTCCGCACGGATCCGTGCCCGTAGCGCAGGCGCAATTCGAAGCCGTCGTAGCCCTTCGACTCGACCGCTTCGGCCCGGATGTCGCACCGCGGCCCCCGGCCGAAGGTCACCTTGCGGCCGGCGAAGCCCGCGGCGATCCCCATGACCAGGGGATCGTCGCCGTTGAGGACGGCCGTCGCGCCCGGCTTGGCCCCATCGAGGATCTCCTTCTTGGCCAGGGCGATCGCGTCGAGGCTCTCGAAGAACTGGAGGTGGACGGGGTTGACGTTGGTGATCACGGCGACGTCGGGTGGGGCGATGCGGGCGAGGGTCCGCAGCTCGCCGGCGGCGCTCGTGCCCATCTCCAGGACGGCGGCCTCGTCTCCGGGCTCGAGCCGGAGCAGGGACAGGGCCAGGCCGAGGTGGTTGTTGTAGTTCCCCTCGGACTTGAGGACCCGGAAGCGCCGGGCGAGGAGGGCGGCCGTGAACTCCTTGGTCGTCGTCTTGCCGACGCTCCCGGTGACGCCGACGACCTTGACCGGCTGCCGGACAAGGACCTCGGCGGCGAGCGCCTGGAGGGCGGCCACAGTGTCTTGGACCAGGACCAGGCCGAAGTCCCCGCCGTCGACGGAAACCGGCCGGGAGACGACCGCGCCCGCGGCGCCCTCGGCCGCGGCGGCGGCGACGAACTCGTGCCCGTCCCTCCGTCCGGCGACGGCGAAGAACAATCCGCCCGCGGCGGCCAGCCGGGAGTCGATGCCGTAGCTCCCGAAGGTCAGGGCCGGGGAGCCCTGCAGGATGGTCCCGCCGGCGACCCGGGCGACTTCGTCGAGCCTCAATCTGGCCATTCTCAGACCGCCTCCATCGCCCGCAGGGTCTCTTCGATGGCTTCGACGTCGTTGAAGTGAATGGTCTTGTCCTTGAAGATCTGATAGTCCTCGTGTCCCTTGCCGGCGACGAGGACGATGTCGCCCTTATTGGCCGTGGCCAGGGCCCGGACGATGGCCTTTTTCCGGTCCGGCTCGACCTCGTAGGTCTTGACGGCCTCCTTGATGAAGCCCGCTTCGATGGCGGCGATGATCGCCAGCGGCTCCTCCGACCGCGGGTTGTCCGAGGTCAGGATGCTCCAATCGGCCAGCCGCGCCGCCACCCGGCCCATCCTCTCGCGCTTGTCCCTGTCCCGGTCGCCTCCGGCCCCGAAGACCAGGATGACGCGCCGCGGCTTGAACTCGCGAGCGGTCATGAGGATGTGCTCCAAGGCGCTGTCCGTGTGGGCGTAATCGACCACGATCTGGAGGCCGCGGCTGTTCGGAAGGCGCTCGAAGCGGCCCGGCACGCCCTTGAGCCCGGCGACGCCCCTGACGATGTCCGCCGGGGCGATGTTGAGCGCTAGGGCGGCGGCCGCGGCCGCCAGGAGGTTGTAGAGGTTGTGCCGGCCGACGAGGGCCGACTGGATCCTCATCGTGCCGCCGGGGTAGGAGACCTGGGCGTCGATCCCGTCCTCGGACATAGCGTGTTTCACGGCCCGGACGATGGCCGCGGGCTCGAGCCCGAAGGTGACGGTCTTCATGGGCAGTTCGGCGACGAGCTTCTGGCCCCAGGGGTCGTCCATGTTGACGACGGCGGCGCTCCGCTTGTGGTTGAGGGTGAAGAGCTTCCTCTTGGCCTCGAAGTAGCCCTCCATCGACGGGTGATAGTCGAGGTGCTCCCCGGTGAGGTTGGTGAAGACGGCGACGTCGTAACTCACGCCCCAGACCCGCTTCTGTTCGAGGGCGTGCGAAGAGACTTCCATGACGCAGTGGCTGACGCCGGCATCGAGCATGTCCTTGAGCAGGGCCTGCAGGTCGGGGGCCTCGGGGGTCGTCCGTGGCGCAGGAATCTTCCAGCCCGGCCGGCGGTACTCGATCGTCCCGATGACCCCGGGCGCCGATCCGGCCGCCCTCAGGATCTCTTCGAGAAGGTACGTGGTCGTCGTCTTGCCCTTGGTCCCGGTGACGCCGACGACCTTCATCCGGTCGGAGGGGTGTCCGTAGAAGTTGGCCGCGGCCAGGGCCAACGCCTCCCGCGCGTCCGCGACCTGGACCCAGGCCGCGCCGCTCGCCGGAGGCTTGGGCCACGCGGACAGGATGGCCGCGGCGCCGTTCCCCTCGGCCTCGGCCACGAAGTCCATGCCGTTCTGGGCCGCGCCGCGCAGGGCGGCGAAGAGGAAGCCGGGCTTGACCGATTTCGAGTTGTAGGCGATCCCGACGATCTCCTCGTTCCCCGCCGCTCCGCCGGCGAGGACGGGGATGCCCTGGAGGACGTCCTTGAGCTTCACGGCATTTCCCCCCTCTCCATCTCCGCCGTCAGGACGCGGGAGGGCAGGGGACGTTCCGGGGGAACGCGGAGGTAGCGGAGGACCTGCCGGGCGATGTCGCGGAACACGGGGGCGCAGACCTGCCCGCCGTAGTAGCCTTCCTTGGGTTCGTCGAGGACGACGATCATGGCCAGCCGGGGCCTCTCGACGGGCGTGAAGCCGACGAACGAGGCCGTGTACTTCCTCGTGTAGGCGTTCAGGGCGGGGTCGTACTTCTGGGCGGTTCCCGTCTTCCCGGCGATGCCGAAGCCGTCGAGCCGGCCGAGCTTGGCCGTGCCCTCCTCGACGACGGCTTCAAAAACACGCCCGACGAGCTCGGACGCCGTTTTCTCGCTGATGACCCGGACCGGGCCGCCGGCCGTCCCGGACGCATCGCCGGCAAAACCGCCGTCGCTCCTGACGACGCGAGGCCGGACGAGCAGGCCGCCCGTGGCGAAAACATTCATGGCCCGGAGCATCTGGAGCGGCGTGACCGAGACCTCGTAGCCGATGGCGATGTGCGGTAAGGAGACTTTTTTGTTCCATTCGCTCGCGGGCCGAACCTTGCCCGAGGCTTCGGCCGGCAGGTCGATGCCGGTCTTCGTCCCGAAGCGGAAGGCCTTGATCGTATCGTAGAATTCGTCGATGCTGAGCAGCGAGGCGAAGAGCACCGTGCCGACGTTGGAAGAATGGATAAGGACATTCGGGAAGCTCAGGACGCCGACGCGCTCGTGGTCGCGGATGGTCAAGCCGCCGATGGTGATGGAACCGGCGCTGCAATCGAAGAGATCGGTGAAGCCGACGCGGTTCCTCTCCCGCGCCGCCGCCGCGGTGACGATCTTGAACGTCGAGCCGGGCTCGTAGCTCAGCTGCACGGCCCGGTTCATCCAGGCGTTCTTCGGGCCGGGATAATCGTTGACGTCGTAGCTGGGCAGGCTGGCCAGGGCCAGGATCTCTCCTGAAAACGGCTCCATGACGATGACCGTGCCCCACGCCGCTTCGTGTTCGGCCACGGCCCGGGCGAGTTCCTTCTCGGCGTAGTACTGGATCGTCGCGTCGAGGGTCAAGACCAGGTCCTTTCCGGGGACGGGCGACTTGATGACCTGGGTTTGATAGTCACGGCCCCCGTTGACCTTGTAGATGACCTGCTCGCCCTCTTCCCCCATCAGGACGTCGTTGTAGCGGGCCTCGACCCCGGTCCGGTTGTTCTCGGCGAGGCTGACGCCGCCGAGGACGTGGGCGGCCAGCGACCCCAGCGGATAATGCCGCCTCGTCGCCGGCTCGAGCCCGACGCCGGGGAGCTTCAGGGCCATGACCCCGGCCGCGTCCTCCCCGGAGATTTTCTTTTTCACGTAGGTGAACGAGAAACCGTCCTTGAGGCGGCCCAGGATGTAAGCGACCTCCTTCTCCGAGAGCCCGAGCCGGTCCTGGAGACTGCGGCCCTTGGCCCGCTCCTCCGCCGGCGTCTCCCTGTCGACCGGGCGGATGTAAACGGACGCGGCGGGGAGACTGCAGGCCAGGATCTCGCCGTTCCGGTCGAGGATGTTGCCGCGCTTGGGTTCCACTTTGATCGTGTCCCGGGTCTGGTCGAGGACGGCCGCCTTGGCCCGGGCGTGGCCGAAGACCTGGATCTGGACGAGCCGGAGGGCCACGACGGCGGCCCAGCCGGCCAGAAGGAAGCTCAGGAACAGGGCCCGCTTCCGGATGTCGTTCTCGTAGAAGGTCCTCATGTCCGGCGTTTCAACGGGGAGCGTCCAGCTTCTGGTAGATGATCTCATCGTCCTTGGGGTCGACGAGCCCCAGGGATTCCCGGGCGATCCTCTCGACCCGGCCGGGGTCGAGGAGGGCGGCCTTGCGCAACTTGAGCATCTCGATGCCCTCTTCGAGCTCCCGGATCCTCTCGTCGCTCTTGCCGACGTCGATGCCCAGCTTGACGGATTCGGTCTGGTACCAGACGTAGAAGGTCAGGATGCCGACGGCGGCGGCAATGAGGGCCGCGCCGAGCGCGATCCCCTTCAGGCTCCATTTACGGCGGACCATCATAGCCTCTCCGCGGCCCGCAGCTTGGCGGAGCGGGCCCGGGAATTGGCGGCGACCTCCACATCCGAAGCCATGACCGGTTTTTTGGTCAGGACGGCGAGAAGGGGGGCGCCCTCGGCGGGAGAAGCCAGGCCGTGGAAGGCGCGCTTGACGATGCGGTCCTCGAGCGAATGGAACGAGATGACGACGAAACGCGTACCGGGAGCCGAGAGCCGGACCGTATCCTCGATGAACGCGCCGAGCCCTTCGAGCTCCTGGTTGACCTCGATGCGGAGCGCCTGGAAGGCCTTGGCCGCAGGATGGATCCGCCCCTTCTGGGGCCGCCACTGGTAGACCCGTTCGATGAGGATCCTCAGGTCGGAGGTCGATTCGAGGCGGCCGAGCTTTCGCAGGTGAACGATCTCCCGGGCCAGCCGCCGGGTCTGGGCGAGCTCCCCGTACTTGGCGAAGACATCCGCCAGCTTCTGCTCCGGGTAGGTGTGGAGGATCTTCCCGGCCGTCGTCTTGCTTCTCAGGTCCATGCGCATGTCCAAAGGCCCTTCATGGGTGTGGCTGAATCCCCGCTCCGGGGAATCCAGCTGGAAGGACGAGATCCCCAGGTCGACCAGGATCCCCCGGACTTTCTTGAAGGGGATCTCGAGCTCGGGCAGACACTTGAAGTCGGCGTGGTAGAGGGTGACCCTCTTCCCGTGGGCCTTGAGCCTCTCCCGGGCGATCTCCAGGGACCGGCCGTCGCGGTCCAGGCCGATCAGGCGGGAACGGGGATTCCTCTCCAGGATCGCCAGGGCGTGTCCGGCCAGTCCCAAGGTACAGTCGACGTAAACGCCCTCCCGCCCCGCGCCGACGAATTCGAGGACTTGCGTGGGGAGGACCGGCGAGTGGCCTTTCTCCGTCATTCCGGCTTTCCTCGAGGGATGAGGCGGGCGATGCTCTCGAAATCCTCGTCCGAGAGCGGTTTCTCCTCGAGAGTTCCGTCGAGAACGTCCTTGTTCCAGATCTCCAGGTGATTGGACAGACCCAGGACTTCGACCTCATCGCGCAGCTTGGCTTTTTCCCGGAGGGATTGGCTGATCAGGACCCGGCCCTTGGAATCGAGCTCGTGCCGCGAGCCGTGCCGGTTGACGCGGAGCATGAACTTGCGGACGTCGGGCCGGAGATGGACGGCGCCCTCGGCCGTGAGGTCGGTCATCCCCAGCCACACGGACAGCGGATAGATCTTGATCGAGTCGTCGGAGAGGGAGGTCACGAAGAGGTCCTTGCCGTAAACCTGCTCGATGACCTCGCGGAATTTCTCCGGGATTTTGATGCGGCCGCTGGCGTCGAGCCGCGCGGTGTAGCTGCCGATCAAAACATTGGCCATCTTAATTTGTCCCGATTTGTCCCGTTTCTTCCCAAATATATGAGAGAAAACAGCGGTTGTCAAGCAAAATAAGCCCAAAAAAGGCGAAAAAACGGGGGCCCTAAGAGTGGCTCTAAATCAGGGGCGGGACACCAGCGGTTGTGGACGCGCGGGCGGGGAGCGGTCAGGCCGGCTTTTCAGGCCCCTCGTCATCGTCAGGCGAGGGCCTGGCGGTGATGAGCTCTTTGGCCCGTTCCCGGTCCATTTCTTGGACGAAGACCTTGAACTCGGCCAGCCCGTCGACGGTGAAGGGATAAACGAAGGGCGCGGTCCGGCCGCGGACGATGGTGGCGATGCCGTGGCTTTCGAGGAGGCTCTTGATCAGATCCGCCTCGAACGGGCCGAAGACGCGCGCGACTTCGGCGAGGTCGGCGTTGTTGTCCGCAGGTTTGTTCTTGTCGTCGAGTTCGGACATGGGACACGCCCTTTCCTGGAATCGAGATAGTCGCGGTATCTCTCGTCCTGCCGAGGCCATTGTAGGGGCCCCGCGCCGGGCTTGTCAATCGCCGCGCTCGCTTCGCGGTCAGTCCGGCGCTCGCCGGCTCGGTTCCGGCTACCCACGTCGCCTCGGCCCATGCTCGCGCCCCGAGCCTGGCGACCGCAAGGACGTACGGATGTCTCCGTGGGGGGACAGTTGAGGCCGTTGGGAATGCGCCGTTAAGGCAGGGCGAATGGCACGAAACGTGCAATAAAAGAGGATGTGAAACGCCTGAAAAAGAGGAGACGGCCATGAAAAGAGGGGATTTGGGAAAAGTCGTTTTGGGGATCGTTTTTCTGGTCGCGTCTTCCGGGCTGTGGGCGGCTGAAAATTACCGTGTCGTCAATGGCCCGAAGGATTTCTATTACGGTCACATCAGCTACATCGAGCCCGGGCCCGAAGGCACGGACCCCGTCGTCCTGCGTGACGGGCGGCCGGAGCCTGAACAGGCCGTCCTCAACCTGCCCATCGGCCCCGGCGACACGGTCCGGACCTCGGCCGACCGGCGCTGCGAGGTCCAGTTCGACACGGGGACCATCGTCCGCTTGGACTTCGACACCGAAGTCCGGGTCGAGACGATCCTGGCCCGCAGCTTGAGCAGCCTCGACGAGCTTTCCGTCCTGACCCTCGGCAAGGGCCGGATCTATATCATGTACAAGGAATACGACCGCAAGGAGATGTTCCAGGTGCTGACGCCCAACGCGGCCGTCAAGATGAAGCACAATTCGGTGGCCATCGTTACCGCGGCCGGGGACGGGACGACCGAAACCCAGGTGAAGTACGGCCGGGCCCAGGTGCTCTTCGGACCGGGCGAGAGGCGCCTCGACGACCGGACGGTGAGAAAGGGCGAGCGGCTGATCGTCCTGGAGGACAACCAGTTCGAGCTCGCCGCGGCCATCGAGGACACCGCTTTCGAGCTCTGGAACAAGGACGTCAACGCCCATTTCGATGACCTCCATGAGGGCCTGACCGCGCTGCCCAAGCCCATCCAAAAGTTGCCCGCGGCCATCTTCTATTTCGCCCAGACCTACGGCAGCCGCTACGGCGAATGGCTCTGGGATGATTTTTACGGTTACGTCTGGCGTCCCCTCCTCGACAACGGGGCCTATCCCTGGGGCTGGAGCCCGTATTATTACGGCCAGTGGTCCTATACCGGCGGCCAGATGTTCTGGGTCCCCCAGGAGCCCTGGGGCTGGATCCCCTATCATCTCGGCGTCTGGCAATGGGATAAAAAACATGGCTGGGTCTGGCTGCCCGGCTCGATGTTCGCCTCGGCCTGGGCGACCTGGGATTTCTATTTCGGGTTCGCCTGCTGGAGGCCGTGGAGCCTCTACGATTGGATGGACGGCTACGGCCCCTACGGCAGGGGGCTCTCCGGATTCTTCTACCTCGACGGCGGCTGGTATTACGACTGGCCGTACGTGAATGACGGCCTGGGCATGGCCATGGATCCCGGCCGGACCGTCGTCCGCAAGGACCAGCTCAAACAGCCGGCGACCACGCCCTATCCTATTCCCGCGGAGCTCAGGGGCGTCCTTAAGAAAGTGACCGCCGCCTTTGAGAGCGGCGATGCCCGGATCCGGGCCGCCGCGGCCGAAGTGCCGCGGCACCTCGTTTTTGTCGCCAAGGGCGACCTCCAAGCCCGCGCGGTCAACGAAAAAGCCATGAGCTGGGACCAGGTGCCGAAATCCGGCGCGCCCACGGCCGAGGAAGCCGCGGCGCTCGTCCGCCCCTCCGATCCCCGTCGCGAAGCCGCCCGCGTCTTCCGCGGCGTCGACGGTCCGGCGGCCGTGCCGCGGAAGGTCTCGGCCCCGGCTCCGAAAGCGGTCGAGGGCGGGAACACCGCCGCCGTCCCGGGCGCTCCTCCCGGCCGTGCCGAAATGACCGTCCGCCGGGGTGACGCGTCCGCCGCCCGCTTCCGCGACTGGAATCCCGACCTGCGCGTCGCCCGCGAGCTGGGCGTCCACATCGAATATTCGAGCGTGAGGAATGAGATCCGCTGTCCCGAGCTCGGGATATCCTCGAGAGACCGGGAGCTCGCTCCGCGGTTCGTCCCCCACCTGACGTCGCGCGGCGTCAGCTTCGGGCCGGCGCGCTCGGTCAGCTTGGGCGATTCGGGTTCGTCCGGCGCGCCGGGCTCCGCCGATTCTTCCGCGGAGGCCGGTCCGTCCGGCCGCGCCTCCGGCCGTACGGAGGCCAAGGAGTCCAAGAGCAGCGAAGGCGGGAAGATCAAAAACTGAAGCTGAGAGCGGGAAAAAGAGTCAGGGAGATCCGGGGCACTTCAAGAGCGACGCGGAGCCTCTCGACCTCCTTCTTATAAACCTCCAGAAATTCCTTGCGCAGGGGGTCGGCCGGCTTGAACTTGTGGCCCAGCGGGTTGACCGGGCTGCCGTGGTAGTAGATCCGGTAGTCGAGGTGGGGCCCCGTCGAGTCCCCCGATGATCCGATGTATCCGACGATGTCGCCGCCCTTGAGCACGGCGCCCTTGCGGACCCCGCGGCCGAAGCCGCTCAAGTGGAGGTAGGCCGTTTGGTAAGAGTTCTTATGGCGCATCTTGACCGTGTTGCCGGCCGCGCCGTCCCGCCCGGCGAAGGTCACCTCGCCGTCGGCCGTCGCCTGGACCGGCGTCCCGACGGGGGCCGCGTAGTCGACGCCGTAGTGCGGCCGGTAGATCTTGTAGATGGGGTGGAGCCGGCTGGCCGAGAACCGGGAGGTGATCCGGGGCGTCCTGAACTTGATCGGCGAACGGAGGAAATCCTTTCGCCGCGAGCCGCCGTTCTCGTCGAAATAGTCCGAGACCTTGGTGTCGGGGTAGGTGAAGCGGAAGGCCTGGAAGACGCGTCCCTCGTTGACGAACTCGGCGGCCAGGATGTCGCGGTAGCCGGCGAAGCGGCCGTCCAGGTATCTTTTCTCGACGAAGATCCGGAAGGAATCGCCCTTGCGGAGGTCCGTGTTGAAATCGATGTCCCAGCCGAAACAGCGCTCGACGATGTCGAGAGCCAGGCTGTCCTCTTCGCCGGCCTTGTTCAGGGCCCCGATCAGGCTGTCCTCGATGACGCCGAAGGCGAAGGCGGTCTTGATCTCGAGGGGGACATGCTTCATCTCCGCCTCGATCCCGTCCCCGTCGTTGCGGACGACGAGGAATTGGGTTTCGTCGACGTCGTACTCGAGCCTCTTCCAAGGCCCACCGGGCAGGGAAGCCAGGCGCAGCTCCTGCCCCGCCCGGATCTTGCCCAGGTCGTAGACCTGCTTGACCGCCTCCCTGATCCTGTGGATCTCGAGGTTGTCGAAACCGCGCCTCTTGAGCAGGTCGGCCAGGCTCGACCTCAAGGGGATGACGATCTTTTCTTCCTCGAGGGCCGGGGCGGAAGGCGGCGCGGTGATCTCGGCGGCGGGCGGCACGGGCTCGGCCGGGACTGAGGCGTCCGGCGGGAAGAAGAAGCGGACGGCGAGGACGATGACGGAAATCCCGCCGACGAGCAGAAAGGAGGCCGCGGCGACCCGGCCCCACTTGATCCGGCCCCGCGGTTTCCCACGGGCCTTCCCGGGTTCGATGGTCAGCTTGACTCGGCCCATCCTCTCGGCGACTTCAGGAAGGGATGACCTTGGGTTCCGTTTTCTTCCGGGGGTGCTTCTTGAACGCCCGGACCAGGGCGACCGTCGGGCCGGAGAGGACGTTCAACCCGAAGAAAAGAAGGAGGAAATAACGCGTGTAGAAAAGCACGCCGAAGAGGGAGATGGCCACGATGAGGGCGTTGCGGATGTCGATCCGGTGGCCGATGAAGGCCTTGATGAAATTCCTGTAGGGGAATGTGCTGACCATGAACAGAGAGACGACGAGGGTCAGGACGGCCACGAGAAAGCCGGATTCCCGCGTCGCCAGGGGGACGGGGTGGAAGTTGACGACCGCGGCCATGAACATGGCCGCCGAGGGGACGGTCAGGCCCTGGTAGTGCTTCCGGTCCGACGGGACCCGGCTGCGGACGTTGTAGCGGGCCAGACGGAGGACCGCGGCGGTCAGAAAGACGAAGCTGAAGAAGACGGCCGGCGGCCCGGCCATCTCCATGCCCCAGTAATAGAGGAGGATGGACGTGGCCAGCCCGAACGAGACGGCGTCGGCCAGGGAATCGAGCTCGACCCCGAAGTCGGACGGCGCGTGCATCGCCCGGGCGACCAGCCCGTCGAGACCGTCCATCAGCGCGGCGATGATGATCAGGAACGCGGCCATTCGGTAACGCCCCTGGAACGTCAGCAGGACGCTCATGAATCCGAAGAACAGGTTGGTCAGCGAAAAGAGGCTGGGCAGGACCATGACGCCTTGATATGCTTTTTTCACTTTCATGGCTGGACCTCGCCGATGACGGTTGCGCCGGCCTTCACCTTGTCGTGAAGCCCGACTTTTATCGTGACGGCGCGGGGCAGGATCAGCTCGACCCGCGAACCGAAGCACATCAGGCCGACCTTCTGGCCGCGGGCGACGGCCTCGCCGGACTTGACGAAGCACTTGATGCGGCGGGCGGCGACGCCGACGATCATCTTCATGACGATGTCGGCCCGGCCCCCCTTGAGGACGAGGGTCATCGATTCGTTGCGCGCGCCGGCCTCGGGCTTGTAGGCGGGCAGGAACTTGCCCGGGTGGTAGTCGACCCGGTCGACGGTCGCCGCGAGAGGGGCGCGGACGAGGTGGACGTCAAGGAGGGAGAGGAAGATCGTGATCTTGTTCGCGGGCCCGGCGAGGTCGGGAGAGGAGTCGACGGCTTCGACGGCCAGGACCTCGCCGTCGGCGGGGGAGACGAGGAGATGCTCGCCCGGCGGCGGGACGCGGTCCGGGTCGCGGAAGAAGAAGGTGAAGGCGCAGGCGAGGAGAAGGAACAGGGCTGCGAGCGGCCACCAGCCCAGCGCCAGAAAGACGAGGATCAGGGCGAACGACGGGAGAATGAAGGGAAGACCCTGCTTGGCGACTCTCATTGCGCTCCCTAACGGTCGGCCCAGGCGTAGGCGGCCAGGAAGGCCACCTTGGCGGCGTCGGCCATGATGTCGGGATTGATCCGGTAGATCGTGTCCCCGGTCTGGTGATAGGCGAGATGGGGCCCGTTCGAGCCGAGGGTGGCGGCCGTGATGCCCTTGAGGAAGAACGGCGCGTGGTCCGAGCCGCGGACGCCGACGCCCCGGATGATGCCGAGCCCGCGGACGACCTTGACGGACTTGTCGGCCTCCTCGATGGCCTTTCTGAACTCGGCCGGCTCGGCGGCGACGGCGCCCCAGAGGCCGTCGCCCTCCCCGGTCATGTCGAAATTGAACATGCCCACGACCCTGTCGAAGGGCCCGGGGACGTGGTCGACGAACCAGGTCGAACCCTGAAGCCCCAACTCCTCGCCGCCGAAGAGGGCGATGACGATCGACCGCTTGGGCTTGCGGGCGAGAGCGGCGAACGCCTTGCCGGCCTCCATGACCGTGGCGCAGCCGCTGGCGTTGTCGTCGGCGCCCGGGAAGAGGAGACCCATGTGGGCGCCCGTGTGGTCGAAATGGCCGCCGATGACGACGCATTCCCTGCGGAGCTTCGGGTCCGAGCCCTCGATGAAGCCGACGACGTTGTAGCCGACGGCCTGGGGGAAATGCCGCGACTCGACCGCCAGGCGGACCTTCGCCAGGAGCGGGAACGAGATGGGCCTTTTCCATGTCGTCAGGGCCTTTTTCAAGTCGGCCGAGGTCGAGTTGATCTCTTTGAGGATCGCGTCCATGACCTTCTCGCTGATCATGGCCGGGGTGAAGCCTTCGAGCCGGTCGCCGTTGGGGTTGGAGGCGATGTCGGCGTAGATATAGATGATGCCGAGCGCGCCTTTGTCGCGGGCGGTTTTCATCCGGGTCCGGTGCTCGTCGTGAATCTGGTACTTCTTGTCCGGGTCGGGCGTGCCGCGGAAGCAGATGACGAACTTGCCCTTGACGTCGAGGCCCGCGTAGTCGTCGTAGCCGATGTCCGGGGCCGAGATGCCCCAGCCGGCGAAGACGGTCTCGGCGGTCCTGTCACCGCTGTCGGAGTAGAGGAGCGGGAGGAAATCCTTCTCGGGGACGAGCTTCATCTCCTTGAAGGACGGGGTTTTCCCGGGCTCAGGCTTGCCCTCGGGGAGGAAAACGGTCATCTCGGCCTTGTCGATGACGGTGTAAGGGGAGGGGTAGGGCTGGAGGTAGCGGTCCTTGCCGGAGATGGGTTTGAGCCCCCAGGATTCGAGCTTGCGGGCGGCCCACTCCGCGGCGGCGGTGTAGCCGGGATGGCCCGTCAGGCGC
>MEYF01000036.1:3729-6714 GCA_001775755.1 Candidatus Aminicenantes bacterium RBG_19FT_COMBO_65_30 | reverse complement strand
CCTCTTCCTCCCCGGTTCGCGGCCGAAAGCGATCAAGATCGCGGCCAACATCGTCACCGGCCTCGAGTTCGGCGCGACGCTCCTTCTCCTCTCCCGGTTCGACGCCGCGTCCGGCGACATGCAGCTCGTCGAGCGGCTGCCCTGGATCAAGGCCATCGGGGCCCAGTACCTCCTCGGCGTCGACGGCATCTCGCTCCTCCTCGTCCTCCTGACCTCGCTCCTGACGTTCGTCGCCACGCTCTCCTCCTGGCAGGCGGTCCGGGGCCGCTTGAAGGAATATTACGTCTTCCTTCTCCTCCTCGAGACGGGGATGGTCGGTGTCTTCCTGGCCCTCGATCTGCTCCTGTTTTATGTCTTTTGGGAGATCGTCCTCGTCCCGATGTATTTCCTGATCGGCATCTGGGGCGGGGAGAGGCGGCTCTACGCGGCGATCAAGTTCTTCCTCTACACGCTCTTCGGCTCGGTGGCCATGCTCGTCGGCATCCTGGTCCTCCGGAGCCAGCATCAAACGTTCGATTGGACGGCCATGGTCGCGGCCGGCTCCGTCCTCCCCGGCGTCCTGCAGGGCTGGGTTTTCCTGGCCTTCTTCCTGGGATTCGCCATCAAGGTGCCGATGTTCCCCTTCCATACCTGGCTTCCCGACGCCCACGTCGAGGCGCCCACGGCCGGGTCGGTCATCCTGGCCGGCGTCCTGCTGAAGATGGGCGCCTACGGCTTTCTCCGCTTCTCGCTGCCTCTTCTCCCCGAGGCCGCCCGCCGCTACGCCCCGGCCATGGCCGTCCTGGCCCTGGCGGCCATCGTTTACGGGGCGCTCGTCTCGCTCATGCAGAAGGACATGAAGAAACTCATCGCTTACTCCTCGGTCTCGCACATGGGCTTTATCATGCTGGGCCTTTTCGCCCTGACCCCGATGGCGGCCAAGGGCGCGGTCCTCCAGATGGTCAACCACGGGATTTCGACGGGGGCCCTGTTCTTGATCGTTGGTGTTATTTACGAACGCCGCCACACCCGGCTCATCGCCGAGTTCGGCGGACTGTCGTCGCGGATGCCGGTCTACGCGGCTGTTTTCCTGGTCATGACCATGTCGTCGATCGGCCTGCCCGGGCTCAACGGCTTCATCGGCGAGTTCATGATCCTCATGGGGACCTTCTCGGTGAGCTGGCTGTGGACGGCGATCGCCGCGACGGGGATCGTCCTGGGCGCCGGCTACATGCTCTGGCTCTACCAGCGGGTGATGTTCGGCAAGCTCACGAACCCGGCCAACGAATCGCTCCAGGACCTGACCGTCCGCGAATTCGCGACCTTCCTGCCGCTCCTCATCCTGGCCTTCTGGATCGGGATTTTCCCGAAGCCTTTTCTGACCGTCATCGACAAGCCCGTGGAGAAGATCATCCGCATCGTCAATCCGGCTCATTACGAGGCGCCGCGATGATGTCTGCCGCCGGCTCCGACCTGGGGCATTTCGTCCCCGAGATCGTGCTCCTGGCCGCGGCCGTGGCCTCCATGTTCGTCCACCTCTTCGTCAAGAAAGGAGGCCGGCGGGGAGCGGGATACGTCGCCCTGGCCGGGATCGGGGTGGCCGGCCTGGCGCTTGTCCTGACGCCGCCATCGGCGGACGCTCTTTTCGGTGGCCACCTCATGGCGGACTCGTTCGCGCTCTTCTTCAAGGCGGCCGTCCTCGTCGCGGGCGCCCTGTCCATCGTCCTGGCCTTCCGCTTCTTCGATGTCGAGAAAAACGAGCCGGGCGAGGTCTATTACCTGGCGCTCCTCTCGATGGTCGGGATGATGACCGCGGTTTCGGCGACCGACCTCGTCACGACTTACGTGACGTTCGAGCTCTTCGCCATCCCGTCTTATGTCCTGGCCGGGATCTTCAAGAAGGAGCGGCGCGCGGCCGAGGCGGGGATCAAGTACTTCTTCCTCGGGACGCTGAGCTCCGCGGTCATGCTTCTCGGCCTGGCCCTCGTCTTCGGCCTGACAGGGGAGACGGGGTACGCCGCGGCCGGTCCGGCCCTGGCCGGCGCCAACGGCCTGGCCGCCCTCGTGGCCATGAGCCTTTTCTTCGTCGGACTGTTCTTCAAGGCCGCCTTCGTTCCCTTCCACATGTGGGCGCCCGACGTCTACGAGGGGGCCGCGACGCCGCTCGTCATCTTCCTGTCCACCGCGCCCAAGGCCGCCGTCATCGCCGTCCTCGTCAGGGCCATGGCGGTCCTTTTCGGCGGCTACATCAGGGAATGGAGTTTCATCCTGCAGGCGGTAGCCTTGGCGACCATGTTCTGGGGGAACCTGGCCGCGCTGACCCAGACGAGCGTCAAGCGAATGCTCGCCTACTCGTCGATCGCCCAGGCGGGCTATCTGGCCATCGGGCTTGCGTCGTGGGGTGGATCCGATTGGATGGCCGTCTTGTTCTATGTCGTCGTCTACGTGGTCATGAACTCCGCCGCCTTCGGTCTCATCCTCCTCGTCGATAGGGGAGGCCGGTTCGACGAAACGATCGACGGCCTCCGCGGGCTCTCCCGCCGGTCGCCGGTCGCAGCGGCGAGCGTCCTGGTTGTCCTCCTGTCGCTCGTGGGGATCCCGCCGACCGCCGGCTTCATGGGCAAGTATTTCCTGTTCACTGCGGCCGTGGACAGGGGACTTATCCTCCTGGCCGCCGCCGGCGCGTTGAACTCGGCCATCTCGCTCTTCTACTACTTCCGGATCGGCAAGGCCATGTTCCTGGAAGAAACGGTGCCGCTCGACGCGGGCCCGGCGGGCCCGGAGAGCGTCTCCGGAGCCGTCATGGTCGTCCTGGCCGTCTGTGCCGCCGCCCTGCTCCTCCTCGGCCTCCTGCCCTCCCTCCTTGCCTCCCGCGCTTCCGCCGCGCTCCTGGGTCAGTAGCCGGCCCGAACCATTCATCGAAAGGAGTACACACATGAAACCAACGGCCGAACTTAGTCAAGAGCATCAGGCGATCCTGCTGATGATCAGTATCCTGGGAACCAT
>MEYF01000036.1:0-3721 GCA_001775755.1 Candidatus Aminicenantes bacterium RBG_19FT_COMBO_65_30 | reverse complement strand
AAGTCGAGCCGGTCCACCTCGAAGAGGCCGTGGACTTCGTCCGGGGATTCGCCGACAAGTGCCATCACGCCAAGGAGGAAGACCTGCTCTTCCCGGCCATGGAAAAAGCCGGTATTCCCCGGATGGGCGGCCCCCTGGGAGTCATGCTCCGCGAGCATGTCGAGGGGCGCGCCCTTGTCAAGGCCATGGCGGACTCGATACCCGGCATCAGGAAGGGCGACAAAGCGGCCGCCCGACGCTTCGCAGAGAGCGCCCGCGGCTACGGCGCCCTGCTCTCCCAACACATTTATAAGGAAGACAATATACTCTATCCGATGGCCGACGCCCGGTTGTCCACAGCGGCGCAAGACGAGCTGACCACCTGTTTCGCCGAAGTCGAAAAGACCGTCGTCGGCGAGGGCCGGCACGAGGAATTCCACACCCTGCTCCAACGACTCGAGGCCTTGTATCTCCACTGACCGAAGAAGGGCGCTTCCGCGCCTGAGCGGTGCCCTATGAGGCCGCGTCCTGATTTGGTATGATGTCAGGCTGATAGAGCATGGCCGACAAGAAGAGCGCGGTTTGCGACGTCGCCGTCATCGGCGGCGGGGTCGTCGGCAGCGCCGTCCTCAGGGAGCTCTCGCGCTACGAATTGCGGCTTCTCCTCCTCGAGAGAGATGCCGACCTGGCCGAGGGCATCAGCAAGGGCAACAGCGGCGTCATCCACGCCGGGTTCAACGCCCCGGCCGGATCGCTCAAGGCCAGGACCAACGTCGCCGGCCTGGGGATGATCTATGGTTTGGCCTGGGAGCTCGGCGTCCCTCACCGCAAGACGGGAAAGCTGGTCGTGGCCCTGGCCGATGAGGACAGGAGCCGCCTCGAGGAGCTTAAAGCCGAAGGCGACAAGGGCGGCGTCCCGGGCCTCGAGATCGTGGACGAGACCGCCATCCGGCGCCTCGAGCCCCTGGCCCGCGGCCGCTGGGCGCTCTATTCGCCGCATACGGGCATCATCTCCCCCTACGAATTCACTATCGCCCTGTCCGAGTGCGCCTGGCAAAACGGCGCCCGGGTCCTGCTCGAGGCGCCCGTCGGGGCCGTTGACTTCCGCGGCGGCCTCTTCCACCTGGCGACGCCGAAAGGGACGTTCGCGGCGCGCTGGGTCGTCAACAGCGCGGGGCTTTTTTCCGAGGACGTGGCCCGCCTGGCCGGGATCGACGATTTCCGGGTCTTCCCGTTCCGGGGCGAATATCTCATCACGGATAAGGACTGCGGCCTCCGGCTCAACCTCCCCGTCTATCCCGTGCCGCCGCGGGACGATCCGGGCCTCGGCATCCACATCACGCCGACCCTCGAGGGGAACATCATCCTCGGCCCGAGCGCGGAGCCGGTCGAGGACAAGCGCGATGACGCCTCGACCAGCGAGGTCATGGGCCGGCTCAAGGCCGAGGCCGGCCGTCTCATGCCCGAGCTCTCCCGCGTCTCCTTCATCCACAGTTACGCCGGGATCCGTCCCAAGCTCGTCGACCCCTCCGGCAGGGACAGGTTCGGCGATTTCATCGTCGAGGAGAGCGCCCTCCGTCCGGGCTGGATAAACCTCGTCGGCATCGAGTCGCCCGGCCTGACCGCTGCGCCCGCCATCGCCGTCATGGTGGCCGGGATGATCGGCACGAAGGAGGACCTCCGGCCGAAGCCCGACTTCGATCCGGAGCGGCCCCACAGGCGACGGTTCGCCGCCATGGACGACGACGAGCGGACCGGGAGGGTTTCCGGGGACGCCGACTGGGGCGAGATGGTCTGCCGCTGCGAGCACGTCACCCGGGCCGAGGTCGTCGCTGCGCTCCGGAACCCGTTCAGGGCCCGGACAATGGACGCCGTCAAGCGCCGGACGCGCTGCGGCATGGGCCGCTGTCAGGGCGGTTTCTGCACGCCGCGCATCGTCGAGATCCTCCAGGACGAGGGCGTCCCGGCCGACCGCATCACCAAGCGGGGCGGCGGCTCGCGCCTCTTCTATGGGCGTCTTAAGGGCTGAGCGAACATGGAAACGATCGAAGCCCATGATGTCGTCGTCATCGGCGGCGGCCCGGCCGGTTTGGCCGCGGCCTTGGGCGCCCGACGGGCGGGAGCGGGAGGCGTTCTCCTCCTCGAGCGCGAGCGGACCCTCGGCGGCATCCTCAACCAGTGCGTCCACGACGGCTTCGGGCTTTTCCTCTATAAGGAGACGATCAGCGGACCCGAGTACGCCGAGCGCCTCATCGAGGACGTCGTCCGCGAGCCGATCAAGGTCGAGACCGGGGCCATGGTCCTCGACCTAACGGCGGACCGAGTCCTTCGGGTCAACTCGCGGGCCGGTTACAGGCTCGTCAAGGCCAAGTCGGTCGTGCTGGCCATGGGCTGCCGGGAGCGGACGCGCGGCATGATCGAGATCCCGGGAACGCGGCCCGCCGGGATCTTCACGGCCGGCTCAGCCCAGAATCTGGTCAACCTCCAGAACCTTCGCATCGGGAACCAGGCCGTCATCCTGGGGTCGGGCGATATCGGGTTGATCATGGCTCGCCGCCTGACTTTCGAGGGGGTGGCGGTCAAGGGCGTCTTCGAGATCCTGCCCTGGGCGAGCGGGCTCGAGCGGAACGTGAGGCAGTGCCTGATGGATTTCGGCATCCCGCTCGAGCTGCGGTCGACCGTCGTCGAGATCCGCGGCCGGGACCGAGTGGAGAGCGTCGTCGTGGCCAAGGTCGACGACAGGCTCGCCCCGGTCGCCGGGACGGAGAGCGTCATTCCCTGCGATACCCTGCTCCTGTCGGTCGGGCTCATCCCCGAGAACGAGCTCTCGAAGCGGGCGGGCGTCGAGCTTTCGCCGATCACCGGCGGAGCCGTTGTCGACCAGACGCTGATGACCTCGGCCCCCGGGATCTTTTCCTGCGGCAACGTCCTACACATCCACGATGTCGCCGATTGGGCCTCCTTCGAAGGATTCGCCGCCGGGGAGCGCGCCGCCCGATACGCGGCGGGGGAGAGGGTCGCGGGAGGGACGGTCCGGATTTCCGCCGGGCCTAACGTCAAGTACGCCCTGCCCCAGTTTTTGACGTCCGGGGCGGCCGGCGTCGAGTGGAGCTTCCGGGTCGCGCGGCCGCTCAGGAACGTCCAGGTCCTCGTCAAGGGGAAAGCGACGGAGAAGGTCTACTCGAGGAAAAAATTCGGCCGCCTTCTTCCTTCCGAGCTGCAGAAGATCAAGGTCCGGCAAACGGTCAAAGAAGACCTTGAAGTGAGCTGCCATGAGTGACCTTCCCGCCCTCGACCGTCTGACCTGCGTCCTCTGCCCGGTCGGCTGCGAGCTCGAAGTCCGGAGGGATGCGACCGGTGAGTTGGAAATACACGGAAATCAATGCGATAAGGGCGTTCCTTTCGCTATCGAGGAAGTTCTCCATCCGAAGCGGAACCTGGCCACGTCCGTGCCGGTCCGGGGCACGCCGGCGAAGATGGCCTCGGTCCGGCTGAGCGGCCCCGTGCCGCGCGAGTTCGTTTTCCCTATCCTCGCCGAGATCGCCAAGCTGCGTCCCGAGGCCCCGGTCCGCCGCGGCCAGGTCCTCATCGCCGACGTCCTTGGAACGGGCGTCGACGTCATCGCCACACGCACCGTCGGCTGAAAAAAAGGTTCATCTCCCAATTCCGGGAAGTTCCTCTCTCCGGCTTGGCTCGGGATATGCCTCTAGCTCCCCGGCCCCCCGGGAACCAGTCGTCCGGT
>MEYF01000035.1 GCA_001775755.1 Candidatus Aminicenantes bacterium RBG_19FT_COMBO_65_30 | reverse complement strand
CTTGTCGATGACCTCGGCGTCGTGGACGCCGTCGACGTTGATCCAGGTGACGGTGGCCGTCTCCTTGAACGGAAAGCACTCCTCGACCGAGCCGACTTCTTTTTCGATGAATCCGGCCTCGTCGTAATCGATGACCGTGATCCGTGTCTTCTCGGTCCTCTTAGGGCCGACGTGCATCAGTGTTCCCGGGGAAAGCCCCAGCTTGTCCGACCGCGGGATCTCTTCGCTGGTCATGCGGACCTCCTCGTCCGATTCCTCTTCAGGATAATCCGTTTCGCGGCGGTTTTCCAGGGATTTCGCGGCCGGGTCAGGGGCGAGCCAGGGCTTCGACCTTCCGGACATAGGCGTCGGCGTCAAACTTGCGGCGGAGCCCGGCGGCGTTCATGGTGCGGATCAGGCCGAACACGGGGCGGCGGGCCCAGGGCCGGTCATGCTTGCCGAACGCCCAGGCGACACCGGCGAACGCGTTGGCATCACGGCCGTCGAGCTCGTAGGCGTTGTTCAGTGCGAGGGCCGTCCGGAAGGCCTCCCGCGGCGAAGCCGACCATTCCAGGATCTTCTTCCCCCAGTACATGCGCATATAGCCGTGCATCTTGCCCGTCAGGACCATCTCTTTTTGTGCGGCGTTCCAGTAGGGGTCGTGCGTGGCCGCCTTCTCGAGATCCGTCCAGGAGTAGAGATAGGGACGGGGGTCGCCGGCGTGCTCGAGGAGGGTCTGCCGGCACCACTCGGGCAGGCCTTCGAAACGGTCGTAAGCCCGGTTGTAGTGGACGAAGTTGAAGCTGAGCTCCCGCCGGACGATGAGCTCTTCGAGGAAAGCGGCCTGCCCATAGCGCGGGCCCTTTTTCACGGCCAGGGCCACGGCCAGGGGCGAGATCTGGCCGAAGTGGAGATACGGGCTGAGTCCGGATAGCGCGTCGAGGGAAGGATCGTTCCGCGCCTCGGCGTATGCGGCGAGCTTGTTCTTGACGAAGACGCCGAGCCGTTTTTCGGCCTCGTACGCTCCGCCCCTAATGGACGGAATACGTCCGATCCTCCGGTCAAGGTCAAGCCGGGCCAGTGCAGCAGCGGTGTCGCCGATGTCCCAGCTGTCGATGGCCGGCTCGACGGACTTGACGCGCAGGGGCGTCTCCCGAAGGGGTGTCAGGAAGCCGTCGAGCAGGCGATAGATCTTCGGGCGCAGAGTGGCCGCCGAGTACTCTTCCTTCGGCGACGCCGCCGTGACCGGGACGATGACGTTCGTCGCTACCTCGACGAGGGGACACTCGAGCGCGGCCGCGGCCGACCGGCGCCAGCCTCGTTCGACGCGGACGGTGCCGTCGTCCACGACGACCATGGCGGCGTCCCGGCCGAAGGCCGCGATCTCCCTGTCCGGCCCGCCCCGTCGGACGACCATCGGGATGCCCCGGCCGCGCAGCGTTTCCCGCGTCTCCTTGAGACCTTCGAGCATGAAGGCGTAGTGACGCTCGTTCGCCTCGGGATAGTCCTCGGTCAGGGCGAAGAAGACGACCAGGGGTTTCCGGAGTTCGTTCGCGGCGCGGACGGCGTATTCCAGGGCGTGGTTCGTCCGGGCCCGCTGGGCCGCCTGCATCCAATAGACGACAAGCGGACGCCCGGTCGTCTTTTTGTCGTTGAGCGGACGGACCCTCTCGGCCCGGATAGCGTCGTTGGTCATGGCCTCACCGGGCCGCGGCGGCCGGAGGGGAAGGGGCGGTATTCACCGCCGTAATCCCCCGAAAAAAGAAGAAGTAACCTTATTTGAGCCTCGACCCGACGGCGGTCCAGTCGATGTTCTTGAAGAAGGCCTCAATGTAGTCGGCCCGCTTCAGGCCGTAGTCGATCATGAAGGCGTGCTCGAAGACGTCCATGATGAGGAGCGGCCGGCATCCGGCGGGGTGGCTGACATCGTGCTCGTTGACCCAGAAATTGATCAGGCGGCCGTTGGCCGGGTCCTCGTAGAGGACGACCCAGCCGATGCCCCGCATGGCGCCCGTCGCCCGGAAGTCCTTCTCCCAGGACTCGACATCGCCGAACTGCTCGACGAGCATCCGGCCGAGCTTGCCCGCCGGGTCGAGGGCCGCCTTCCCGCCGAGATTCTCGAAGTAGTACTCGTGCAGCCTCATGCCGTTGAATTCCCAGCCGAGCCGGCGCTTGAGCTCGGCGTACTCCGGGGTCGCCGTCTTGCCGTCCTTGGCCATGAGGCCGAGGATGTCGAGGACCTTGTTCGTGTTGGTGACATAGCCCTGGTAAAGCGTGAAATGGTTCTTCAGGAGCGTCTCGCTGAACCCGGGCATGCCGATGAGCTTGGAATAGTCCTTGGCGGTGTAATTCATGGTCTTTCCCTCCTGTGGAATATCAGGCTCCCGCGCTCCCGCGGGCAGGGTCCGGGACGCCGCCCAGGCGGCCCCACCGAAACCCGCGACCTTGATGAAATCCCGACGCCGGAGCACGGTTGAATTCTTCTTTCCTTTAAATCCTATCAATAATGTAGGATTTATGCAAGCCCCCGCTCAAGGGGCCAAGTTCCCGCTACTTCGATGCGGCCTTTTCCTCGGCCGCCTTGTCCCCGGCGAGGCCGACCTTAGCCCGGATCTCCCCTTCGAGCTGAACGGCCAGCTCCTTGTTCTCCTTGAGCAGCCTCTTGACGTTCTCCCGGCCCTGGCCGAGCCGTTCGCCGTTGTAGGAGTACCAGGTCCCGGTCTTGTCGAGGATGCCCGTATCGAAACCGACGTCCACGAGGTCGCCCTCTCGCGAGATCCCCTCCCCGAAGATGATGTCGAACTGGGCCTCGCGGAAAGGCGGAGCCATCTTGTTCTTGACGATCTTGACCTTGGCCCGGTTGCCGACGACGCTCTCGCCGTCCTTGATCACGGACAGCCGGCGCACGTCGACCCGCAGGGACGCGTAGAACTTGAGGGCCCGGCCGCCCGTCGTCGTCTCGGGGTTGCCGATGAAGACGCCGATCTTCTCCCGGATCTGGTTGATGAAGATGAAGCAGGTTTTCGACCGGGCGACGATGGCCGTCAGCTTGCGCAGGGCCTGGGACATCAGCCGCGCCTGGAGGCCCATATGGGCGTCGCCCATCTCGCCCTCGAGCTCGGCCTTGGGGACGAGGGCGGCCACGGAATCGATGACGATGACGTCGACGGCGCCGCTGCGGACCAGGACCTCGGCGATCTCCAGGGCCTGTTCCCCGAAATCAGGCTGGGAGATGAGCAGGTTGTCGATGTCGATCCCGATGCGGGCGGCGTAGGCCGGAGAGAGGGCGTGCTCGGCGTCGATGAAGGCCGCCTGGCCGCCGCGCTTCTGGGCCTCGGCGATAACGTGGAGGGCCAGGGTGGTCTTGCCGGTGGCCTCCGGACCGTAGATCTCGACGACGCGGCCGCGCGGGAAGCCTCCGATGCCCAGGGCCAGGTCGAAGGAGATCGAGCCGGTGGGGATGACCTCGACGGCCACCGCCGCCCCCTTCTGACCGAGCTTCATGATCGTGCCCTTGCCGAACTGCTTCTCGATCTGGGAGAGCGCGGCGTCGATGGCCTTGTGGCGGGATGTCTGCTTTTCTTCGGTCTCGGCGTCCTTCATGGGGCCTCCTTCCCGGGTCGTGTCTTTTTTTATCATGTCCGTTCGCTCCTTCTCAACGTCTTTCCTGCCCATCGGCCGCCTCCCGCGCACCCAGAGTTTACCCGGATTGCCCCGGCCTTTCAATCCCTTTCCGGCCGTTTTCTCTCATCCGTCACCTCGGAAAGCCGTTGAACATCAGGTCGTAGTCGTCGATCAGGCCCTGGTCGGCAAAGCTGAAGTAGCGGTTGTTCCCGATAATGATGTGGTCGAGGACCTTGATCTGAACGACTCGGGCAGCGAAGACGAGGTCCCGGGTGACCTCCCGGTCGCAGAACGACGGCTCGGGGTCGCCGGACGGGTGGTTATGGGCGAAGATCAGCGCCGACGCTTCGTAGCGGAGGGCGTCCTTGATGACCTCCCGGGGATAGACGGCGCTCGAGTCGACCGTCCCCTCGAACAGGGTCTTCTCCTCGACGACCTGGTTCTTCGGGTCGAGGAAGATGACCTTGAACCGCTCCTTCTTCAGGTCGCGGAGGGCGTGGCAGAGGTAGTCATAGACCTCCCGGGAGGAGTGGCAGACGGGCCGGCTCATCATCTTGTCCTTGAGGAAGCGGCGAGAGACCTCGTGGACGAGCTTCAGGCCGAAGACGTTCCGGGAGCCGATCCCCGGGATCCTTTGGAGGTCCTCCGGGCAGGCCTCGAGGACGCCGCCGAAGGTCTTGAATTCCCGCAGGGCCCGGCGGGCCGGCGTCTTGCAGTCCCGCCGGGGCGTTCCGAGCGTCAGGAGGAGCTCGACGATCTCATAGTCCAGGAAGGCGGCGAGGCCCCCGTTGAGGAACTTCTGGCGCAGGCGGTCCCTGTGCCCCGCCCCGTCGGGGGTCCCCTTGTCCGGCCCGGTCGGATTCTCGTTCATGGCGTCTGTTAATAAAGACGCCGCGGCGGCCGCTTTTTCGCAAATGCAAATAAAAAAATGTTGGTACTTCTCCCGCCTCATGTGGACTTCCCCGAGTTTGGGAGAAGTACCACACTAATCTTTGTAGAGAAGGTCGATCAGCGGCTTGAACGTCTTCTCGACGATGTGGCGCTTGACCTTGAGGGACGGGGTCAGCTCCGTATCGACGTCGAAGTCGCGGTCGAGGAGGACGACCTTCTTGATCCGCTCGTAGGAGGCCAGGTGGGGGGTCGCCCGGTTGACCTCGGCCAGCATGAAGGCGACGATCTCCTCCCTCTCGACGAGCTCCTTGCGGCTGCCGAAGGGGATGCCGCTCGTCCGGGCGTAGGCCTCGAGCTTCTCGAAATTCGGCACGATGAGGGCCGAGATGAACTTCCGCCCGCCGCCGACGACGACGGCGTTCTGGATGTAGGGATTCGCCTTGAGCAGGTTCTCGATGGGCTGGGGGGCGACGTTCTTGCCGCCGGCCGTGACGATGAGGTCCTTTTTCCGGTCGGTGATGACGAGGAAGCCCTCCTCGTCGAAATGGCCGATGTCGCCCGTATGGAACCAGCCGCCCTCGAAGGCCTCACGGGTCTCCTGGTCTTTCTTGTAGTAGCCCTTCATGACGTTGGGCCCCTTGGCCAGGACCTCACCGTCCGGGGCGATCTTGATCTCGACGCCGGGGACGGGCGGCCCGACGGCCCCGAACTTCATCTTGTCGAAGGTGTTGCAGGTCAGGACCGGCGAGGTCTCGGTCAGGCCGTAGCCCTCGAGGATGGTGATGCCGATGGCGTAGAAGAACTCGGCCACGTCGCTCGACAGGGGGGCGCCGCCGGAGACGAAGAAGTGGACCCGCCCGCCCGTCTTCTCGACGATCTTGGAAAAGACGAGCTTGGCGGCCAGCCGGCGCCGGACGCCGAGCCACCAGGGGATGGGCTGGTGGCGGATCTTCCGGGCGCCGTATTTCTTGCCGACGCCAAGGGCCCAAAAGAAGATCTTCCGCTTGAGCGGCGACTGGGTCAGGATGTTGTCCATGACCTTGGCGTAGATCTTGTCGAAGAGCCGGGGCACGCTGATCATGATCGTCGGCCGGACCTCGAGCAGGTTCTCGGCCACGGTCTCGATGCTCTCGGCGTAGGCGATCGTGGCCCCCTTGTAAAGAAAGGAGAAGGTCGTCATCCTCTCCAGGACGTGGGAGAGAGGAAGGAAGGACAGGATGGTGTCCTTGTCGGTGAATTCGGTGACGGCGTCGAGGGCCTTGGAGTTGGAGACGAAGTTGGCGTGGGTCAGCATGACGCCCTTGGGGATGCCCGTCGTCCCCGAGGTGTAGATGATGGAGGCCAGGTCGTCCGGCTCGACCGCAAGGGCCCTCTTCTCGAAGAGCCCGGGATTCGAGGCCGCGATCGTCTTGCCCCGGCCCATGACCTCCGAGAGGCTGACGACGCCCTGGGGGCCCTCCTCGTCGATGAGCACGAAGTGATGGACGGAGGGCAGCTCGTGCCTGACCGCCTCGACCTTCAGCCAGAGGTTGCGGTTCGAGCAGACGACGATCCTGGCGTCCGAGTCGTTGATGATGTATTTGATCTGCTCGGGCATGAGCGAGGTGTAGATGGGGACGGTGATCGCTCCGGCGCAGAGGACGGCGAAGTCCGTCATCGTCCACTCGGGCCTGTTCTCGGAGAAGATGACGAGCTTGTCCCCGGGGCCGAGGCCGAGGTCGGCCAGGCCGAGGGACAGGTTCTTCACGCGCCGGGCGACTTCCTCAGTAGAGATGGGGACGTAGCGGCCGTCGACCTTGACCCTCAGGAGGTCGTCCTTGACGTAGGTCTTGACGGTGTTGAGGAAAAGCTGGCTCAGAGTTTCGACCATGCGAGGCCTCCTTCCTGTCCGGATAGACCTTATTTTATCCTGTTCGTCCGCCGGGCTGTCAAATCGTCGATAGGTCGTGACCTTCGTGTCGGAGGAGCCAATCCTTCCGCCACAGGCCGCCGCCATAGCCCGTCAATCGCCCGTCGCTCCCGACGACGCGGTGGCAGGGGACGATGATCGAGACGGGGTTCCTGTGGTTGGCCCCGCCGACGGCCCTTGTCCCGGCGGGGTTCCCAACAGCCCGCGCGATGGCCTTGTAGGTCGTCGTTTTCCCGAACCCGACGGACCGGAGCTCTTTCCAGACCTTTTTCTGGAAGTCCGTGCCGCGGAGGTCGAGCTTGACCGAGAAGGTCCGCCTGTCGCCCAGGAAATACTCCTCGAGCTGGGCCAGGCAATCGGCGAGGGCGGCGGGCAGAGGCCCCTTCCCTCCCCGGCCCGACCGCGGGCCGCGGGCGTCGACGAATTCGACCGCGGAGACGCCCGCCTCGCTGCCCTTGATCTCCAGGAAGCCAATAGGGGACTCGTAATAGACCACGCGGGCCTCGGACATGGGCGCCTCCTTCCCGTCACATTAATACATTCGGGCGCCTCCTTCAACCTCCGTCCATGTCACCTTGGCCGGGGCCGCAGGCCGATGCCGCGTTGACGGCCCGCTCACCCTGTGCTAAAAGCGGGGAAGATGATGGAGGTGCCCTCATGAACGGAAACATTCCGACGCTTGCCGTGTCAGGAAAGAACCTCCCCGAAGCCTGGGAGCAGGCCGTCCTCGCCTGCTGGCATCAGGGGATCGCCATAAAGACCGAATACGACAAGCCGGGCGATCCGCCGAGCCGGGACTGCACGATGCTCTGGACGGTCGAGGACCCCTTCGCCGAGCCGCGCATCCACCGGGCCTTTCCGGGCGGCCTCGAGGACCTCGAAGTCTACCGCCAGGAGGTCGTCGACGGCATCCACGACCATTGGATCTCGCCGGAAGAAGGCAAGTGGACCTACACGTACCACAAGCGCCTTTTCGCCTACGATATCGAGGGCGAGACCGTCGACCAGATCGGCGCCGTCGTCGACAAGCTCGCCCAGGCCGGCCACACCCGTCGGGCCCAGGCCATCACCTGGAACCCCAAGCTCGACCCGCCGACCTACGACCCGCCCTGCCTCCAGCGGCTCTGGTGCCGCCTCCTCGAGGACGACAAAGAGGAGCTCGTCCTGAACATGAACGCCCACTGGCGTTCCCGCGACGCCTACAAGGCCGCTTACATGAACGTCTTCGCCCTGACGGATCTCCAGAGGGCCATCGCCGGCCGAGTGGCCGCCAAGACGGGAAGAGCGGTGCGCCCCGGGCGTTATGCCGACCTCGTCGACAGCTTCCACATCTACGGCTCGTATTTCAACGAGTTCGAGGGTTTCTTGAAGATGGTCGAGAAGCGGTCGTTCGAGGAACGCACCTGGCCGAGCGCCTACGCCGAGCCGATGTTCGAGGAGGCCCGCGAGCGCCTGCGGAAAGAAAAAGAGGTGAGAAATTAGGTCATGGGCGTTCCCACATCCGTTATCATCCTTTCGGCTTGTGTTGTCATTTCAGCCGCCCTGGCCATCTGGGCCGACGCCAAAGAGCGCCGGCGGTTGTTTCATGTTTTGAAGCCCTTGACGATGATCCTTATCATCGCGACGGCCATCATGGCCCAGATTCCCGTTCCGTCCGCATATAAGATGCTCATCCTGGCCGGACTGCTGTTTTCCTTGGCTGGAGACATCGCCCTGATGTTCCCCGAGAAATGGTTCACGGCCGGACTCGTGTCCTTCCTCGTCGCCCACGTCTGTTACATCCTGGCCTTCAAGCCCGGCCCGGGACATTCGATATCGGCGGGAGTGTTCATCCCCTTCATCATCTTCGGTTTGCTGATGTTCAGGATCCTGTCCCCGTCGCTCGGCCCAATGAAGTTCCCCGTCCTGGTTTACATCGCGGCCATCACGGCCATGGCCGGGCTCGCGGCGGCCCGGTTTGTCAACGAGGGGGGGACGCGGCCGCTTTTAGCCTTTGCCGGGGCCGTTCTTTTTCTTGTTTCCGATTCCGTCCTGGCCTATGACCGCTTCGCCAAAAAGCTCCGTCCCGCCCAGGCCATCATCCTCGGGACCTATTTTCCGGCCCAGCTTCTGATCGCCCTCTCCATCTGAGCCGGGCTCAGTCTGGTTTATTCACGAGTCGAGGCGGCCTGAACGACCCGGCCGTCGATTCCCACCACGACCTTCCTGATGTCGAGCGGTTCGCCCGAAAGCGAGACGGCCTGCCTGACGAGGCGCTCCAGCCCCGAACAGCAGGGGACGGTCATGATGGCCACGGTCAGCGACTTGAGGCTGTTCCGCTTGATGAGCTCGGCCAGCTTCTCCATATAGCCCTGGGTCTCGTCGAGCTTGGGGCAGGCGATGACCAGCTTCTTGCCCTTGAGGAGGTCGTCGTGGAACCCGCCCAGGGCGAAGGCCGTACAGTCGGCGGCGACAAGGAGGTCGCTCCCCTCGAAGTAAGGGGCGAGCGGCGAGACGAGGTGGAGCTGGATGGGCCACTGGCTGAGCCGGGATTTGACGGACGCGGCCGGACCCTCTTCTTGGGCGTCGGGCGCGCAGGGGATGTCCCGGGCCAGACTGCCGGGGCATCCGGACCGGCCGGCCTGGGCGTCGCCGCCGCCGGCGCCGTGGACCCGTGAAGCGGCATCGGCTCCCCGCGTCTTCAAGACGTGGTCGAAGGCGGCCCGGGAGTCATACGCTTCGCTCTCCCGCTCGACGACCTTGAGAGCGTCCGTCGGGCAGACGTCGAGGCAGGCGCCCAGCCCGTCGCAGAAAATCTCGCGGACAATGACGGCTTTGTTCTCGGCGTCGAGCGCCAGGGCGCCCTCGGCGCAGGCCGTCGTGCAGAGGCCGCAGCCG
>MEYF01000034.1:4664-12839 GCA_001775755.1 Candidatus Aminicenantes bacterium RBG_19FT_COMBO_65_30 | reverse complement strand
TCCGCCAGGAATACCCCCATCTCGTCCAGGTCTTCAAGAACTCGACCTTCCCGCCCGAGATCGTCAAGGGCCTGTCGGTCGCCCTCGACGACTTCGGCGACGTGCCGCTCATCGTCCGCAGCTCGAGCCTCCTCGAGGACCGGCTGGGGACGGCCTTCGCGGGAAAATACAAGAGCCTCTTCCTGGCCAACCAGGGGGACAAGCAGCAGCGGCTCGAGGCCCTTCTCGACGCCGTGGCCGAGGTCTACGCCTCGATCTTCAGCCCCGACCCCATCCAATACCGGGCCGAGCGCGGCCTCCTCGATTTCTACGAGGAGATGGGCATCATGATCCAGGAGGTCGTCGGCACCAAGGTGGGCAAGTACTTCTTCCCGGCCTATGCCGGTGTCGCCTTCAGCCGGAACGAGTTCCGCTGGTCGCCGCGGATCAAAAGAGAGGACGGGCTGCTCCGTATCGTCCCCGGGCTCGGGACGCGGGCCGTGGACAGGGTCAGCGACGATTATCCGGTTCTCGTCGCACCGAGCCAGCCGAACCTGCGGGTCAACGTTTCGGTCGACGATGTCATCCGCTATTCCCCCAAGAGAATCGACCTCATCGACCTCGAGGACAACACCTTCCTGACCAAGGATATCAAGGAGATCCTCAAGGAAGTCGGACACGAATTCCCGGCCCTGACCAAGACTTTTTCGATCCACCAGGACGGGCTGCTCCAGAGGCCCATGGGCTTGGCCACGGACATCGGGAAGTCGGACGCCATCGTCACCTTCGATGGCCTCATCTCCGGGACCCCGTTCATGCTCCAGCTCGAGGCCATCCTGAAGACGCTGTCCATGGCCCTCGGCGTCCCGGTCGACATCGAATTCGCCTCGACGGGCACGGATTTCTACATCCTCCAGTGCCGGCCGCAGAGCCAGGCGTCCGAGGGCGTGGCCATGGAGATCCCGGCGAACATCCCCGAAGAGGCAATCCTCTTCACGGCCGGGAAGCACGTCTCGAACGGCCGCGTCGCCGACATCACCCACATCGTCTACGTCGAGCCGGACCGGTACGGGGAGCTCGCCGAATTCGCCGACCTCCTCGCCGTCGGCCAGGCCGTGGGCAAGCTCAACAAGATCCTGCCCCGGCGGCAGTTCATCCTCATGGGACCGGGCCGGTGGGGCAGCCGCGGCGACATCAAGCTCGGCGTGCGCGTGACCTATTCGGAGATCAACAACTCGGCCATGCTCATCGAGGTCGCCCGGAAAAAGGGCAACTACGTCCCCGACGTGTCGTTCGGGACGCATTTCTTCCAGGACCTCGTCGAGTCGGGCATCCGTTACCTGCCCCTCTATCCGGACGATGACGGCGTCAAGTTCAACGAGCGCTTCCTGCTCGAAGCCCCGAACAAGCTGGCCGAGTTCTGTCCCGAATGCACGCTGTTAACGGACGCCCTGCGGGTCATTGACGTCCCCGAGGCGACCGGCGGCAAGGTCCTCCGGGTGCTCATGAACGCCGACCGGGAGCTCGCCGTCGGCTTCTTCGCCAACCCCGAAGCGGCCGTGCGGACCGCCTGCGAGGCGGGCACGGCCGTCCCCCGCGAGGACGAAGACCACTTCCGTTGGCGTCAGCGCATGGCCGAGCGGATCGCCTACCACTGCGGCGGCCAGCCCTGGGGAGTGCGGGGCGTCTATTTCCTCGACGAGAGCGACGGCAAAGAGATCGATCCGGCCGGGCCGATCAAGCTGATCATCCATTTCCTGGGCGGCGGCCGGCAGCGCAAGGAGCTCGAGACGTGGCTCCAGGGTTGGAGCCTGTCCCTCGCCGAGATGAATTATTTCCGGACGGGATTCCATTCCGAGGGCTTGCTTGAAGTCCACTATCTGACCGACGAGAAGATCCGCGGCGAGAAGGACGTCGCCGCCCGGATCAAGGTCGCCTCGGACAGCGTCCGGGAGCTCCCCCTCGGCCCGAAAGCCCAGAAGTAGGGCACGGGGCGAGTGGGGACACGTGCCAGTACGTGTTTCCTTTCTTGTCCCCTTCTTGTCTGGCTCGTATTGATAAATCGAAGCGAATCGGGGATACTCCGGGTATGAGCCCGCGACAAAAAGCAGGCGTCCACAGGTTCGCCCACGAGGCCATGGCGACCGTATTCGAGGTCTTCATCGCCGGAAAGGCCGAGGACTGCGCCCGGCAGGCCGCCCGCGCGGCCTTCGACGAAGTCGACCGGCTTGAAAGGCTCCTCAGCCGTTTCGACCCGTCGAGCGAAACGAGCCGAATCGGGCGCCTCCGGCCGGGCGAATCCCTTCGCGTCGGGATCGAAACGGCCGAGGTCCTCGGGCTCGCGGCCGCCGTCCAGGCGGAAACGGACGGCGCCTTCGATGTCAACTATCTCGCCGCCGGCCGCCCGGCGCGGGGCCATTCGAAGACGTCCCTGCAGCCTCTCGGCAAGCTCATCCGCGTCGTTCAAACCGGCCAGGGTTTCGAGGTGACGAGGCTTCCCGGCAAGGGCCGGATGCGCCCCGCCGCGCTCGACCTCGACCTCGGGGCCGTCGGTAAGGGGTACGCCCTGGACGGCGCCCTGGCCGTCTTCCGGGACTGGGAGGTCGGGAACTTCCTCCTCCACGCCGGGACGAGCACGGCCCTGGCCGCCGGCCCGGGACCTGGAAAAGGGAAGGCGGGACGGGGCTGGCCCGTCGGCGCGGGGTCGGCCGCGGGAACGACGTCCGGCCCGGGCCGCTTCCTGCTCCGTGACCGCGCCCTGAGCGGGTCGGGCACCGAGGTCAAGGGCGAGCACGTCATCGACCCGCGGACCGGGCGGCCTGCCCAGGGGCACGGCGCCGCCTGGGCTGCCCATGCTTCAGCGGCGGCCGCGGACGCCCTCTCGACGGCATTCCTGGTCATGGCCACGGAGGACGTGGCCGACTTCTGCGGCCGCCACCCCGAGGTCGGAGCCCTCGTGAAAATCGGACCTAAAAAGTGTAGAATATTTAACGCGGGTGCGATCGCCGGAGGCCGGCCCGTTCGGACAAGGAGACGGAGATGAAGAAGCTCCTCGGATCAATAACGATCGTCGCCCTCTGTGTGGCCGTCCTGGCGCCCCGGGCGCGGGCCCAGGATCCGGGGAAAGAGGTCCTGAAGATCCAGCTCCCCAAGCCGATGTTCGTCGGCACGCCCAAGAACATCCACACTCCCAACCTCGAAATGGTCACCGGGAGACCTCGCGGGCCCTTCATGGTCCCGGCCGGGACGGTCCTTCTCTCCGCCGGGAGTCCCGTCGCCGCGAGCGACAAGGAGCCCGTCATCGGCGAGGTCGCCTTCGTCACGGACGGCAAGAAGTCCGGCGAGGACGGCTACTACGTCGAGCTCGGCCCGGCCCTGCAGTGGGTCCAGATCGACCTCGGCAAGTCCCAGGAGCTCCACGCCATCCTCGCCTGGCACTACCACAGCCAAGCCCGCGTCTACCGGGACGTCGTCGTCCAAGTCTCCGACGACAAGGACTTCATCGGCGGCGTGACCACGGTTTTCAACAGCGACCACGACAACACCTCGGGCCTCGGCGCCGGCAAGGACAAGGAATACATCGAGACGTTCGACGGCAAGCTCTTCGACCCCAAGGGCGTCAAGGCCCGCTACGTCCGCCTCTACAGCGGCGGCAACACTTCGAACGACATGAACCACTACGTGGAGGTTGAGGTCTACGGCATCCCGGCCAAATGACGAACAAGGCCTTCCGGGGGCTCTTTCTCTGCGCCGTCCTCGGCGCGCTTCTCTTTCGTGTCGTCCGCCTGGACGTCCGGCCCATGCACCACGACGAGGCCAACCAGGCGGTCAAGTTCGGCGACCTCCTCGAGCGGGGGGAGTACCGGTTCGACCCGGGCGACCACCACGGACCGAGCCTCTACTACTTCACCCTGCCGGCGGCCAGGGCCGCGGGCGCGAGGTCCCTGGCCGAGCTCAGCGAAACGACGCTCCGGATGGTTCCGGCGCTGTTTGGAGCGGGGCTCCTCCTGCTTTTCCTCCCCCTCGCCGGCGGACTCTCCCGCGAGGCGACGCTCGCGGCGGCCGCTCTGGCCGCCGTCTCGCCGGCGATGACCTATTACAGCCGGTTCTACATCCAGGAGATCCTCCTCGTCTTCTTTCTGGCCGGGCTCATTGCCGCCGGATGGAAATACGCTCGAACGCGCTCCGGCGGGTGGGCGCTCGCGGCCGGCGTCTCGGCCGGTCTGATGTACGCCACGAAGGAGACGAGCGTCATCCTCTTCGCCGCTACGGCAGCGGCGCTCGGGCTCGTGCTCCTCATGGACGGGCCGCGCGCCCGCCGGGAAAGGGCCGTCGCGGTCGAGGACGCCCGGGCCTTGCGGAATGCCCCGGCAAGGCTTCGGACAGCCCTCCACGCCGCCCTCTTCCTCGCCGCCGGCGCCGTGACGGCCGTTCTGTTTTACACCTCGTTCTTCCAAAACCTGCCGGGATTGGCCGATTCGGTCCGGGCCATAGGGGCGTCTTTCAACCGGGCCGGCCATCCCGGCTTCCACGCCCACCCCTGGTATTACTATGTCCAGACGCTGGCCTATTCCAAGACCGCCGGCGGCCCGGTCTGGAGCGAGGCTTTCCTCCTCTTCCTCGCCGCGGCCGGGGGCATCGCCGCGTTCGGGCATGACGGGGGGAAGGACGAGAACCCGCGCTTCCTTCGTTTCATCCTCTTCTTCACCATCATCACGGCTGTCTTCTTCAGCCTCATCGCCTACAAGACGCCGTGGAACGTCCTGCCCTTTTATTTCGGCCTCGTCGTCCTGGCCGGGAATGGCGTCGGGCTCCTCCTGAGGATCAGCCGTTCAAAGCTCATCAAGATCCTCATCCTGGCCGCGCTCGTCCCGGGCCTCGTCAATCTGGCCGTCCAGGGTTACAGGGCCAATTTCACCGCCCATTCCGACCCGGCGAACCCCTATGTCTACGCCCAAACGAGCCCGGACTTCCTGAAACTCGTCGGGACCGTGGAGAAGATCGCCGCCGGCGCCCTTGAAAAGAAGGACCTGCTGATCAAGGTCATCGCCCCGCCCGAGGAGACCTGGCCGCTCCCGTGGTACTTGAGAAAATTCAGCCGGGTGGGATACTGGACGAGCGCCGAGGCCGCGGGGACGATCGGCGATGCCGCCCTGGTCATCGCCTCGGTCGACAACCTCGGAAAAGCGGCAACGGCCCTCGGCGACGGCTACACCTCGAATTTTTACGGCTTGCGTCCCGAGGTCGTCCTCACGCTCTTCGTCCGCCGCGACCTCTGGGACGGCTATTTCCAGGACAGGCAGAAGATCTCGGGCCGATAGTCCGGACGGCCGCCGTCTATTTCTTCTTGAGAAGCGGCGCGTAGATGTTCATATTGGGCGGGTCGTCGCCCAGGACCCGGGCCGCCCAGAGCATGCCCCGTTTAACGATCTCCCGGGCCTCGGGGACGTCGAAATCCGCAGCCACATGGCCGAGCGAGGTGTAGAACACCCGCCCCTTCCCGTAGAGCTTCTTCCAGACGACGGGCATGACCACGCCGTCGATCCAGGAAGCGTGCCGGCCCGCGAACGTCGTCGTCGCCAGGACCTCGACGGCTGGGTCGACGTGCATGTAGTACTGCTCGGATTTCATGTGGAAACGGCGCCTGAGGCCTTTCGTGATCGGGTCGTCCGGCTCGGTGATGTCGACGTCGTAGTCGATGACGCCGCCAGGGTGGGCGACCCACTGGCCACCGACCATGAACTGGTATTCGACGGCCGAGCGGTGGGCGTCGCCCAAGCCGCCGTGCCAGCCGGCGAGGCCGACGCCGCTTTTCACGGCCTCTTCGAGGTTCCGTTCCTGCTCCGGCTTGATGTCGGACATGGTGAAGATGTGGACGATGAGGTCGAGCGTTTTGAGCTTGTCGAGGTCGAGGTAGGCGTCGAGGGAATGGGAGATCTCGACCGTGAAGCCCTGGGATTCAAGCCAGGGCGCGAAGATGTCGACACACTGTTTCGGCTCGTGGCCCTCCCAGCCGCCCCAGACCACGAGGGCGGATCGGTCTTTATCGGGCACCCGGGAAGCGCCGGAACAGACGCAAAGCGACATGATCCCGAGGAGCGCCGTGGCCAAAAGGATTCGCTTCTTCATGGGATCCTCCTCCTGGGATTTCCCCTATTCGAGCTCCCGGACCCAGATGTTCCGGTAGCGGACGGGATGGTCGTGGTCCTGAAGGGAGATGGGGAGCTTTTCAGCGTGCATCTTGTAGGGCGGCCGGGCCTTGTGGGCGGTCGGCCCGGTCGGGACGGCGCACTCGTGGACGAGGACGCCGTTGTGGAAGGCGGTCAACCGGACCGGGGCGAGGAGCTGGCCGTTGCCGTCGAACCGCGGCCGGTGGAAGACGATGTCATAGGTCTGCCATTCGCCGGGCGGCCGGCAGGCGTTGACCATGGGCGGGAACTGGCCGTAGATGGCCGCGGTCATGCCGTCGGCGTACGTTTTATTCTCATAGCAGTCGAGGACCTGGACTTCGTAGAGGTCCATGAGGAAGACGCCGCTGTTGCCGCGATCCTGGCCCGTTCCCTTGGCCGGCGCCGGGGCCATCCATTCGATATGGAGCTGACAGTCGCCGAACCCCTTGAGGGTGCGGATGCCGCCGGTCTTGGGTACGACCTCCATGTATCCGTTCTCGACCCTCCAGCGCACGGGGTGGCCCTTGGAGTCCGTCCATTGGGCCGTGGTTTTGCCGTCGAAGAGAACGACCGCGTCGGCGGGCGGCGGGACGGGCGGGCCAGCCGGGCCGGGGGCCACGACCGGCGGCATGGGCCGGTTCGGGTCGTGGACCGGCCACGGGTCCTGGACGGCCCAGAGCGCGGCGGCCAGGAAGATCGAACCGGCGACGAGGGGAAGCGCTTTTTTCCTCACGAGGTCAGAGGCTCCAGCCGGGCCGGTATTCGAAGTGGAGTAGCTCGTTGGCCTCGGGGAGGTTCGTGAACTCCATCTTCTCGCCGTCCCAGAGGAGCTTCAAGTTCTTGTCCGCGAGCCGGACGGCGACGTTGGCCAGGAGCATGGTCTCGGTCAGCGGCCCCGAGTAGGCGAAGTCGGTCGTCGATTTCGTCCCCTTCTTGATGGCCTCGATCCATTCCTCGCGAATGCCGGGCGAGCGGGGGATCGTCTTTTCCGGCCGCGCGTATTCCTGCATGCGGGTCTCGGGGACGAGGCGGGCGTTCTCGCCGTAGGTGCCGCACATGATGAGGCCCTTGTCGCCGCGGAAAAGGCACCCGCCGCCGTCGTCGCCCATCATCCGGCCGGGCTCGAGTTCGTCCAGACGCGGTGGCATGAGTCCGCCGTCCCACCAGGTCAGGGCCAGGGGACCCATCCCTTCGCGGGCGGCGAACTCGTAGGTCACGACCTCGGCCCGGGGGGCGTAGTCCTTCGTGAACACCGTCGAGGAGCCCTGGACGCTCGTCGGAGCCTTGAGATCGAGGGCCCAGAAGGGCTGGTCCATGATGTGGGCGCCCATGTCGCCGAGGGCCCCGGTGCCGAAGTCCCACAGCCCGCGCCACTTGAAGGGATGGTAGGCGGGATGGTAGGGCCGGAACGGGGCCGGGCCGAGCCAGACGTCCCAGTCGAGCGTCGAAGGAACCGAGGGGATCTCGGTCGGGGCGTCGATGCCCTGGGGCCAGATCGGGCGGTTCGTCCAGCAGTGGACCTCGAAGACATTGCCGATAGCGCCGTCCTTGATCCATTCGCAGATCAGGCGCGCGCCCTCGCCGGCGTGACCCTGGTTGCCCATTTGGGTGACGACCTTGGCCTCCTTGGCGGACTTGGCCAGGAGGCGGGCTTCCTTGATCGTGTGGGTCAGGGGCTTCTGAACGTAGACATGCTTGCCCAGCTTGATGGCGGCCATGGCGATGACGGCGTGGTTGTGGTCTGGCGTCGACACGGTGACAGCATCGATCACCTTTTCCTTTTCCAGCATCCGGCGGAAATCGCGGTACTTGGCCGCCTTGTCGTACATCGCCTTTTCGTTGGGCTCGAGACGGTCCGACCCGATGAGCCTGGCCATGCTCTCGTCGTCGACGTCGCAGAGGGCGACGATGTTCTCCGAGCGGACGCCGCGCGTGTCCGAGAAGCCCATGCCGCCGACGCCGACACAGGCGATGTTGACCGTGTCGCTCGGCGCCTTTTTCTTCTGGGTGGCCCCGACGACGTGGC
>MEYF01000034.1:0-4624 GCA_001775755.1 Candidatus Aminicenantes bacterium RBG_19FT_COMBO_65_30 | reverse complement strand
GCCGAGGAACTTCCTGCGGCTCCAGAGCGGTTCGCCGGGTCCGGAGGGTTTGTTGTTTTCGTCCATGTTCACCTTCTTATCCGTCAGAATTTTAAGGCTGTGTTCGCCCGGAAAAGAATCCCGACCGCCGGCGACGCGGACAGCGCGCCGGAGAAAGACGGGACCGGGAGGGGCGTTTTTCAAGGAGCGTTCCGATAGGATGCGGGCGCGGCCTCTTTCCTCATGGGGTCAAGATTTCGAATACCACTGAGGCTTATATCACAATGGCGCGACGGGGGTCAATTTCAGGGCCCGGGGCTGGGCCGGGTCCGAGCCAAGGCCCCACGATCATAGGGGGAGGGGAGCAAAACCCCGGGTCCTCCCCGTGCGCGGAGAGGACCCGGGCGCAAAAGACTCTTAGAACTTGTAGGTGAAGCTGAGGCTCGGGGCCCAGATCTTCATGCCATGGAGGCCGGGCATCACCCCTTCGCCCAGGGGGACATTGATGTCGGCGCCCGTGCCGTACTCGATAGAGGCGTCGAGGACGAACGTTTCGGACTGGTAGCCGATACCGAAGGTGAGCCAGTTGTACTTGAACTCGGGCAGGAGGATATTCTGGGTGGCGATGGGGCCGGGGCTCGGATCGAAATAGTATCCGGCCCGCACGGCGAAGCTGTCGGTGACCATGTACTCCGCCCCGACACGGAACTGGGTGGTATCTTTCCAGAGCAGCTCATAGACCTGGTCGTAGGCCCCGCCGTCCCCGAAATAAGTCTCCCAGGCCGGATCCTCGAAGGCGATGGGGATCGTCTGGAGTTTTTTCCAGTTGGTGTACTGGATGTCCGCCGTGATGGTCAGCTGGTCGATCGGCTTGATAGCGATGCCGCCGGCGAGCCACATCGGCCAGGTTGCCTGCCGCGTGCCGGTGTCCGTCGCCGCGGTCACACCGGGCAACGCGACCGCGTTCGGGATATCGACGTCGCCCTTGAGCTTGGCCGTGAAGGGCAGCTTGTAAGTCACGCCGAAACTGAACTGCTTGACGGGCTTGACGAGCACGCCGAACGTGCCGCCCACGGCCAGGCCCTTCAGGTTCTCCGAATACTGGCCGAGGGCGAACGGCTGATCCATCTTGAGCATGCCGTAGTTGATGTCCAGGGTGGCGCCGAGCATGATCTGGTCCGTGACCTTGACCGCGATCGAGGGTGAAGCGGTGAAAATGCCCAGCATGCTGCTCCATAAGAAGGGCATGCCGCCGGAGAGGGCAGCCAGGTCCGTGCCGTCCCAGGTCGCGCCGGCTCCGGACGGGGCGGAGAGGTAGAGCCCGACGACGATCCTATCCCCTAGGGGCTGGAAATAGCCCAGACCCGGGATCAGGTAGTGCTTGAAGGTCGACTTGGCGTCGACCCCGGCCAATTCGAACTGATAGGTCCCGAACGGCAGGATGTCCGCGCCATAGAGCGAGAAGCTGGCCTTGGTCATCTGGGCCAATCCGGCCGGGTTCCAGTACGCGGCGCTGAAATCGTTGGCCAGGCCGACGAAGGCGCCGCCCATGGCGTTGGCCTTGGAGCCGTTCCCGTTCAGGTTGAGGCCGTTGGCGAAAAGCCCTGTCGTCAGGCCCGCCGCCAGGACCGCGATAAAGAGTAGACGAGCGAGTGTTTTCATTTTTCCTCCTACTTGTCGAAAGATTCTATCTCATCTTCCTCAAAAAATCCACAAGAAATATCCGGCGTCCACATAAAATATTTATTATCAGATAATTGAACGGCCGGAGGACTTCCGGAGCAGAAGGACAAAGAGGAATGTTCCCGAGATGGCCAAACCGATCCCTGAGAATCCTCCGGCATAGCCGTCAAGGTAGCGACCGGTCGCCAAGGTCATGATATTGTGGCCGAGGCCGGCGAGCAGGCTCAGATAGGCGATGACGCCACCGGACCCAGGAGGCCGATCAGTCATGTCCGTGGAACCTCCGCGGGGCCCGCGACGTCCGAACGGCGATCCGGTTGGCGGGTCGCTCCGGGAAGATCCTAACGGATCTCCGAGCTTCCGGCAAGATGCCTCTTTACTGTTCTCGCCGGGGAGGATATTATCTCCTCAATCCATGTCAAGGACCGCCGGATCGAAAGACAAGTTCATGGCCTTTGGCGCACCATCCGAGATCGGCCCTATCCGGGAGATCCTTCTCAAGCACCCCCGGGAAGCCTGGCATGACCAGGAGAACGTCCGGAGGCAGTGGCAAGCGCTGGGGTACTCGGAAGAGCCGGATCTCGCCAAGGCCTGCGAGGAATACGACGCCTTTGCCGGGATCCTGGGCCGGTTCGTTTCCGAGGTCCAAAAGCTGCCCGCCGATCCCGGGACCGGACTCGACTCGCTCTACGTCAGGGACGCCATGTGCGTCGCGCCGCGCGGGATCGTCCTCTGCCGGATGGGCAAGGCGCTCCGGGCGGGCGAGCCCGGCGCGGCCGGGGAGTTCTGCGCAAAACGGGGTTGGCCCGTCGCCGGCCGGATCCGCGAGCCCGGTACCCTCGAGGGCGGTGACGTCGTCTGGCTTGACGCGCGGACGGCGGCCGTCGGCCACGGCTACCGGACCAACTCCGAGGGCATCCGCCAGTATCGCGAGCTCGTCGCCGCGGATGGGTGCGAGGTCATCGAAGTCCCCCTCCCCCACTGGGACGGCCCCGGCGACGTCCTCCACCTGATGTCCATGCTCAGTCCCGTGGACGAGGGGAAACTCCTCGTCTATTCCCGTCTTCTGCCCGTGCCTTTCCGCAAGCGCCTGCTCGAGTCGGGCTTCACTCTCCTCGAGGTGCCGGACGAAGAGTACGCGACCATGGCCACGAACGTCCTGGCCGTGGCGCCGGGGAAATGCGTCACCCTCGCCGGCAATCCGCGGACCGTCGAAGTCTTGACCGAGGCCGGGATCGAGGTCTGGACCTACGAAGGTGATGAGATATCGCGGAAAGGCGCCGGCGGCCCGACCTGCCTGACCCGCCCCCTGGTTCGGTCAACATAAGAGACGACCTCTGCCCCCAGAGCCGAGCGTATTATCGAACAAGCGACCAAATCTAAGAATTGTTTCAGATAGTTCCTAGAGGAGGCCGCGGAATAAAGGGGCTGACGGTATCGTCGGAGGGAGCATAAAGCGGGGATTCGGCTTTTGCCCGGCTAACCAATGGAGAATCACCGCAGCGGACGGAGACGATGCCCGAGGCCCCTCCGCGACCCGACGGAAGGGCGGGCCCCGAGCCCGAAATTGACTATTTTGGCGGAGAATTCTATACTGAGGGGCTGAAATCCTCCCCAAGGACGTGACCATGGACCTTTTCGAGAAATGCAAGGGCTTCTATTCCGATCCCAAGGTCGCCCAGAAATACGGCTATCCGATCAACCCCCGGACGGCCCAAGCCATGGGCATCTTCCCCTACTTTATCCCCATCGAGCACGCCGAGGGGACCGAAGTCTACATCCACGGCAAGAAGTACATCATGATCGGCTCCAACAACTACGTCGGATTGACCAACCACCCCAAGGTCAAGGAAGCCGCCATCGAGGCCATCAAGAAATACGGCACGAGCTGCACCGGCTCGCGCTTCCTCAACGGCACGCTCGACCTCCATCTCGAGCTCGAGGAGCGCCTGGCCAAATATGTCGGGATGGAAGCCGCCCTCGTCTTCAGCACGGGCTTCCAGGTCAACCTGGGCACCATTCCGGCCATCATGGACCGCGACGACATCATCATCACCGACAAGGAAGTCCACGCCAGCATCATCGACGGCGTCCGCATGGCCAAGGTCCTGAAGAGCGTCCAGACGCGTTTTTACAAGCACAACGACCCGGCCGACCTCGAGGCGGTCATGAGTTCCTTTCCGCCCGATCCGGCCAAGCTCGTCATCGTCGACGGCGTCTTCAGCATGGGCGGCGACATCGCCAAGCTGCCCGAGATCATCCCCATCTGCAAGAAGTACGGCGCCCGGCTGATGGTCGACGACGCCCACTCCCTGGGCGTCCTCGGCGGCGGCCGGGGCACCGGGTACCACTTCGGCTGCCAGAAGGACGTCGACCTGGTCATGGGGACCTTCAGCAAGTCCTTCGCCTCCGTCGGCGGCTTCATTTCCGGCCCCAAGGAGGCCGTCCACTGGATCCAGATGTTCGCCCGGCCGTTCATTTTCAGCGCCAGCCTGCCGCCGTCCAACGTGGCTACGGTCCTGGCTTGCCTCGACGTCCTGGAACAGGAGCCGGAGCGCGTCGAGCGGGTCAACAAGATCGGCGAGCGCGTGCGGACCGAACTCCGGGCCATGGGCTACAACATCGGCGAGACCGAGACGCCCATCATCCCCATCATCATCGGCGACATGATGAAGACGATGCAGGCCTGGAAGGTCTTCTTCGAGGCCGGGATCTATACCAACGTCGCCGTGCCGCCGGCCGTCCCGGCCGAGCTGTGTCTCCTCCGGACGAGCTACATGGCCACGCACACGGACGAGCAGGTCTCGCGCGTGCTCGAGGTCTTCCGCCAAGTCAAGGACATGGTCCAAATCGGCGGCTGAGCCGGGGATCCGCGGTGGCCGACAAGCACTTCTGGAACATCCGGGCCAGGAACTACGACAAGCTCTACTGGACCAAGGACGCCGGCTACGTGGACAAGATC
>MEYF01000033.1:164-13270 GCA_001775755.1 Candidatus Aminicenantes bacterium RBG_19FT_COMBO_65_30 | reverse complement strand
CAAGAATAGGATTGTTCTTTTCATATCACCCCTCCTTAATTAAAGGTTTTTTGACGCCCAGACGAAGACGGTGTCCGTCCCTTGGGGCTGGAAGACGAACGTTTGGGCGGGCGCTCCGCCCACGTTGACGTAATCGATCTCGAAGCGGTCGGCCGGACCGGCGGCGGTCGGGCCGAAGCCCGGTTTCTCGACCTCCCGGAGAAGCCAGAACCCGGTCACGGCGATGACGGCGGCGGTCGCCGCGGCGGCGGCCCACCGCCACTTCGCGCCGGCCATGGCCGGCCGCGTTTCGGAAAAGGCCGTGAGGCGCCCGGCCTGAGAGGAGATCTGCCGCCAAATCGCGTCGGCGTTTCCCACCCCGTCGGGGGCGACGAGCAGGCCCCTCGCCTCCTCCCGGCTGAGGAGCCGCGCCTGGCAGCGCGGACATCTTTCCATGTGGCCCCGAATGAGCCAGCCCCGGAGAGGCCGCAGCGGCAGGGCGGTATAGAGAAGATCAACCGTTCTGCAAAAGTCCATGGTCGTTCTCCAACAGGGTTTTGATCTTCCGGCGGGCGTTGAATAGATAGACCCGGGCCGTCGAGGCCGAGCAGGCCAGGACCTCGGAGATGTCCCGGGCCGTGTAGCCCTCGTTGGCCCAGAGACAGAGGGCCGTCCTTTCGCGCGGCGAAAGGGTCTTCAGCAGAGCCGAGGGCAGGGGCTCGGGGCCGGCAGGATGAGGGTTTGCCCCTCGTTCGGCGACGGCCGGCTCGTGCCGGGCCTTGGACGAGAATTCCGAGAAGCGCCGCTTTTTTCTGAGCATGTCGAGCGATCTCCTGTAAGCGATGGTCAGGAGCCAGGTTTTGAAGCTCCTGGCCGGGTCGTAGCGGTCGAGGCGGCGGAAGACCTGGAGGAAGGTCTCCTGGCAAACATCCTCGGCGTCCTGCCTGTTGCCGACGACGTTGAGGGCCACGGACATGACCAGGTTCCCGAAAGCCTCGACCATCGCCCGGTTGGAAACAGGGCTCCCCCGCAGGCAGCCTTCGATGATCTCTCGTTCGTCCACGGAGGGCTTTTTCCCGTTTTCCATCTGAGCCTACGCCGGCGGCTTCGGGGGCGTTTAGGCGGAAGCCCGCGCCCACTTCTATTCCTACACTTTTCCCCTCCCCGTGTCACCTCGTCGCCGGTGGAAAACGGGGCCGGCTTTGACAATTGGAGGCGTCTTTGATAGATTTTTTCGCGCATGGCCGTGAAAGACCGCCGCACCACATCCGCCCTCCGGGGCGGCCGCGAGGACCGCTACAAGGCCCTCGTCGAACAGCTCCCCGTCGGCGTCTACCGGACGACGCCCGACGGCATGATCATCGAGGCCAACGCCGTCCTGGTCCGGATGCTGGGTCACAAGAAGGCCCAGACCCTCGTCAGCTGCAACGTCAAGGACTTCTACGTCAGGGACAAGGACCGCAGCCGGATCATCAAGAAGCTGTCTTCGAAGCCCACGGCGTTCCAGGAGTTCGAGCTCCGGCGCGTCGACGGCCGGAAATTCTGGGTCCGCGACCACAGCCGCCGGGTCAAGGGACCCGACGGTTCGATCCTCCACTACGACGGCATCCTCGTCGACATCACCGAGAGGAAAACGGCGGAGAGGAAGCTCGAGCTCGCCCTGCGCAAGCTCCAGCTGACCAACGAGAAGCTCGAAAATCTTTCTCTGTCCGACCACCTCACCGGCCTCAACAACCGCCGGGGCTTTTTCACCTTCGGTCTCCAGCAAATGAAGATCGCCAAGCGTCTCAAGAAGGACAATTACCTGGTCTTCCTCGACATCGACAACCTGAAAGAGGTCAACGACTCCTACGGTCACGCCGTCGGGGACTTGCTTCTGCAGGCTGTCGCCACGATCCTCAAGAGCACGCTCCGGGAATCCGACGTCATCGGCCGGATCGGCGGGGACGAGTTCGCCGTCCTGGCCATGCGTTCGAAGGGCCTGGGCGAACGGACCCTCCAGGCGAGGATCGAAGAGGGCGTCCAGGCCTTCCGCCTAAAAAAATACGCCCGCCTGCGCCTGTCCGTGAGCATGGGCCTGGTCAGCATCAATCCGCAAAAATACCAGCAGCTCGAAGATTTCCTGGCCCACGCCGATTTTCTGATGTACCAGCAAAAAAGAAAGAAGGAAAGACAAGGAAACCCGCTAACCAGGAGTTGAGACCGGCCGCGCTTCCGCGGTCTCCAAGAAAATGGCGCCCGAGACCAGCCTCCATTGGGTTGGATAAGAAGGCTGGCTGGCGAGGCGCCAAGGTTTCAAAGGAAAAGGAAGCGGGGCTAAGGAGGATCCCTCTCCAGCCAGCATGTTCATTATATGGCGGGGTTTTTCCTCTTGTCAATCTCAAAGTTTTTTGTTCCAGAAATTTTTCACGGGGGCGGGATCGGGCCCCGCCGCACCTCCTTGATTTTTCGGGCGTTCAATGTATACTATTTATATAGGATTTATCATCGACGGGAGGCCCCATGCGCACCAGCGTCAAGATCGCCGTCCTCGTCCTGGCAACGCTCCTGGGCCTCGCTTGGTGGAGGGGTCTGAACGCCCTTCTCGAACGGGACGCGCCCAGGCCGGCCCTCACCCCCCAGGGAGAACAGGACATGCCGAAGAAAGTCAAGAAATCGGAAAAGGAATGGAAGTCCATCCTCACTCCGGAACAGTTCGACGTCATGCGGAAGTGCGGGACGGAACGGCCCTTCAGCGGGAAATACAACGACTTCTGGGCTAAGGGCGTCTACGCCTGCGCCGGATGCGGCACGCCCCTGTTCCGTTCGGAGATGAAATACGAGCACGGCACGGGCTGGCCGAGCTTCACGACGCCCGTCGACGAGAAGGCCCTCGAATACCGCGACGATTACTCGCTCCTCGCGAAGCGCATCGAGGTCCGCTGCGCGATCTGCGGCGCCCACCTGGGCCACGTCTTCGACGATGGACCGGAGCCGACGTTCCTTCACTACTGCGTCAGCTCCGCGGCCCTGGACTTCAAGCCCGAGGCGACGGTCCAGGCCGGCGGCCCGGAGACGGCGGCTTCGGCGACGGAAACCGCGACCTTCGCGGCCGGCTGTTTCTGGGGCGTCGAACACAAGCTGGCGAAGCTCCCCGGCGTCACGGCCACGGTCGTCGGCTACACCGGCGGGAAAACCGTCGACCCGACCTACGAGGAGGTCTGCACGGACAAGACGGGCCACGCCGAGGCCGTCCAGGTGACCTTCGATCCGAAGCGGGTGAGTTACGCCAGCCTCGTCCGGCACTTCTTGTCCATCCACGATCCGACCCAGGTCGACCGCCAGGGTCCGGACCGGGGCACGCAGTACAGGTCGGCCATCTTTTTTCACGACGACGACCAGAAGGCGGCGGCGCGCAAGGTGATGGACGAGCTGGAAACCTCGGGGAAATACCGGAAGCGCCTGGCCACCGAGCTCGTCCCGGCCTCGGCCTTCTATAAGGCGGAAGAGTACCACCAGAAGTACTACGAAAAGCACGGCGTCGTCTGCTACTGAATCCCTCGACCGCGATGTCCCCTATTTAAGACAGTCTGCCCTCCGGACTGAACGCCCCCCGCCGCGCCTCCCGGCGGAAACTCCTGGCACGAATCTTGAAGTGGTAAATAGCGACCGGGAGGAAAAAATGATAAAGGCAGGAATCAGGTTAGTTTCCAGGCGGGAACGGCCTGAACCGTCCCGCTTGGGCAGGAAACAGTCAGGAAATGTAAAGTTTTTTCTTGACAACGGGGGCGAGAGGCGTTATTCTCCGCGCTTCAATTCGGACGGTCCCACCCCGAGGGGGTGAAACGAATCCGCCCTCAGCCCCGTTTATAGAACCGGAATCCAGGGCTGTAAAAATGAGACAAAGGCTATGCATGCAAAACGAAGATCTCAATATTTTAGTATTTCTATAATAATACTATCTTAAAGGGAGACGATCATGGCTTCTGATTACAAATATAGGCACGAAGAGCTCCTCCAGCTCATCCCCGGCACGCCCGGCGGGAAGCTCTTCTCCGACGAGGAGGAGGTCTTCCCCGCGGCTGACGCCGCCGCGCTCGGGGCGCGGCTCGGCGAGCCGAAGAACGGCAACGGCGGGAACGGCAAGGGCCTGAATTCCCCGGAGGACATCGAACAGACGGCCGACCTCGTCAAGATCTATCTCCGGGAGATGGGCAGCATCCTGCTCCTCTCGAGGGAGCAGGAGATCACGCTGGCCCGGAGGATGGAGCGTGGCGAAAAGGCCATCCTCAAGGCCCTGTCCAGGACGCCGTTCACGCTCGAGGAGATCCTGTCCCTCGGCGCCCTGCTGAAGAAGAACCCCGAAATGTTCATCAAGCATTTCAACATGGTCGAGGACGATTTCTCGGACGACGGCCTCGGGAGAAGAAGGCGCGACGTTCTGGAGAGGATCCGCAAGATCCGCGGCCTCAGCGGCCGGCTGCAGAAGATCCGGCCTCTCGTCCGCAACCGCTTCGCCCGCGGCCGGCTCGCCGCCCGGATCGTCCGGATGGCCCGGGAGCTCGAGATCAAGCCGGAGCAACAGGACCGGATCGTCCAAGCCGTCCAGGTCCGTCTGAAAGAAAGCCTCAGGCGGGCGTCCAAGCAGGCGCGCAAGGACAACAGGGCCATCCTGCAGGCCATCCAGTCCGGCCGCCGGACCCGGGAGAGGGCCAAGAGCGACCTCGTCTCGGCCAACCTGAGGCTCGTCGTCTCCATCGCCAAGAAATACCAAGGCCGGGGCCTCCAGCTCCTCGACCTCATCCAGGAAGGGAACATCGGGCTGATGCGGGCCGCCGAGAAATTCGATTACCGGCGGGGGCACAAGTTCTCGACCTACGCGACGTGGTGGATCCGCCAGTCGATCACCCGGGCCATCGCCGACCAGGGCCGGACGATCCGCATCCCGGTCCACTTGACGGAGACCATCCACAGGCTCAAGAAGATCTCGCAGACGTCCGTCCAGGAGAACGGAAGGATGCCCAATCCCGAGGAGCTCGCCCGGAGGATGAACCTCCCGGTCAACAAGGTCCTGGAGATGCTCTACAGCTCCCAGGATCCCGTCTCCATCGAAACTCCGCTCGGGGAAAACGGCGAGGGCTCGCTCGGCGACCTCCTCGAGGACAAGTCCTTCCTCTCCCCTCCCGACACCGTCATCCACATCAACCTCCGCGAGCAGATCGAAGCGGCCCTCCGCACCCTGCCCGAGCGGGAAACCCTGGTCCTAAGGATGCGCTACGGCCTCGGGGACGGGCGCGAATACACGCTCGAAGAGGTCGGCCAGTATTTCAAGCTGACCCGGGAGAGGATCCGCCAGATCGAGCTGAAGGCCCTCAAGGCCCTCCAGCTCTCGGGCCCCGGCCAGAAGCTCAAATCCTTCTGACCGGCCGCCGCGCCCGCTTTCCGCCGGCCTCGGGCCGGGCGTTGAACGGTTCCTTTCTTTCTGCTAGGCTATCCCTTTTTCGGGTTCCGGCGGCCCCATGACCTACGAAAAGATCGGCTTCATCGCCCCGTCGACCTGCCTCTCCGTCAAGGAGATGCCCGTCCTCCGCCGGACGGCCCGACTCCTCGGGCAGGCCCTGGGCGTCCGGGACGTTTACTTCAGCCCCCACCTCTTCTCGAGCGACACCGAGATCGACCACGTCACGGCCTCGGTCGAGGACCGGGCCGAGGTCTTTAAGGAGGCCATCCGCGAGCTCGATCTGGTCATCTCGGTCGCCGGGGGCACTGGCGCCGAGGACCTCGTCCGCAAGATCGACGCCAAGGACCTCCGCATCATCCGCGACCGGCGCCCCCTGTTCATCGGCTTCTCCGACTTCACCTTCCTCCTGAGCGAGATCTATCACGCCTGCCGGGTCCCGGTCATCTACTTCCCTTCGCTCAAGGTCGGCAAGGGCGACTTCCGGAACCTCCTGGCCCTCATCACCGGGGGCGAGATCCAGTACCAGGGCGCGGCCTGGCTGACCCCTCCCCCGCCGCGGAAGCTGTCCGGGATCCCCATCGGCGGCAACCTGTCGACGTTCGTCAACTTCCTCAACCGCGGCACGCCCCCCAAGTTCAGCTGGAAACGGCACATCCTCTTTTTCGAGGACATCCAGGTCGACGTCGAGGACCTCCACCGCCTGCTCGCGGCCCTCCGGCGTCACAACGTCTTCGCGGGGATCAAGGGGATCGTCATCGGCTCGATCAGCCCGCCGGGGCAGAGCCCGTCCTCAAAGAAGCCGCAGCGGGACGCCGTCCGCTTCATCCGTTCCTATCTCGCGGACATCATCCGCGACCGCCGGCGCCAGGGCTATCCCCTGCCCATCCTGACCGTCTCCAACTTCGGCCATGATATCCGGCGGAACCTCATGGCCGTGCCCATCGGCGGGCGGGTGACGATCTCGCGTTCTAAGAGAATTTCATTCCGTCTCAACCGGCGAGCGGCCCGCAACGGGCAATCCCCCTAACGCCTGCTCTGAAATAGAATAGGACTTCTCGGGGCTAGGGGTCATATCCTTCGCGAAAAGCCGAGCAAGGACGGCCCTATCTCTGGTGCCGAGTCCTATTTTCTGAGGTAGACGAGGGCCTGAATCGCCGCGACGCACCCCTCGCCGGCGGCCGCGACGACCTGGAGCCCGCCGCAGGTGATGTCGCCGGCGGCGAAAACGCCGGGGATGTTGGTCCTCTGGAAACGGTCGACGGCGACGCATTGCTTGTCGTCGAGGACGATCCCGGCCCGCTCGAAGAGCGGCCCGGCCGGGATCTCGCGGAAGATGAAAACGGCCGAGACCGGGACGACCTCGGCTCCTAGCGGGCCCTCCACGAGAACGCTCTCCACCCTCTCGTCGCCGCGGATTTCCTTGATCTTTCCATCCCTCCGGACGGCGACTCCCTTTTCTTCGAGGGCCCGGGCGGCCGGAGAATCCGCCGCGCCGCCGGCCTTCCCCGGCGCCCAGAGGACCCGGCAGCCCATAGCCTGGAGGGCTTGGACGTCTTCCAGGGCCTCTTCGGAATGCCCGACCGCGGCGACCGTGCTGCCCCGGAACAGCGGCCCGTCGCAGGTGGCGCAGTAGCTGACGCCCTGTCCGACGAGCCTGTCCTCGCCGGGGATCATGCGCTCCTTGGGGAAGGGCTTGCCCGTGGCCAGGATGACCGCGCCGGCCTCTATGACGGCGTCCTTGGTCGTGACATACTTCCGGTCGCCGTCGAGGGCATAGGCGATGGCGTCGCCGGGGACCACCTCGGCCCCGAAGGACAGGGCCTGGCCGCGGATGATATCCAGGAGCTCCCGGCTGTCGATCGAGGGGAAACCGGGGTAATTCTCGAGCTTGTAGGCGATCTCCAGGCGGGAAGGTCCGCTCCCCTCGAGGATGAGGGCCTTCTTCCCGGCCCGCGCGGCGTAGAGCCCGGCCGTCAGCCCGGCCGGCCCCGCGCCGATGATGAGGACGTCCGCCTGGAGTGATTTGATGCTCATGGCGCTTCGGACCCCGCGGCGTCGTCAGTCCGCGAGCCGGCCGCTGTCGCCGGCTTTCCACTCGCCGCCGGCCAGGACGTAGAGGATGGTCCGGCGGATCTCCCGGTTGCCCTCTCCCTTGATCCAGATGTCCACCACCGCCCAATCCTCGAGGCCCTTGAACTGCATCTCCAGGACCGAAGCGCCGCCCCCGACGAGCTTCGAGCCGCGGAACCTTTTGAGGACCGCGGCGTTCCGGCCGTGGTTGCGGAACTGGAGAGGGAGGAGCTCTTTCTCTTCGTAATCGGTCTTGACGAACTGCTCGAGCTCCGTCGCCGGCTGATAATAGGCGTCCATCGTCGTCCAGGCGGCGTCCTTGACCGGATCCCCGCCGCGGCCGGAGCTCAGGGCTTTGACGCCAAAATAGACGCCCAGCGCGACGGCGTCGACGACGAGAAAGATGATCAGGATGCGGAGCGGCTTACTCATCGGGTTCTCCTGTTTTCGGCGGTGCGGGCGGGCGGTCGCCCCGGGCCTTATCCATGGCCGCGGCCTCGGCGGCGAGCAGCCGGAAGCGGTCGGATGGGATGGTCCGGGATTTCCGGAAGAGCGTCCGCGAGCGGCGCTCCTCCTGCCCGGAGAGGCCGCCGAAGACCTCCTGCTCCCGGTCCTCGGGATTCCGCTTGAAAAACTCCTCGAACTTCGCCTCCGGAAGGATCCCCCGGCCGCGGAGGGTCCGCAGCATGGCCCGCGTGCTCACGCCGAAGTACCGCTTGAGGAACAGGACATCGTCGAAGGCCAGGCTCTTCGAGCGGAAGTCCTTTTCGATGAGGTCCCGGAGCTTCCCCGGCGGGATGAGGAAACGGGAGGCGAAGGTCTGGGCGAACTGTTCCCGCGGCGGATAGAGGGAGACGTACTCGTCGACGACGACGTCGGGATTGTCGACGATCGGGCTGTCGGCCCGGTCCATGAGGTAGTGGCCGTAGAGGTGGGCGGCGATGAGCGTCTGGAATCCGGGCGGCTCGTTGGCGTTGACCAGGGCGAAGGCGGCTTTCCGCTCCTCATCGAAGACGAAGACGCCGGCGATCCGGGCTTCCTCGGCGAGCGTCTGGCGGATGATCCGGCAGCCGTTGACCTCGCAAACGGCCAGGACGTCGCGGATGGGCTCGTTGCCGAGCCCCAGACGGCGCCTTTCCTCCTCGGCCAGGCGTTCCGGGGATATGCGGGAATACTGGGGGGCGAGGTCGAGCCGGCGGCCCGTCTGTTCCTCGAGCTCGAGGTACCGCTCGCAGGAGGCCTTGAACTTCAGGAGGTCTTTCCGGACCCGTTCGTCCGCGATCGCCCTGTCGAACAGGCTTTCGAAGGCCGGCCTCTTGTCCTCGAAAAAGTAAGAGACGTTCTTGTTCAGGAACGCGGCGACCTTGAGAAGGGTCTCGAAGCTCGGCGTCCTTTTCCCGGACTCGAGGAGGGAAATATACTCCGACGACAGTCCAAGGGACTTGGCGAACGCGCCCTGGCTGAGATTGACCTCCTCGCGGGCCCTCTTGAGTCGTGTCCCGAATAGCTTGTCCATAACGGCGCACCCCCTGGGCGGCGGCCGTAGGATAACACGAGGTTAGCGGGGTGTCAACCGCCCGGGACCCTAAAATATTGATTGACAAATCCCCGGCGGACTCTAGAATTAAAGAATAACAAGGAAAAGCCATGGCCGAAGATAACATCCTCGAAATCTTCCAGGGCGCCACGAAGAACCTCGTCAATAGCGTCCTCGACCAGGTCCAGGATGCGGTCGTCTGGCTGAACAAGGACCGCAAGGTCGTCTACTGGAACAAGTCCGCCGAGCATATCTCCGGGAGAGACGGGGCCGCCATGCTGGGGAAGGCGTGTTTCGAGGAACCCGCCATGTTCGTGGATTTCGGCGGCGTCAACGTCTGCCGGGACAAGTGCCCCGTCGCCATGACCCTCAAGGACGGCGCTCCGCGGACGCTCGACGTCTATCTCCAGCACAAAGCGGGATTCCGCATGCCGACGTCCCTCCGGATTATCCCTGTGTTAAAGGACGACGGCGGGATCATCGGGGCCGTGGAGACGTTCACCAGCACCGCGCCGAAGGTGACCCTCCCCCTCGGCCTGGCGGAGCTCGAGAAGATGGGCCTCGTCGAGACCGAGACGGGGATCCCCTCCAAGCAATACCTGGAAATGACGCTGAACACCCGCATCATGGAATTCCAGAAGTACGCCCTGCCGTTCGGGCTGATCTACGTCGACATCGACAACTACGGCAAGATCCTCGAGAAGCACGGCCGGTTCAACTCCGCCAAGATCATCCGGACCGTCGCCCGGACGCTCCACAAGAACATCCGCTTCTTCGACATCGTCGGCCGCTGGAGCACCGAGGAGTTCCTGGTCGTCCTCCTCAACATCGACGACAGCCGTCTGGACATCGTGGCCAACAAGCTCCGTCTCCTCATCGCCGAGTCCTACATCACGACGGAAACGGGCATGCTCAACGCCACGGTGTCCATGGGCGCCAGCATTGTCCTGCGCTACGACACGGTCGAATCCCTGATCAAGCGCGGCGAGCAGCTCATGATGCACAGCAAGTGGCTGGGCAAGAACCGCGTCAGCATGAGCTTCGTCCAGAAAGAGATGGCCTAGATAGAGGCCCCCTTCTCCGGGGGGTACGGAAAAGGGGGCGAAGACAGAAAGGAGGGTTAGAAAGAGGCCGGATTCTTGGCCTTGATGTCGTTGATCTCCACGGCGAAAAGAATTTCGCTGTTCTCGCCGGTCAGGCTGAGCCGCAGTCCCGTGCCCCGGAACACCCACTCCGAGGACAGGCTCAAACATCCCGACGTGACGGCCGTTCCCAGGTTCTCGCCCCGCTCGGCGTAGGCGCGGTCCTTCCAGACGACGTTGTTGTAGCGCGGCTCGCCGACCTTCCCGTTCAGGTATTCCCGAATCGTGTTGTAGTCCGCGACGTAGCGGTCCTTGTTCGCGTATCTTTCGAGGAGATGAACGCGGAGGGAGGCGAGCTTCCGGTCGATCAGGACGTAGGTGAGGAGGCACCTCTTGCCGAGGACATCGCGGTGGTAGCGCAGGAATTCCATGTCCCCGGACGCTTCGAGGCTGTGCGGACGGCCTTCGGCCCGCAGGATGCCGTCCTTGGTCTTGCCCCATTCGACCTCGGGCAGACGCTCCGCCGGCAGCTCGAACTCCTTCGGATCGGCGATCTCGTCCTCGGCAGGTGTCAGGTCGACGATCTTGAGGGTGGAAGTGAGCTTGCGGACGACCCCGTCCATGACGTAGCCGGCGAGCGTCCGGCCCGACCGCGAGGAAACGAAGAGGACGTAGAACCAGTTGGTCCGGAACTTGAGCACGCTCGACAGCTTGATGACCGCGCCGCGGGCGAGGATCTCGACGATCGGGCTGCGGCCGTCGGGCTCGAGATGGACGGCGGCTTTTTCGGCGGTGACTTCGAGCTTGACGATGATCTCGGCCCGGGACGGGGTTGAGAGGATGAGGGCGCCGAAAAGCAGGGACAGGACGAGGACAGCGGCGGCGCGGCTTCGGGGCACGGATCTCCCCTCGTCCCCGTTCATCCCGTTGCTTACCGGCGTTCTCATGGTCAGTCCCATCGTTCCGAGAGTCCAGTATCGAACGGAAGGCCGGGGCGTTCAATCCCCGCCGGTGATGATTCCAGGGGGGATATTCCTCACCCCTAAAGGGGGCGGAGGTCCGCCTCTCGGGGAGGGCCTCCGGCGATATGGCTATTTCAGCTGGAACCTGACGGTCACCGTAAAGACGACCGGCCTCGGCCGGCCGTTGATGATCATCGGCTCGTAGACCCACTGGCGGACGGCGTCGATGGCCGCCTGGTCGAGCAGGGGGATGGACCGCAGGACCTTGACCCCGATGACCCGCCCGTAGACGTCCGTCGTTGCCTCGACGACGACGACGCCCTCGACCCGGGCCTGGCGGGCGATCTCCGGATAGACCGGATCGACCGACTTGACGAGCTTGGGCGGCTTGACGTCGCCGATGGCCCGCACGGGCGCCTCCACTTCGCCGACGACCCCGCCGAGGACGCCGCCCACGACGCCGCCAAGCACGCCGCCGACGACGCCGCCTTCGACGCCGCCCTCGACTCCCCCCTCGACGCCGATGTCGGAGAGGGTTTCCTCGGCGATCTGCTCGGGGATCTCGACCGGGGCGACGAGCTTCCCCGCATCGACCGGGGCCGTGGCCTGGACGCGCTTGATCCGGGCGCTCGTCGTCGAGCTCTTCCTTTTGGCCGGAGGCGGGGGCGGCGGCGGAGGCGGCGGGGGCGGCGCGAGGAAGGCGCTATAAACCTCGACCGTCGGCAGCTCCCCCGTCTTGATCAGGGGCAGGACGATGAGCAGCAGGATGACGGCCGCGTGGGCGGCCAAGGACAGAGGGAAGATCGCCGCCCGCGCGCGGGTCGCGCTTTCCGGACGATAGAAGGAATCCTTGAACATCTCGACCTCCGCAACCTGGGATGCGGGGGCTCCGGCCTGCCGCCGGACGATCCCGGCCCGGACGCGTCCGGGGAAAGAGGCCCAGTAGTCCGCTTCGCGCGGCACCGGGGGAGACGTCTTGGCGAGGCTGTCGATCTTGCGGATGAATTCGAGATCGCGCCGGCACTCCGGGCAGGTCTTGAGATGTTCCTCCACCCGCGAGCGGTCGGCCGCCCGGAGCTCGCCGTCGGCGTAGGCCCCGATGAGTTCCTGGAGTTTTCGGTGTCTCATCTCAAGCTCCCCTCGCGAGGGAATCCGCCAGGAGGTCCTTCAGCTTCTGCCGGGCGCGGTTGAGCCGGGACATGACGGTGCCGAGCGGCAGGTCGAGGATCCGGGAGATCTCCTCGTAGCTCATGCTCTCGTGGAACCTCAGGACGAAGACGCTTTTCTGGTCGGACGGCAACGATTCCACAGCTCCGTCAAGCCGGGCCTGGAACTCGGCCATCTCCAGCCGTTCCTCCGGATCGTCGGCCCGGGGGGCCGTGGGCATCCGCCGTGCCCCGATCGACACTTCCTCGAGCGGCTTCTCCCGGCCCCGGGCTTTGAGGTAGTTGAGTCCGGAGTTGAGGGCGATCTTCCGGAGCCAGGGGTAGAGGGGCCATTGGGCGTCGAACCTGGCCAGGGCGAAATAGGCCTTGATGAACGTTTCCTGGGCGAGGTCGTCGGCCGACTGGTGCGCGCCGGTCAGTCGCCGGCAGAGAGCGTATACCCTTTGCTGGTATTCCCTAACCAGGCTCTCGAAGGCGTCCATGTCTCCCTGCTGGGCTTTCCTGACGAGGACGGCATCCTCCGGATGCTCTTGCGGTCTCGTCGGAGCTCCCATAGGTCATACACCTCGCCGCAGGGATTATTCCCCTACCATGATACACCTCTTGGGGCCGGGAAAGAACGTGGGCCCGGGACGGCGGCAGATGGAGGGCTCCTACGGGGGAAACCCGGGGAAAGTCCAATTCAGGAAATATTTTTAAAAAAATGCCGCGAACGGGCTTGACAGGAACCCTCAATTTCGAGTATTTTTATCAATCCTATAGTCTATGTATGAAATCGAGATTCCGCATATCAACGACTACCGGCAGCGGAAAGAGGAAAGGAGGTTCCCATGAAAGGCCGACACAAGACCACGCCCCCCGCTCTGGCTG
>MEYF01000033.1:0-154 GCA_001775755.1 Candidatus Aminicenantes bacterium RBG_19FT_COMBO_65_30 | reverse complement strand
CTTCCTGGCTTTGACCGGCCTGGTGCTTCTGGCCGCTCCCGAGAGGGCCGCGGCCCGCCAAGAGGGACAATACGCGGGCATCGACCAGTGCGCCGCGTGCCACGAGGAGACCGTGGTCAAGTTCCGCGAGTCGATTCACGGGAAAAAAGGTTTC
>MEYF01000032.1 GCA_001775755.1 Candidatus Aminicenantes bacterium RBG_19FT_COMBO_65_30 | reverse complement strand
GGTGAGTATGTGCACGGGATATTAGTGCAAATTCTTATCTTTTAGCTGTGATCGCGGTATGACCTGCCGACGCAATAAATAAGGCTGAGTGAATCAAGTTGACGAAAGCGGGCGTTTTTAGTGGCGAGAAGGAAAAGAGAGACGGAGGTCGTATGAAGAGCGCATGGAAGTTGGGAATATTGGTTTTTTCGTTTTTAGCCTTCCTTTCGGCTTGCCAACAGAGCGGAGACGACGGCGTTCCACCGCCGGTTTCGACCCATAAGTGGAAGTGGGTATCAGGCAGCAATACGGTGAATCAGGCGGGCACCTACGGAACCCAGGGCACGGCCGATCCATCAAACGTCCCCGGGGCGAGAGAACATGCCGTATCCTGGATCGATACCGGCGGCAACCTCTGGCTCTTCGGGGGATATGCCTATGATCCGGCCGGCTATATCGGCCAGCTCAATGACCTATGGAAGTTTGACCCGGCAACCCTCGAATGGACCTGGGTATCCGGCAGCGATGCCAGATTTCAGGCGGGCATCTACGGAACAAAGGGCATGGCCGCTCCATCAAACGTCCCCGGGGCGAGAGTCGGGTCTGTATCCTGGAGCGACCCCCAGGATAAACTCTGGCTCTTCGGGGGACTTGGCTATGATGAGACCGGCCATTACGGCAGTCTCAATGATTTGTGGAAGTATGACCCGGCAACCCTCGAATGGACCTGGGTATCCGGCAACAACGCCGGAGATCAGGCGGGCACCTACGGCACGCAGGGCATGGCCGCTCCATCAAACGTCCCCGGGGCAAGAGCAGGGGCTGTATCGTGGCTTGATTCCAGCAGCATACTCTGGCTCTTCGGAGGATACGGCTATGATTCGGCCGGTAATAAAGGTTGGCTCAATGACCTGTGGAAGTATGACCCGACGACCGTTGAATGGACCTGGGTATCCGGCAGCAATGCCATGGACCAGGCGGGGACCTACGGCACAAAGGGCACGGCCGATCCGGCAAACATCCCCGGGGGAAGGTATGAGGCTGTATCCTGGTTCGATCCCAGCGGCATACTCTGGCTCTTCGGCGGAGATGGCTTGGATTCGGCCGGCACTCGTGGCGATCTCAATGACCTATGGAAGTATGACCCGACAACCCTTGAATGGACTTGGGCATCCGGCAGTGATACCGGAGATCGGTTAGGCAGCTACGGGACGCTGGGCGTGATCGATTTGGCGAACGTCCCCGGGGGAAGGTATACGGCTCTCACCTGGGTTGATTCCAGTGGCAAACTCTGGCTCTTCGGGGGATGTGGCTATGATTCGTTCGGCAATCGAGGCTGGCTCAATGACCTGTGGAAGTTTGACCCGACGCTCCTTGCGTGGGCCTGGGAAGCGGGCGGCAATACCGTAAGCAAGTCGGGCACGTACGGCACCAAGGGCACAGCCGATTCGACAAATATCCCCGGGGCTCGATATTTTGCCATCTCCTGGATCGATCTTCAGGGCAAATTCTGGCTCTTCGGGGGATATGGCTCAGATTCGGCCGGCACTGGAGGCCGGCTCAACGACTTGTGGCAAATGACCCAATAGCGGCGGCCGCGTCCTGGCCGTCAGGTTTTGCCCTCGAGCCGCAGGTCCTGGGCGACTTCGCGCTTGCCGAGGAATTCGTAGCTGATCGCCCCGAACTTGCAGGACGAGACGCACTTCAGACAGCGGACGCAGTCGGGCGTGTTGGGCGACTCGTAGATCTTGATCTCGACGGGACAATCCTCGTAGCATTTATCGCAGAGGGTGCACTTTTCGTCGTCGACGGCCATCCGGAAGAGGCTGCCTTTGTTGAACAGCCCGAAGATGGCTCCCAAGGGACAGACCGTCCGGCAGAAAGGGCGCCGGCTCAAGATGAACCAGCCGACGAACAGGACAAGGAGCCCGATCTTCCAGTAGTACATGAAGCCGATGAGGCCGCGCAGGTCGGCGTTGAGGATGACGAGAGGGATGCCCGCTTCGAGCGTGCCGGCGGGACAGATCCACTTGCAGAACCAGGTCTGGCCGAAGCCGAACTGGTCGACGATGAGGAGCGGCAGGGCGACGACCATGGTCGCCAGGACGACGTAGCGGAAATAGGACATGAAGTGCGGCAGGCGGACCTTGGGTGTCGGGATCTTGTGAAGGAGCTCCTGGATGAAGCCGAACGGGCAGATCCAGCCGCAGGGCATGCGGCCGACGACGCTGCCCACGGCGCCGAGGAAGCCGGCGACGTAGAGGCCGAACTTCTTTTCGGCGACCGACAGGTTGAAGCGCAGGCCGCCGAAGGAGTTCTGGAGGGCCCCGATAGGACAGGCGCCCAGGGCCGAGGGGCAGGAGTAGCAGTTGAGGGCCGGGACGCAGACGCCCTTGACGCCGCCCTGGAAGATCTCGCCCTTGAACCAGGCCGGCAGCCAGGCGTTGAGGCCAAGAGCAAAAGCGGCCTGGTACCAGGCCCTTTTTTCTCGGGGCTTGCGGACGGCGTTGGTCTTGTCCTTCGCGTCCATGGCTCCGCTCAGCCGATCCCGATGCAGTCGAGGCAGACCGTGACGGCCTTTTCGAGGACCGTCTTGTACTCGCCGAGGAGAAGCCCGGCGACCATGATCCCCAGGAACACGATGAGCAGAACCCAGGGGAGCTTGCGCCTCACCGCTTCGCTCCCCCGAGCAGGGCCTTGACGGCCGTGTCGAGTTCGACGATGTGCTCTTCCTTGAAGCCCACGTGGGCGTGGGTGATCGTCCCCGTGGAGTCGATGAGGTAAACGACGGGGATCTCCTGGACCTCGTACTTTTTCTTCATGTCCTTGGCCGTGCCGAGAGTCCCCACGGCCGGAGCGGCCGACGGGGGGTCGGCCAGGAGCGGGTAGGTGATCTTCAATTTCTGATAGAAGGGCTTGACGATTTTTCCGCCGGCCTCGTCCAGGGCGATGCCGAAAACGCGCAGTCCGCCTTCGGCCTCGCCGTCGGCGGGCAAGTAGGTCTCATTGAGCAGCTGCATGTGCGGCATGGCCTTGCGGCAGGGGACGCACCAAGTCGCCCAAAAATCGACGAGGACGCCGGCCGGATGGGATTTGACGATCCTCGTCTCGCCGCCGACCGTCTCGGCGACGACGAGCGTCAGCTTCCCCTCCTCCATGGTGACCGTGTAGTCCTTGCCGTCGACGTTTTTGAGAGAGAAAGGAACGAACTTGGCTCCCGGCTTTAAAACGCCGAAGCCGGGGGAGCAAAGGATGAGGAGGACGGCGGCCGCGCCGGCGATCCTCGGGAGCGTCTTCATGGATGCTAGTTTACCCGTCCGGACGGGCCTTTTCAAGGCCGCCGGCCCTAGAAGCGGAAGACCAATCCAAGGCCGGCGGAGATGCCGTCGAGCTTGGCTTCGAGCGGGTCCTCGCCCTCGGTCTTCAGAGTGCAGGCCCGGTAGTTCACGAAGACGTCGAGCCAAACCGATCCGCCGAGCCCGGCGAGGAGCCCGGCTTGGCCGAGAAAGCCCAGGCCGCTCTCGCTGACGCTTCCGAGCGCGTTCTCTTCCTTGAACAGGAAGTACGCGGCCGCGGCGCCGATGTAGGGGCGGACGCGCGATTTTCCGAAATGGCAGCGCAGTCCCAAGTAGAGGGGGATGATGCGGAGCTTCGTTTCTTCCTCGGACAGGGACAGGAGGCCGGTCTTGCCGAAAAGCTCCGCCCCGGCCCAGAGGTGCAGGACGCCGGCGACCGGGACGGCCAGCTCGCCGCCGAAGACCAGGCCGCCCTTGTAGACATCGCGGAAGAGGCTGTCGGCCGGAAAGAAATGGCCGGCCTTGAGCGTGAAGGACAGGCCCGCCCCCCAGACCGTTCCCGTCAAGGCGGCCAGCGCAAGGAAGATGATACCGCGTCTCATGGCCTTCCTCATCAGTCGCTCCTTCCCCGCGTCCGCCGCCATCGGCAGGGCCCATTCTATTTTCGCCCCCGAACTCTGTCAAGTTTCGAATTTGACAGCCGGCCCGGGGCTCCCATAGAATCCGGACCGAGGGAGGCCGGACATGCCCGTGTACGCCGTCGGAGTGGATTCCGGGACCCAGGGCACCAAAGCCTTGGTCGTCGACTGTGAAAGCGGCCGCGTTCTCGGCCGGGGACACGCCGCGCACGCCATGATCCCGAGGCTCGAAGCGGGCGCGAGCGAGCAGGACCCGGCGACCTGGGTCAAGGCCACGGAAACAGCGCTGGCCGCGGCCCTGAGGGCGGCGCGCATCGACGCCAAGAACGTGGTCTCGCTCGGCGTGTCGGGCCAACAGCACGGCTTCGTCCCGCTCGACGCCAAGGGCCGGCCCATCCGCCCGGCCAAGCTCTGGAACGACACCTCGACCATCCGCGAGACGGAGGACATCGTCGCCGCGCTCGGCGGGAAAAACCAGGTCATCGCCCGCCTGGGCATCAACCTGGCCGTGGGCTTTACGGCCTCGAAGGTCCTCTGGCTCAAGAGGCGCGAGCCGAGGAACTTCGGGAAGCTGGCGGCCGTCCTCCTCCCCCACAATTATCTGAACTACTGGCTGACCGGCCGGGCCCACATGGAGTACGGCGACGCCTCGGGCACCGGCCTCATGGACATCCGCAAGCTCCGCTGGGACGAAGCGGCCGTCGCGGCGGTCGACCCGGACCTCGCCGCCAAGCTGCCGCCGCTCAGCCACCCGCGAGAGCCGGTCGGCTTCATGAGGAAGTCCCTGGCCGGCCGGTTCGGCCTCGGGCGCGTCCTCGTCGCCGGCGGCGGGGGCGACAACATGATGGGCGCGATCGGCAGCGGCAACGTCAGGCCCGGCGTCTGCACGCTCAGCCTGGGGACCTCGGGCACGGTCTATTCCCATTTCGCCCGGCCCTTCGTCGACCCCGAGGGCGAAATCGCGGCCTTCTGCGACAGCACGGGCGGGTGGCTGCCGCTCCTCTGCACGATGAACGCGACCAACACGACGGAGATCGTCAAGGCCCTCTTTCGCCTCGACAACGCCGGGCTCGAACGGCTGGCCCGCCGGGCGGGGCCGGGAACGGACGGACTCCTGTTCCTTCCCTTCGTCGACGGAGAGAGGGTGCCCGTCCTGCCCTTCTCGAGCGCCGTCTTTTTCGGCCTCGATAGGAGAACGTTCGACGCCGCCCATATCGCCCGTTCGGTCATGGAGGGCACGGTTTTCAACCTGGGATACGGTTTCGCCCGGATGAGGAAGCTGGGCTTGAAGCCGGCCGAGATCCGGGCGACCGGGGGCGGGGCCAAGAGCCGGCTCTGGCTCCAGATCGCGGCCGACGTCTTCGGCACCCCGGTCGTGACCCTGCGGGAGAAAGAGGCCGCGGCCTACGGAGCGGCCCTCCAGTCGATCTGGTGCTGGTCGCTCGCCAAGGGCGAAAAAGCGTCGATCGCCGAGATCACCTCGAGCCGCGTGGCCAAGGATAAGCTCGCCGCGGAGCCGGACTCCCGGAACGCCGCCCTTTACGCCGAGCTCCAAGACCGTTTCAATTCGCTCTGGAGGCGCCTGGTCCCGGAGTTCAAAGCGCGACGTGAAGGGTGACCGCTAGGTTCGGCCGAGCTCGTAAGCGGCTTCATACATCGCCAGCACGTTCTCCGGCGGCGTGAGCGCTTGGATGTTGTGGCAAGGCGCCAGGATGTAGCCGCCGCCGGCGCCGAGGATGCGGAGGTTGTCCTCGACCTCCCGCCGGACCTCATCGACCGTCCCGAACGGCAGGGTGTACTGGTTGTCCATGCCGCCGTGGAGGACGACCGTCCCGCCGAAATCCCGCTTGAGCCGCTCCCGCTCCATGCCCGGACAGCGCCACTGGAGGGGGTTGAGCAGGTCGATGCCGAGGTCGATCATCTCGGGGACGATGCGCCAGCAGCTGCCGTCGTTGTGGTGGAAGACGCGGGCGCCGGCCTGGTGGGCCAGGTCGATCATCCGTTTCATCCCCGGCAGGAGGAACTCGCGGATGTGCCGGACCGAGAGCATCAAGTCGGTCTGGCCGCCCATGTCCTCGGCGACGTAGGAGATGTCCACCCGGCCGGGGAGGGCTTCGTAGATCCGGGCCGACGTCTCGTAAGCGAGGTCGAAAAGCTTGCCCAGGCCGTAGTGGGCGATCTCGGGATTCTCGACGAGGTCGACGAAAGCCTGCTCCTGGCCGCGGAGCTCCTTGTAGATGAGAAACGGCTCCGAGCCGCCGCCGCGGATGGGATGGGTCTCGTTCTTCCGGACCTGGGCTGCGAGCCCGCTCGAATCCCACCAGTCGGCGGTGGGCCAGACGTAATTCCTCTCGATCTCCGCGACCGACTCGAAGCCGGCCAGCGGGAAGTGGACGCATTCCCGATAGGCGCCCGTCCCGTAGTCGACGCTCCTGAACTTGCGGCCGAACTCGTCCTGCATCCGGGGGAGGGGCGGGCCGACGTAAGGGGGCCGGACCCAGACCTCGTAATCGACGTGGAGCCTGTCCAGCATCTGGCGCCGCGTGCGGCAGCCGAGATGGCGCATGAACTTCCGCGTGGCTTCGGGGGTGGCCCAGTAATCGGTCGGGACACGGTCGGGCTTCTGCCGCGCGAAGACGGCCAGCCACCGCTCCCGCGAGGTCATGCCGCCCTTTCTCAATGCTTGTGCAGGTCCTTGTGCATGATCTTCCGGATCTCATGGAGGCGATCGTGGGCCGAAAGGTCGGTCAGCTTTTTGTTCATGAACTCATCGTTCTCGGCCTGGAGCATCCCGGCGATGTAGTCGATGACGCTCGGCGGGAAGACGCCGTCGCGCTCGTAGTGGGCCCGCTTCCGGAGGAGGACCCGGCTCGATTCGACGCAGCTCGCCGGGAGGACGGGCAGCCGCTTGAGGAGCTCCTTGTCGGCGAAGATATTGCCCTTGACGTAGAGGTTATCTGCGAGCTCGAGGGGGCCGTGGTCCTTGAACAGGGAAAGATCGCCCTTGAAGGCCCAGTTGGCGGCCATGGCGATCCCGGCCAGCGTCAGGTGGACGATGGCGCTGCCGTCCGGGCTGCGGATCTCGACGGTCTGGCGGCCGCCCCCCTCGTCCACGAACTCGGTGGTTTCGGCGGGATTGACCGTCCGGGCCAGGCCGGCGACGTTGCCCCAGCCGAGCGGGACGCGGATGAGGGCGCTGCGGTTGAGGTCGCTCCAGCAGATCCGCGTCGGCGCCTCCTGGTTCGGGACCAGGCGGAGGTAGGCGGAGGAGACCGTGTTGCCGAAGGCGGTCAGGGAATCGGCGTATTCGCAGAGGCCGCCGACGAGCTTGCGGGCCTCGGTCGACAGCTTGCCGTCCTCGCCCCGCATGACGCTTCGGCCGTTCCTCGTGAGCTCGAGGTGGAAGTGCAGGCCGTTGCCGGCGACGCTCTCCTCGAGCTTGGGCGTGAACGTGGCCACCGCGCCGTGGCGGAAAGCGGTGTTGCGGATGATCCATCGGCCGAGGACGAGGTCGTCGGCCATCTCTTCGATGGGACGGGGCAGGTACTCGATCTCGAGCTGTTCGGCCAGGCGCCCCGCGATCTCCGCGACATCGCTCCTGACGCTCTCGACGAAGCCGTTCTCGCTGTGGGCGTACTTGACGGCCCCCGTCGTCCGGGCGATGTGCCGGACCATCTCGCGCAGGATCGGGCCGCTCTTGGTGAAAGGCGCCGAGCCGTGGTATCCCCGGTGGGGCTCGACAGGGTAGGTCCTGTCGGCGGGCGTGGTCAGCAGGAAGAACTCGAGCTCGCCCAGGGCGTTGAGCTCGAGGCCGGTCGTCTCGCGGAATATCGCCGCGGCCCGGGCCAGGATGCTGTCCGAGGTGAAGGGCGCGGGGGTCCCGTCCTTGGTCAGGTAGCGGCAGACGAAGTCGAGGCTGCCCTCGTCGAACGGATTGAAGAAAGCCGAACGGTATCGCGGCACCACGTAGAGGTCCGAGAGGGCCATGTCGACCATGCCCTTGAAGAGGGACGACCCGTCCACGCGCTCCCCTTCGGCCAGGACGCCGTCCAGGTGGGACCGGTCTGTGGCGGGGATGCTGAGCTCCTTGAGCTTGCCGTCGATCGCGGTATAGTGGAACGTGATCCGCTCGACTTGTTTCGTTTCGACCACCTTCAGGAGGTCGGCCCGGGTGAAATCCGCGGCGGGCTTGTCGAGCAAGAGGGACAGGGGATTGGCCAGGGCGTAGCGGGGAGTTTTTGTTGCCATCTCGTTACTCTCCTTTTCGTTGTTCTGTCCCGGCAAGGGGAAAGATACCCATTTTACGGTAACCCGCCAGAAGGGGTCAAACCTTAAATCATATACTTTTCTTGATAGCGCAATCCGGGAATCCGGTACATAACGAAAAAATTATAAGAATTAAGGTTTGACCCCCTTAATAAAGCAAATAAGCCTTGCGGAGGGCGGCGAAGGCCTCGAGGCCGGGCTTGATGCCATCGAGGATCGTCCCGATGTCGGTCCCCGCCTCGAGGGCCAGGCGCACCGAAGCCGTGCCCATGACCTTATCGAAGTAGTCCGGGTGGAACTCGAATTTCTCCGGATAGGCGTCCCGGACCGTCTTGATGACGTGGAGGGCCGTCGCGAAGGGCTGGAACGCGGCCCGGTCGATCACGTGGACCTGACAGCCGCCGCAGAGCAGGCCCTGGAACTTGGAGAAGGATGGAGTGAACCACGCCTCCCGGAAACGGACGCCAGGGAGCCCCAGGCCATTGAGCGTCTTGGCCAGCTCGTAGCCATCGATCCAAGGGGCGCCGAAAAGCTCGAACGGTTTGGTCGTGCCTCGGCCCTCCGAAAGGTTCGTGCCTTCGATGGCCACCAGGCCCGGGTAGACGGTCGCTGTATCGAGCGTGGGCATGTTGGGCGACGGGATGACCCAGGGAAGCCCGGTTTGGTCGAACCACATCTCCCGCCGCCACCCTTCCATGGGGATAACCGTCAGCCTGGCCTTGCGGGCCAGGAATTTATCATTGAACATCCCGGCCAGCTCACCCATCGTCATGCCGTGCCGCTCGGGGATGGGGAAGAGCCCGAGGAAGGAGCTGAACTCGGGGTATTCCAGGATGGGGCCTTCCATGTCCGCGCCGTTGACAGGATTGGGCCTGTCGAGGACGATGAACTCGATCCCGTTCTCGGCCGCGGCCTGCATGGCGTAGGCCATGGTCGCGACATAGGTGTAGACGCGCGTCCCGACGTCCTGGATGTCGAACATCATGACGTCGATCCCCTCGACCATGGCCGCTTCGGGGACCTTCCCCGTCTCCTGGGTGTCAAAAGAACGCATGAACTCGTCGATGTTCTTGAGCATCCCGGCCTCGGGCTTCATCGACTGGCCGTAAAGGCTGAAGACCGGAAGGTTATATTCCGGCAGGCCGTATTTCCGGTCGATGTAAAAGGGGACGTATTGTCCCGCCTGGGCGTCCCCGCGGACGCCGTGCTCGGGGCCGTAGAGCGCGACGAGCTTGACCGCCGGATTCCCGAGAAAGAGGTCGATCGTCGTCCTCAGCAGACTGTCCGTGCCCGTGGGGTTGGTGATGATCCCGACCCTCTTGCCTTTGACGAGATCGAGGTGCTTTTCAAGGAAGACCTCGACCCCCGGCTTGACCTTGACCCCGGCGGCGGCCTGGGGATGGGCATTCCGGCTGGGCCCGCCGCAGCCGACGAGGACGAGACAGATCGCCAGTCCGACGGCCGTCGGGACGGCCCCGCGATGCGCGGCCTTTTTTCCCCGGCAGGAGCAACTTCGTCCGCTCATGGCTGTGTGTCCTTTCTCCACGGGTGGGATGGCGCGTTCAGGATAACAGCACGGATGGGGGGAGTCAAACGGGACATCTTCCCTTGATTCTCATGGCGAATTGGGCTATAAAAGATATGGAGTATAAGGGATATAGATGTCCTCCGGCAGAAAGGGCCTCAAGGGGTATCGTCCGTTACCCCTGTTGCTGTTTCTCGTCCTGCTCTCCCGCCTCTCCCCCGCCGCTGATATCCCCTACGCGTGGACGGGAGTCGAGCGCGTCGTGGCCGTCGCCGACCTCCACGGCGACTACGACAGCTTCGTCTTCATCCTCGCCCACCCGGAGGTCGGCCTCGTCGACGGGGACCTCCACTGGGTCGGCGGCAAAACGCACCTCGTCCAGCTCGGCGACATCCTGGACCGGGGCACCGGCGCCCGCAAGATCTTCGACCGCCTCATGCGCCTCGAGAAGGAAGCCGCGGCCGCGGGGGGCATGGTCCACGTGCTCCTCGGGAACCACGAGGAGATGAACATCACCGGGATCGCCCTGGACTACCCGGACTACGTCGGCGTCGAGCAGTTCGTCTCCTTCCTTCCCGACGATTTCCGCGAGGCCAAGGAGGCCGAGTACATCAAGACCCTCCCCCCGGAGGAAAGGAAACGGGCCGAGCAAGATAGCCTCGACGTCGCGGTCGATGAAGGTCTGGCTTCTTACTGGCGGAGGATCATCGCCCGCAAGGATCCCGAAGCCCGGCGGGCCTACGTCCTGGGGTTCAACGCGACCTACGGGGATTGGCTCATCAAAAAGAACACCGTCATCAAGATCAACGACGTCGTCTACGTCCACGGCGGCATCAGCGAGGCCTTCTCCAAGTGGCCGATCCGCGAGATCAACGCCGTCATGCGCTCGGAGCTCGAGTTCTTCCAGGCGATGATGCGCAGTCCCCAGAAGGTCGGCCGCCCCTTCAAGCCGAAGATCGTCTACGAGCCGGACAGCCCGCTCTGGTTCAGGGGCCTCGGCACCAAGAGCGAGAGGGCGGCCCAGGCCGAGATCGACCGCACCCTGGCCAACCTCGAGGCTCGGGCCATGGTCGTCGGACACACCCTGCGTTTCCCCGGCGGTTCAAGCACCGTCGTCGACAGGAGGAACGTGGCCCGCTTCCAGGACAAGGTCTGGATCATGGACACGGGCATCTCCGGGAGCTACGGCGGCGTCCCCTCGGCGCTGATCTACGAGCGCGGCGAATTCCGGGTTTGGGGTGAGACCGAAGAAGCGGCTTTCCAGCGCAGCGGCATCAAGCCCCCCGCTCCGAGGCCCCTTACGCCCAAGGAGATGGCGGACTTCCTCAGAACGGCCGCCGTCACCGGTCGCGGCCCCGGCCCCGGCGGACGGACCGACGCCTGGAAGCTCACGTTGGAATCCCAGGGCGTGGTCCTCCCGGCCCTGTTCAAGTACATCGACCGGCGGCGGCCGGACCCGCTCGCCGACAGCTACAGGTACGACCTGGCCGCCTACGCCCTGGACAAGTACCTCAGACTCGGCTACGTCCCGCCCATCGTGGAGCGGCAGGTCGACGAGGTCCCGGGGGGCTTGCAGGCTTTCGTCGGGAACGCCATGTCGGAGGCGGACCGCAAGGAGAAGCACATCGCCCCGGAGGATCCGGAGTACTTCGAAAAAGCCATGGCCGATCTGCTGGTCTTCCAGAACCTCGTCTACGACGACTGCCGGAACGAGAAGGACACGCTGATCAGCCGCGACGACGGGAAGATCTACCGGGTCGACTTCTCCGAGGCCTTTGCGCCGATAAAGGACGACGTTCCCCACTGCACCATCCGCAAGTGCTCACGGCTCCTCTACAGGAAGCTCCAGGCGTGGGACGATAAGACCGTCGCCGGCTACCTGGGCCGCTACCTCAACGGAGAGGAGGTCGCGGCGCTCAATGCGCGCCGGCAGCTCGTCGTCCGGCTCATCCGTATGCAGATCAAGGTCGCGGGGGAAGCGAACGTCCTTTTCTGATTGCGCGGAAAGGAGCGGAAAGATGTCCGATCCGTCGACGGCGGGAACCGTTCCTGTAAGGGAAATCCGCTACCATCTCGGCTATCGGTTCCTCAGGCTTTTCGCCGACATCCGCCGCGGCGAAGCCCCCAAGGCGCTCCTGCTGGCCCTGAACGTCTTCCTCCTCCTCCTGGCTTATTACATCCTCAAGCCCCTGCGCGAATCCCTTCTCCTCGTCGACAAGGACGCCGCCGTGGTCAAGAGCTACCTGAGCGGGGCCCAGGCCGTCCTCTTCGTCTTCGTCATCAAGGCCTTCAGCCGCCTGGCCTCCAAGGGCCCGCGTCATATCCTCATCACCTGGACGACGTCGTTCTTCAT